>DATDBK010000082.1:0-27632 GCA_036524935.1 Lysobacter sp. | reverse complement strand
CACGCTCCTCCAGAATTTCGAAGCCGAGCAGATCAAGCGTCAGCTGCCCGACTTCAGCCAGGGCGACACCGTCGTCGTCAACGTCAACGTCAAGGAAGGCACGCGTGAGCGCGTCCAGGCCTACGAAGGCGTGGTCATCGCGATCAAGAACGCCGGCCTGAACTCGTCGTTCACCGTGCGCAAGATCTCGCACGGCTTCGGCGTCGAGCGCGTCTTCCAGACCCACAGCGCCACGATCGCTTCGGTCGACGTCAAGCGCCGCGGCAAGGTCCGCGCCGGCAAGCTGTACTACCTGCGTGCGCTGAAGGGCAAGAAGGCGCGCATCAAGGAAGATCTGTCGGCTTACACCAAGTCCGAGTAATACCGCGCAGGCCCAGCCTGCTGCGAACTGCAACGGCCGCCTCAGGGCGGCCGTTTGCATTTGTGCACCAGGCCGCCCGAGTAGCCCGGGTAAGCGCAGCGCACCCGGGATTTCGGCCGCATCGGACCCCGGGTGCGCTGCGCTTACCCGGGCTACGTTCTACAGCTTTGCGGCTTCTGCCAGACCGGCGTCCTCGTCGGTGTCCGCGCTGGGATCGGCGACCGGCGACGGCGGCGTCGCCGGTACTTCGGCCGGCATCGCAACCTCGTGCGGATCGGGCGGCAGCATCCGCGCGCGCCGCCAGTTGCCCCAGCGGTAGTACGACAGCGCCATCAGCATCGAACAGAACGCGCTGACCGGGAAGCTCCACCAGATCGCGTCCTCGCCCAGCGTCGGCTGCAGCAGGTGCGCGAACGGCACGCGGATGCCCCACAGCGCCAGCGCCAGGATCAGCAGCGGTGGAATGACCGCGCCGGTCGAACGCACCACGCCCGAGACCACGAAGGTCACGCCGAAGAACAGGAACGACCACACCGAGATGTGGTTGAGATGCCGGGCAACCTCGAGCGCGCTGCTGCCTTCCGGCAGGAACAACGCGATCGTCCAGCGATCGAGCAGGATCAGTGGCGCGATGATCGCGCCGGTCAGCAGGAAGTTGAACAGCACGCCGGCCTTGGCGGTGGCCGAGACGCGGTCCCAGCGATTCGCGCCGACGTTCTGCGCGGCCATCGAAGAACACGCCGCGCCGATCGCCATCGCCGGCATCTGCACGTAGGTCCACAGCTGCAAGGCGGCGCCATAGGCGGCCGAGGTGTCGGTGCCGTAGCCGTTGACCATCGTCATCATCGCGATCATCGCCAGCGAGATCAGCACCATCTGCAGGCCCATCGGCACGCCCTTCACCACGAGCGCGCGCAGGATCGTCAGGTCGATCCGGAACATGTGGAGGTCGCGCCGACCCAGCCACAACGGGTGCTTGCGATGGCGCAGGTACAGCAGCAGCGCCACCAGCGTCAGGCCCTGCGCCAGCAGCGTCGACCACGCCGAGCCGGCAATGCCGAGCTTCGGGAACGGTCCGATACCGAAGATCAGCAGCGGGTTGAAGGCGATGTCGAGCAGCACCGACACCAGCAGGAAACGGAATGGCGTGCGCGAGTCGCCGGCGCCGCGCAGCGCTGCCGAGATGAAGGCGAACGTGTACAGGATCGGCATCGCCAGGAAGATCACCTGCAGGTAATCCTCGGCCAGTTGCAGCGAGACCCCTGGCGTACCCATTGCCGCCAGCAGGTAGCGCGACAACCACCAGCCCAGCGCCGCGATCACCACCGACAGGCCAATGAAGAACGTCGCGCTGGTGCCCATCACGCGCCTGGCCTGGACCATGTCGCGCGCGCCGATCGCGTGCGCGATCAGGATCGTGGCCGCCATGCCGAAGCCGAACACCGATCCGATCAGGAAGAACATGATGTTGTTGGCGTTGGCCGTGGCGGTCAGCGCCTCTTCGCCGAGGAAGCGGCCGACCCAGACCGCATTCACCGAGCCGTTCAGGGATTGCGCCACGTTGCCGGCCAGGATCGGCAGCGCGAAGGCGAGGAGGTTGCGGCCAATCGGGCCTTCGGTGAGGTTGTGCTGTCTGGGCGGCATCACGGGACCTGGCGAAGGGAAGGGCGGCAAGGTAGCACCGGGGCCGCGAAGAGGCTGCATGCCTGATTGCACACGCGAACACTGGGCCGATTCGGCGATAATGCGTTGGCCGATACGCAGGCCGCGAGGCTGGAAATCGCAGTGACAGAACAACCGGTGCCGATGCAGGCAGTACGACTGGACGTGTGGCTGTGGGCCGCGCGCTTCTACAAGACCCGCAGCCTGGCCAAGCAGGCCGTGGAGACCGGCAAGGTCGATGTCGGCGGCCAGCGCGCGAAGGCATCACGGGTCGTGCGCGTGGGCGATGCGTTACGTGTCGCGCGCGGCGAAGAGGTCTTCGAGATCAGCGTGCTCGCGTTGAACGATACGCGCGGCCCGGCCAGTGCCGCCCAGACCCTGTATTCCGAAACTGAAGCCTCGCGCCTGGCGCGAGAGCAGCTGCGCGCCCAGCGCATCGCCGAACGCAACGGCTACCGCGCCCCGGAGAGCAAACCCGATAAACGTGCGCGCCGGTTGATCCGCGCGTTGGGCGATATCGACGCGCTCTGACGTCCGAACCTGCGATTGCCGACGACCGAAACCCGGGTGCGGCCTGCGGCCTTACCCGGGCTACGGCGCCCGTGTAGCCCGGGTGAGCGAAGCGCACCCGGGATTGCCGACGTCCGAACCGCGCATCAACCCTTCTTGATCTTGCTGTGCCTGTAGCCGTACAGGAAGTAGATCAGGAATCCGATCGAGGTCCATACCGCCATCAGCATCCAGTTGTGCGCGGTCATGGTCGACAGCAGCGCCAGGCAGCTGAGGATGCCGGCCATGCAGATGACCCACGCGAACGGAACGCGGAACGGACGCGGCAGATCGGGCTGGGTACGGCGCAGGATCAGCACGCCGGCGCAGACCGCGGCGAAGGCGATCAGCGTGCCCATCGAGGTCAACTCGCCGAGCACGTCGAGCGGGAACAGCGCCGCCAGGATCGCGATGCCGATGCCGGTGATCACGGTGTTGATGTGCGGCGTGCGATACACCGGGTGGATCTTGGTGAACAACGGCGGCAGCAGCCCGTCGCGCGCCATGATCATGAAGATGCGCGGCTGGCCGATGATCATCACCAGCACCACCGACGAGAGGCCGATGAGAGCACCGATCTCGACCACCACGCGCAGCCAGGCCAGTTCCGGATGCGCCGCAACCGCAGTGACCACCGGCTCATCCGTGCCAAGCTCGGCGAACGGCACCAGCCCGGTCATGACCGCGGCCATGGCGATGTACAGCACCGTGCAGATCGCCAGCGACAGCAACATGCCGATCGGCAGATCGCGCTGCGGCTTGTGCGATTCCTGCGCCGCCACCGACACCGCCTCGAAGCCGATGTAGGCGAAGAACACCAGCGCCGCACCGCGCAGCACGCCTTCGAAACCGTACTTGCCGGGGCCTTCGTTGGCCGGGATGAAAGGATGCCAGTTGGCCGGATCGACATACTTCCAGCCGGCGAAGATCACCAGCAGGATCAGGCCGGTCTTGAGCACGACCATCGCCATGTTCATCGCCGACGACTTGCGGATCCCCACGTAACAAAGCCAGGTGAGCAGCAGCACGATGCCGGCCGCGGGCAGGTTGGCGATTGCGCCGGTCGGCTTGAGTTGCGCATCAAGCGGCGCACTGACCAGTGCCTGTGGCAGGTATATCCCGAAATGATCGAGCAGGCTCAGGAAGTAACCCGTCCAGCTGACGGCGACGGCCGATGCCGACACGCCGTACTCGAGCACCAGCATCCAGCCGATGAACCACGCGGCCAGTTCGCCGAGCGTGACGTAGGTGTAGGTGTAGGCGCTGCCGGAGACCGGCACCATCGCCGCGAACTCGGCATAGGCCAGCGCGCAGAAGGTGCAGCAGATCGCCGCGAGGATGAAAGACAGCACGATCGCCGGGCCGGCATGGTCGGCCGCAGCCTGGCCGGTGATGACGAAAATGCCGCCGCCGATGACCGCGCCGATGCCGAGGGCGGTCAGGCCCCAGGGGCCGAGCGTGCGGTGCAGTTCCAGCCCCTGCGCATCGGCATGGCTGGCGTGGGGGTGTTTGGTCGCCCAGAGTTGTCCGAACATCTATTGCTTCCCAGGTCCGGCGGGGCCGGCATTGGATGGAGCTGCTCTTGTGGAGCGGGCTTGAACGAACAAGGCCGGCGGGAATGCCGCCGGCCTTGGCACGTGCCTCAGCGGATCAGCGCTGGGCCTTGCGAACCTTGCTGTTGCGATACCCGTAGAAGAAGTAGATCGCCATGCCGATCGCGGTCCAGCCGGTCATCAGGTGCCAATGCTCCGAGAACGGCTGCCAGAACAGGTAAAGGCAGGCGGCCGCGCCGAGCGGGCAGATGATCGCCGCAGCCGGCACGCGGAACGGGCGCGGCAGGTCCGGGCGGCTCTTGCGCAGCACCAGCACGCCGATGGAGACCGTGGCGAAGGCGAGCAGGGTGCCCATCGAGACCAGTTCGCCGAGCAGGCCGATCGGCAGGAAGCCGGCCAGCAGGCAGGCGAACACGCCGACGATGATCGTGCCCATGTACGGGGTCTGGTACTTCGGGTGCACCTTGGCGAAGACCTTCGGCATCAGGCCGTCCTGCGCCATCGAGTAGAAGATGCGCGGCTGGCCCATCAGCATCACCAGGATCACCGAGCTCAGGCCGGCGATGGCGCCGATCTCGACGATCATCTTCAGCCAGGCCAGCGACGGGTAGGCTTCAAGCGCGGTCGCGACCGGCTTGGGCGTGCTGAGCAGGTGGTACGGCAGCAGGCCGGTCAGCACCAGCGCGACGATGATGTAGATGATCGTGCAGATGACCAGCGAGCCGAGGATGCCGATCGGCATGTCCCGCTGCGGGTTCTTTGCTTCACCGGCCGCGGTCGAGACCGCGTCGAAACCGATGTAGGCGAAGAACACCACCGCGGCACCGCGGATGACGCCCGACATGCCGTACTTGCCCGGGCCTTCGTTTTCCGGGATGAACGGCACCCAGTTGTCCGGGTTGATGTAGCTGGTCGCGAACGCCACGAACAGCACGATGACGATGACCTTGATGGCCACGATCACCGAGTTGACGACCGCCGACTGGGTGATGCCGACGTAGCACAGGCCGCTGAGCGCCGCGACGATGAACACCGCGGGCAGGTTGATCAGGCCACCGGTGTACACGATGCTGCCATTGACCACGTTGAGCGGTGCCGCTGCCAACGAAGCCGGCAAGGCCATGTGGAAGTGTTCGAGGAAGCTGTTGAGGTAGCCCGACCAGCCGACCGCGACGGTCGACGCGGCGAACATGTATTCCAGGACCAGGTTCCAGCCGATGAACCAGGCGACGAACTCGCCCAGCGTGGCGTAGGAGTAGGAGTAGGCGCTGCCGGAGACCGGCATCATTGCCGCGAACTCGGCGTAGCACAGGCCGGCAAGGGCGCAGGCGAAGCCGGCGATGATGAAGCTCAGGACGATGGCCGGGCCGGCGTGCTCGGCGGCGGCGTGGCCGGACAATACGAAGATGCCGGCGCCGATGACGGCGCCGATACCCAGCATCACCAGTTGGGTCGCGGTCAACGATCGCTTGAAGACCACCTCGCCTTGCAGGCTGCCTTCGACGGGCTCACCGGCATCGACGTGACCGGCGGGCTCCACCGGCTTGGTGATGAAGAGGTTTTTGAACATCTGATTCCCCTGAAATGTGATCTGCCACCCATTCAGGCGGCAAGCGAAACGTATGGGCCGTGGGGGGCGGGCCACCTTAACCCACGCAGGAAAGCAGCGGCAAGCGTGGAAGGTAATGACCCCGTGGTATACGCGAAGGTGCCCGCACGCTCCGGGATGCACGCGCCCCGGTGCACGCCGGCGGCTCAGAACACCAGGTTGACCGCGACCTGCGGCGAGACGATCGCCGCGCTGTTGCGGCCATCGAGCGACACCAGCGCGCCGAAGATCACGCCGGCGTTGTCGGACCAGTGGTACTCGGCCGCCGGTGCGACCGACACGCGCCAGGACGACGGCAGGGTGACGTCGACCCCGCCTTCCACGCCGCGACCGCGAACCCGAATGGCGTCGTCGTACTCGTAGACCAGATCCGAGGCCAGGGCCCAGTTCGGGTTGATGCTGTACTCGGCGCCAAGATTGGCCACCACGCCGTGACCCAGTTCGGCATCACCCTCGAACCCGTCCCGGGTGCGGTAGGCGCTTTCGCCATGCAGGCCCGCGCGCGCGCCCGGCAGTCGCCATGCCACCCCGGCGCGAGCGCGCAGGTTGTTGCGCGCCAGGAAATGCGCCTGTCCATCCAGGGCCAGCGTCGTCGAGTTGGCGCCGCTGCCGGTGGCGCCCGGATTGCGCCGCGTTTCCAGGCGGTCGTGCTGGCCGGTGGTGAGGTTCTGGCGCGCCGACAGCGTCAGCTTCGACTGGTGCGCGTCGCTGCCCTGAGCGAGCAGCCAGGAGGCCGACAGCCGCGTATCGCCGGCGATGAGGTGCCGTTGTGAACCGTGGTCCGGGGCGTAGACGGCGTTGAGGGTGACGCCGAACGACAGCCGGTCGGTGGCGCCGTACTGGATGGGTACGGCGATCTGCCAGTCATCGGAAGCGCCGTCGACGTCGTGGCGACGGCCATCGGCGTCGTAACGGCCGACGGTCTGCGTGTTGATCAGATACGGCTCGATGTTGAGCAGGCCCTTGGGCAGTGGTGGCCCGGAACTGGCCAGCGGGCCGGTGAACCGGACGGCCTCTCCGTTGGCAGTGGCCTGGGCCTGGACGCTGGCGCTGGCAGCCATCGCCATCGCTGCCACCGCCGCCGCGGCCAGCAGCGGGCGCCGTGGCCGCTGTCTGCGTCGGGAACCCTGCCTGTGAACCGCATCACCGCGACGGTGCTGCCTGATTGAATCGTCCATGAAAGCTCCGCTGTCCTTTCAGCCGAGCCTGCGCAACGCGGTGGAGTGGAGGAATAGGAATCGTCTTAGTCAACTCCCCGAAAAGTTCTCGCATGGAGGCCTAAAATGGCCGCATTCCTTATCAGGCAATTCCATTGAGCGCAGACAACCACGCCCCCGGCAGCGACGAATCCATCGGCGCGCTCCGCATTGCCCTGGCGCGGTACGCCGCGCGCTGGCCCGACGAGAAGGAAGTCGCGCAGGACTTCTCCAGCTTCCTGTCGTCCGCCGGCACGGTTTTCGAACGCGTGCACCTGAGCGGCCACTTCACCGCTTCGTCCTGGCTGGTGGATCGCGGTGGTGAGCGCATCCTGCTGACGCACCACCGCAAGCTCGAGCGCTGGTTGCAGCTGGGCGGGCATGCCGATGGCGATCGCGACCTGGCACGGGTCGCACTGCGCGAAGCCGAGGAGGAGTCAGGCCTGTCCGGCCTGAGCGTGGACCCGGAAATGTTCGACCTGGATCGCCACTGGATCCCCGAGCGTGGCGACGTGCCGGGCCACTGGCACTACGATGTGCGTTACGTCGTGCACGCGCACGGCAACGAGGACTACGTCGTCAGTGACGAGTCGCACGACCTGGCGTGGCGGCCGATCGCCGCGATCGTCGCCGACCCGGCCAGCGACGAGTCGATGCAGCGCATGGCGCGCAAATGGCTGGCCCGAAGCTGACAGTGATGCAGGCGCCGGCAAACACTGGCGCCAGCAGTCACCGGCTCAATACAGGATCCGCACCCGCAACGTGCCCGGGATCCGCGCCAGTTCGTCGCGCACCTGCGCCGCCTGTGCCTGCGTCGCGGTGACGTCGATCACCACGTAGCCGACCTTGGGGTGGGTGCGCAGGAACTGACCGTCGATGTTGACGCCCAGGCGCGAGAACACGTCGTTGACCTGCGACAGCACGCCCGGCACGTTGCGGTGGATGTGCAGCAGGCGCAGGCTGCCGGTGTGTTCGGGCAGGGTCACTTCCGGGAAGTTGACCGCCGAGAGCGTGGAGCCGTTGTCGCTGTAGCGGATCAGCTTGGCCGCCACTTCCAGGCCGATGTTGTCCTGCGCCTCAAGCGTGCTGCCACCGATGTGCGGGGTCAGGATCACGTTGTCGATTCCGACCAGCGGCGACACGAAAGCATCGGCATTGCCCTGCGGCTCGACCGGGAACACGTCGACCGCGGCGCCACCGACCTGGCCCGACGCCAGGGCCGCGGCGAGCGCATCGATATCGACCACGGTGCCGCGCGAGGCGTTGATCAGGTGCGCGCCGGACTTCATGCGCGCGACCTGCGCCGCGCCGAACATGCCCTGCGTCGCCGCGGTCTCCGGCACGTGCAGGGTGACGATGTCGCTGCGCGCGAGCAGGTCGTCGAGTCCGGCTGCGGCGCGCGCGTTGCCGAGCGAGAGCTTGGTCTCGATGTCGTGGAAGATCACCTGCATGCCCAGCGCTTCGGCGATCACGCCGACCTGCGTGCCGATATGGCCGTAGCCGACGATGCCCAGGGTCTTGCCGCGCACCTCGTGGCTGCCGGCGGCCGACTTCGACCAGCCGCCGCGATGGCATTGCGCGTTCTTCTGCGGGATGCCACGCATCAGCATGATCGCCTCGGCGACGACCAGTTCGGCGACGCTGCGGGTGTTGGAGTAGGGCGCGTTGAACACCGGGATCCCGGCCAGCTCGGCGCTGTCGAGGTCGACCTGGTTGGTGCCGATGCAGAAGCAGCCAATCGCGATCAGGCGCCGCGCGTGCGACAGCACGTCGGCGTCGAGTTGCGTGCGCGAGCGGATGCCGACGATGTGCGCGGCCGCTATCTCCTGCCGCAGCAGTTCCGGCGGCAGGGATTTGTCGTAGGTCTGGATCTGTGAGTAGCCGGCGCTGCGGAAGCTCTCCACCGCGGTCGGGGCGACCCCTTCCAGCAGCAGCACGCGGATGTCGGACTTCGGGTAAGAGGTCTGCAGGGTCACGGTGTGTCGGGGAGGTGGGGTGGCGTTTGACTATCTCAGAAATCGGGGCTGTTTGCTGCGCTGCATCACTGGCGCCGGGCGGCGGCTGCTGGCACGCTACCGAGTGCCTCCGTCCGCCTCGCGCGGGGAGCAGGAATCCGACCACGGGCCCGCTGATGACCGACTCGCCAATGACCGACTCACTGGATCGCCTTGCCGCCCGCGCCCCCGGCCTGCGCCTGAGCACCGACCCGGGTGACCTGGAGCACTACGGTCGCGACTGGACCCGGCGCTGGACGCCGGCGCCGCTGGCCGTGGCGCTGCCGTCCTCGGTTGAGGAGGTGCAGATGATCGTGCGCTGGGCCAACGAGGAAAATGTCGCGGTGGTGCCTTCGGGCGGTCGCACCGGACTGTCCGGCGGCGCGGTCGCTGCCAATGGCGAGCTGGTGCTTAGCCTGGAGCGGATGAACCGCGTGCTCGCCTTCGATGCCGTCGATCGCACCCTGACCGTGCAGGCGGGCATTCCGCTCGAGGCCGTGCACAACGCGGCCCGCGAACACGGCCTGGCCTACCCGGTGGACTTCGCAGCACGCGGCTCCTGTTCGATCGGCGGCAACATTGCCACCAACGCCGGCGGCATCCGCGTGATCCGTTACGGCAATACCCGCGAATGGATCGCCGGCTTGGCTGTGGTGACGGGCAAGGGCGACATGCTCGAGCTCAACCGCGGCCTGATCAAGAATTCCAGCGGCTACGACCTGCGCCAGCTGATGGTCGGTTCGGAGGGAACGCTCGGGATCGTGGTCGAAGCGACGCTGCGCCTGACCGATGCACCGCCGCCGACCAACGTCATGCTGCTGGCGCTGCCGTCGTTCGAGACGCTGATGCAGGTTTTTGCCGCGTTCCGCGAGCGGCTGGAGCTGGAGGCGTTCGAATTCTTCACCGATCGCGCGCTGCACCACGTGCTTTCGCACGGTGCGCAGAAGCCGTTCGACGACGTGCATCCGTTCTACGTCGTGACCGAGTTCGCGGTCGGTGACGAGCAGCGCGAAGCCGCGGCCATGGCGGCCTTCGAGTTCTGCCTCGAGCAGGGGCTGGTCAGCGACGGCGTCATCAGCCAGAGCGATGCCCAGGCCGCGCAGCTGTGGCGCCTGCGCGAAGGCATCACTGAGAGCCTGGCGCGCTGGCGTCCGTACAAGAACGACGTGTCGGTGCGGATCTCGGCGATGCCGGCCTTCCTCGCCGAAACCCAGGCGTTGCTGGGCCGCGAGTACCCGCAGTTCGACGTGGTCTGGTTCGGCCACATCGGCGACGGCAACCTGCACATCAACGTGCTCAAGCCTGAAGGCATGGACGACAGCGAGTTCGTCGGCCATTGCGAGCAGGTCACGAAGTTGCTGGCGCAGGCGCTGGAGCGCCATGGCGGCAGCATCTCGGCAGAGCACGGCATCGGCCTGGTCAAGAAGCCCTATCTGCTGGGCACGCGCAGCGAGGCGGAGGTCGAGGTGATGCGTGGCATCCGGCGCGTGCTGGACCCGAACGGCGTCCTCAATCCGGGAAAGCTGTTCGACCCGTAGCCAGTGCGCAGCGCTGCCCGCCGGTTCGTGAATGATCGTTATCGTCGCGTGAACGGGCCGTGCTTCAATCCGGGCGTCAGCGGGTAATCTTTGCCGGTCTACTTCCCCCGGAACTGCCGATGAAATCCACCGCCGTCCTGCTCGCCATTGCGCTGCTTGCCGTCGCGCCCGCTGCGCTTGCCTCCAGTTTCGCCGGTACCTCCGCGGGTGGCAGTTCCGCGTCCAGCGCCAGTTCGGACTCGTCGTCCGGCAATGACAAGGTCGTGCTGGCCGCGCATAACGATGCCGCCAGCTTTGTCGCCAGCGACGGGGCGATCCGCGGTGCCCAGCTCGAGGCGGCATTGCGCCACCTGCGCGAGCACGTGCCGCAGGCAGCCCGGGCCAGCGATCTCGAACTGGCCAAGGCCATCCTGGCCCTGTGAACACCGGCCGCGGCCGTGGCCGGAGGGTCCGGTTCGCGGCCTGGCCACTCCTGATCCTGATGTTCTGGGCCGGCCAGGCCCAGGCCGCGCTGCAGTTGCGCGCGGACGAGCGCGGCCTCGACGCGCCTGCTGTCGCAGCAACACACCACCTGGTGCAACAGGCGCAGTCGCGCCTTCCGCAAGCCATGCAGACCACGCTGGATCGGGTTGTCCGGTTGCAGTGGAGCGACTCCCTCGGCGCCGGAGTCAGCGGACACGCAGGCCGCAACGACATCCTGCTCGATCGCGCGCTGCTGACGGCGATGGTGGCCGGCGACGAGGCCGCACGGCAGCGCGCACTGGCGACGCTGCTGCACGAACTCGCCCACATGTACGACCGCGCGGCGCCCGGCGGAATGTTGTCGCGCGATCCACGCCTACTCGACCTGGCCGGCTGGCAGGTCCGCGCGACGCAGCTGGGCACCAGGCTGGCAGGCCGGCGTGAGAACCGCTTCGTCGACCGCAGTCCGGATCGCTATGAACTGAGCACGCCAGCGGAGTTCGTCGCGGTCAACCTCGAATACTTCCTGCTCGATCGCAGCTATGCCTGCCGGCGCCCGGCGCTGAACCGGTATTTCGCGGAGCGCCTGGGTGCAATGGGCGACGCGGCGGACTGCGCGCGCGACTTCGTCTATGCCGATGCCGGTGACAACGACGGCGTCGAGGCACTGGCCTCGCTCGATCCGCAGCGCGTCTACGAAGTCGACTACCTGCTGGCAGACAGCAACGAGCAGGTCATGAGCCGCTGGGGACACAGCATGCTGCGCCTGGTCGTATGCGCGCCGGGCAGGGCGCCGGGCCCGGACTGTCGCCTCGACCTGTCCCATCACCTGGTGCTGTCGTTTCGCGCGTTCGTTGGCGATGTCCAGCTATCGAGCTGGCGCGGGCTGACCGGGCGCTATCCGTCGCGCCTGTTCGTGCTGCCGCTGACCCAGGTCGTCGACGAATACACCAAGGTCGAACTGCGTGGCCTGCGCTCGACGCCGCTGCGCCTGCGGCGCGACGAGATCGCCGGCCTGCTCGAGCGCGCCGCGCAGCTGCACTGGAGCTACGACGGCCGCTACTACTTCCTCAGCAACAACTGCGCCGTCGAAACCTACAAGCTGCTGCACGACGGCGTCCCGCGGCTTGCCGGCGCTGACCTTGGCAGCATCACGCCAACCGGCGTGCTGCATCGGCTCGAACGGGCGGGCATCGCCGATGACTCGGTGTTCGACGATGCGGCGCGGGCGCTGCGGATGGGCTACCGCTTCGACTCATTGCGCCCGCACTTCCAACAGCTCTACGACGTCGCGCAGGTGCAGCTCGGCCTGCCGCAGCGTCGGGTCGAGGACTGGATGGCGCTGGAGCCGGGGCAACGGCGCACGTGGATCGAACGTACCGACCTGCGCAGCGGCGCGGCGCTGTTGCTGCTCGAGCAGGCCGCACTGCGGCGACAGCGCCTGCAGGTGCAGGACGCGCTGAAGCGGCGGTACCTGGGTTCGCATGCGCATCTGGATGAGGTGGCAGTGTTGCAGAGGCTGTTGAACGAGAGCGCCTACCTCGGCCGCCCTGCGCAGCTGCTCGACGGACCGGGTTACGGCCTGCCGCAAGCGCAGGAGCGCGAGGCGCTTGCCGTCGAAAGCGGACGGCGGCGCGCGCAGCTCAAGCAGTTGCGTGCCGAAGTGGAGGAGGGTGCGCGCCAGCTGATGACACCGCCGCAGCGGGAGTTGCTCGACGGCATCACCGCCAACAGCGGTTTGCTGGGGCAGCGCCTGCGCGCGTTGCACGACGCCGAGGGTGGCGTGCGGTTGCGGTGAAGTCTGCCGCGTAGCCCGGGTAAGGCCAGCGGCCGCACCCGGGGACAGTCACGCTTGATGCAATCCCGGGTGCGCTTCGCTTACCCGGGCTACACGTGGTGGCGGTGTGTCAGTCCGCGCGACCGGCAAACTCGCCGGTGGTGGTGTTTACCAGCACGCGCTCGCCGTTGCCGATGTACTCCGGAACCATGATTTCGATGCCGGTCGACAGCTTCGCCGGCTTCGGGCGCTTGGTCGCGGTGCCGCCCTTGAGTTCCGGCGGCGTCTCGATCACTTCGATCGCCACGCTTTGCGGCAGCTGCAGCGCCACCGGCGCGTCGTCGATGATCTGCACGTAGCAGCCAGCCAGATCGGCCACGATGTAGCCGGCCAGGTCGCCGACGACATCGGCGTCGAGCGTGTAGGGGGTGTAATCCTCGTCGTCGAGGAACACGAACGCTTCGCCGTCCTTGTACGAGAACGTCGCCTGGCGGCGGCTGAGCTCGACTTCCTTCATCTCGTCCTCGCCGCCCATGCTGACGTCGAGCTTGGTGCCGCCCGGCACGCTGTACATGGTGAAGCGGAACTTGACGTTGCCGCCGCGACCCTGCGGCGAGCTGCGCTCGATGTCGCGGATCTGGTAGACGGCGTTGTTGTACTCGACAACGTTACCCTTCTTTACGTCGTAGGCTTTCATCGTGGACCTTTGTCTTGTCGGTGCGTGCGCGGCGGAGAAACCGCCATCGCCATGTATTGGAGTTACTTCGGCGCCAGGCGCGTGGCGCCATCAAGGCGGATGGTCTCGCCGTTGAGGTAGGTGTTGCCAAGGATGTAGGCGACCAGGTCGGCGAACTCCTCCGGCTTGCCCAGGCGCGACGGGAACGGGATCGAGGCGGCCAGCGACTGCTGCACCGAGTCGGGCATGCCGTCGACCATCGGCGTCCAGAAGATGCCCGGGGCGATCGTCATCACGCGGATGCCGAATCGCGAAAGTTCGCGCGCCATCGGCAGGGTCATGCCGACCACACCGCCCTTGGACGCCGAATACGCGGCCTGGCCGATCTGGCCTTCGTAGGCGGCGACCGATGCGGTGTTGACGATCACGCCACGCTCGCCGTCGACGCCGGCTTCGTTGTGCTGCATCAGCGCGGCGGCGGCCTTGGCGACGTTGAAGCTGCCGACCAGGTTGACCATCACCGTGCCCTGGAACTGCGCCAGCGGCATGGCCGCATCCTTGCCCAGCACGCGGCCGGCGCCGAGGATGCCGGCGCAGTTGATGGTGGCGTTGAGGCCGCCGAGGAAATCGCTGGCCTTGGCGACATTCGCGGCGACGTCGGCCTCGCTGGTGACGTCGGTCTTGAAGTAGCGGGCGTTGTCGACGCCGAGCGCGGACACCGCGGCGGCGCCTTTGTCGTCGTTGACGTCGAACAGGGCAACCTTGCCACCCCTGGCGACCAGGTGCTGGGCGACGGCGAGGCCGAGGCCGGAGACGCCGCCGGTGACGATGGCGCGGACAGTATCGAGTTGCATGGGCTGGTCCAGGGACGCGGAAAGGCGGGATTTTACCGGACGCAGCAGGCCTCTTGCCCTATTCCTGGCCCTATTGCTTGCCCATTGCCGCGGTCCGGTAAACCAGCCTCAGCTCGTCCGGCATCAGCCCCGGCGCGAACAGGAAGCCCTGGCCGATGGTCACGCCCAGGTCCAGCAGGAACTCCCGGTGCTGCTCGGTCTCCACGCCTTCGGCGACCAGGGCGAGGCCGAGGCTGCGGGCGATGCCGGCGACGGCCTGGCAGACCGCCACGTCGGACTGGTTGTCGGGCACGCCCTGGACGAACAGCTGGCTCAGCTTGAGACCGTGAATGGGCAGCCGGCGCAGGTAGTTCAGGGCGCTGTAGCCCTCGCCGAAGTCGTCGATCGTGAGCATCACCCCCATCTCGCGCAGCGCGGCGAAGGTGCGCAGCGTATCGGGCGCATCCTCGATCAGGACGCGCTCGGTGAACTCCAGCTCCAGCGCCGTGCCGGGCAGGCCGTATTCGGCCAGGGCGGAGCTGACGCTGCTGGCCAGGTCCTCGCCGAGGAATTGCCGGTACGACACGTTCACCGCCACGCGCGGGACAGCCAGGCCGCCTTCCTGCCATTCGCGCAGCTGCCGGCAGGCTTCCTGCAGCACCCAGTCGCCGATGCCGACGATGTCGCCGGTGGTTTCGGCGTGGTCGATGAAGCGGTCCGGCCGGATCTCGCCCAGTGAATGGTTGCGCCAGCGAATCAACGCCTCGGCCGCGACCATCTCGCCAGTGGTGAGGTCCACCTGCGGCTGGTAGACGAGATGGAACTCCTCGTTGTTGACCGCGCGCCGCAGATGCGTCTCCAGCTGCAGTCGATGCAACTGCTGTTCGGCCAGCTCCGGCGTGAACGCCTGCCAGCCGTTGCGACCGCGACGCTTGCTGTCGTACATCGCCACGTCGGCACTCTGGATCAGCTGCTGCGAGCGAACGCCGTCGAGCGGGGCCTGGGCGATGCCGATGCTGGCGGTAATGCTGAATTCCTCGCCGTCGAGGCGGAAACTGTCGCCGAAGATCTCGAGGATGGCATCGGCGAGCCGCTCCGGACGGGACGGGTCGGTGCCGGTGTCGCAGATGATCAGGAACTCGTCGCCGCCGAAGCGCGCGATCAGCCCTTCGCTGCCGATCGCGCGCTGGATGCGGCGGCCGGCAGAAGCAAGCAGGCGATCGCCGGCCGCGTGGCCGAGTACGTCGTTGACCACTTTGAAACGGTCCAGGTCGACATACAGCACCGCCAGCGTGTCGCGCAGCGGATCGTCGAGGCGGCTTTCCAGTTCGGCCAGTACTGCATCGCGGTTGAGCAGGCCGGTGAGCGGGTCGCTGCGCGCCTGCACGCGCAGGGTTTCCTCGTCGTGCTTGCGTTCGGTGATGTCCTGCAGCGTGCCGGTCAGGCGCGAATTGAGCGGGTCTGCGGCGTCGGCCTCACCGATCACGCGCAGCCAGAAGCCGCGGCCGTCGGCGCGGGTGCCCTGGACCTCGAGCTCGAGGTTGCGCCCGAACGAAATCGCCTGGCCCAGGGTCGCGCGCAGGCGCTCGCGATCATGGTTGCGCAGGCAGGCGAGCATGCCTTCGATCGTCGTCGGTGCCGGCCGATGGCCGAGGATCCGCTGCGCCTCGTCAGTGAGGTACAGGCGGTCCGGACCGACCTCCCATTCCCATCCGCCGATATGCGCCATGGCCTGGGCGCGGTCGAACAAGGTGCTGTCGCGCTTGAGCGTGGTCACGTCCGCGAACAGGGACAGCACCTGTTGCGGCTTGTCGCCGCCAGGCGGGAACTGCGGCACGGCGGTGATCGACAGCCACATCAACTGCTGCTTGGGCCGGTGGTAAAGGCCAAGCACGGTGCTCTCGCTGATGCGGCCGGTCTGGATGGCGCGTTGCGAGGGGTAGAGCTCGGGCGACAACTGCCGGCCGCGCTCGTCGACGACCATCCAGTTTTCCGGTCGCAATGCGTCATTGACCGATTCGTCCTGGCCGACACCGAGGATCTTCATCGCCGCAACGTTGGCGTAGACGATCTGCATGTCGGCATCCTGGATGATGATGCCGCGATCGACCGCCTCCATCAGCTCGCGGTAGCGCAACTGCCCGGTCTGGCGGCTGCTGAGATCGCGCGCGACCGCCACCATCGCCTTGCGCCCGTCGTAGTCCAGCCGGCCGGTGTGGACCTCGACCGGAAAGCGCGTGCCGTCGCTGCGCATGTTGGTGACTTCGACCATGAAGCTGCCGCCACGGTTGAGCGTCTCCAGCACCGGGACCATGTGGTCCTGCGGCAGGTCGGGGTTGATCGTCTCGATCGGATGACCGACCAGTTCCTCGCGCGGCCGCCGATACGATTCCAGGCCGGCGCGGTTGAGGTCGAGCACGGTCCCGTCCCAGGCGATGATGCTGACCGGGTCGGGCAGGGCGTCGAACAGGTCGCGATAGCGCTGTCGCTCCGCATCGACCTGGGCGGACGTTTCCTGCAGTGCATCGCGCGCCTGTTGCAGCAGCGCACGGGTGGCTTCCGGCAGATTGCGGTCGCGCTCGAGCGCCTGGTCGATGGCCGCCAGCGTAGCCGCCGCATCGACCGGACCGGCGGGTCCGGGCGATGGCGAGGGCGTGGTCGCTGGCGACTTCGGCGTCATGAGGCCGCGAGCGCCTTGCCGACTCTGCTGCCGGTTTCGCGTCCGAGCAGTGCCGCCAGCCAGCGTCCGGTGTCGGCCAGTGCGGTCAGGTCGACGCCGGTTTCGATGCCCAGCCCGTGCAGCATGTAGACGACGTCCTCGCTGGCGACGTTGCCGCTCGCGCCCTTGGCGTAAGGGCAGCCACCGGTGCCGGAGACCGCCGCGTCGACCACCGCCACGCCTTCTTCCAGGCACGCAAGGATGTTGGCCAGCGCCTGGCCGTAGGTGTCGTGGAAGTGCACGGCCAGCGCGTCGATCGGGATTTCCTGGGCGACGGCAAGCAACATCGCCCGCGCCTTGCCCGGTGTACCGACGCCGATCGTGTCGCCGAGCGACACCTCGTAGCAACCCATCTCGTGCAGTGCCCGGGCGACGCGCACGACGTCGGCGAGCGGCACGTCGCCCTGGTACGGGCAACCGAGCACGGTGGAGACATAGCCGCGCACCGCGACGCCATCGGCGCGCGCGCGTTCCATCACCGGTGCGAACCGCTGCAGCGATTCGTCGATGCCGGCGTTGATGTTGCGGCGATTGAATTCCTCGGACGCGGCAGTGAATACCGCGATCTCCTCGACGCCGGCGCTGCGGGCGCGGGCATAGCCCTGTTCGTTCGGCACCAGCACCGGGTAGCGCACGCCCGGACGGCGATGGATTCCAGCGAGAACGTCGGCAGCGTCGGCCAGTTGCGGCACCCACTTCGGACTGACGAAGCTGGTTGCCTCGATGCTGCGCAGGCCGGTCGCCGACAGTCGATCGATCAGTTCGATCTTGTCGGCGGTGGCGATGCTGGTTTTCTCGTTCTGCAGGCCATCGCGCGGGCCCACTTCGACGATGCGGACCGAGCGCTTCATGACGCCAGCGCCACCAGCACGGCGTCGGCCTCGACGAAGTCGCCAGCGGCCGCGCGCACTTCGGCGACGGTGCCGGCACGCGGCGCCTTCAGGCTCAGCTCCATCTTCATCGCCTCGATCACCATCAGCTCCTGTCCGGCTTCGACCTCGTCGCCGGGCGCCGCCTTGACCAGCACCACTCGCCCGGGCATCGGCGCGAGCAGCTGGTTGCCGGTGCCCGCCGCACCGCTTCGCTCGGGACGATACATCGGCACCGCCTGAAGACGGAGTCGACGCCCGCCGTCATGGACGACGATGCGCTGCCCCCCTTCCCGCGCGGCATCTGTCCCGGCCGCATCCATAGCCAACGTAAAGCGGCGGCCACGACCGTCAATGCGCAGGCTGAGGCCGTCGCCGGCCTCGCTGCGGGCGCCTTCGACCGCGTGGATGCGGTCCAGGTGCTCGATCCGGTAGCTGCCGCCGCTGCCCTGGGCGTGCAGTTCAAGGCGCTGCTCGCCCTGCAGGAAGGCCAGGCTGCGGCGGCTGCCATGGCCCAGGCGCCAGCCATCGGCGATGGCCCAGGGTGAGGTCGGGTCGGCGGAGGTACTGGCACGCTCGCGGGTCTGGCGCTCCTGGGAGAGCAGTTGCGCGGTGGCGGCGGCCAGGAGCAGGTCCTGGTCGTCGTCGTCGTCGTCGGCCGGGGCCTGGCTGCCGGCCTGCAGGAACTCGTCGAGGTGTCGATCCAGGTATCCGGTATCGATGCGGCCTTCGACCACGGCCGGGTGGCGCACCAGCCGCTCGAGGAACTCGATGTTCGACTTCGGCCCGGCGATGTCGCACTGCGCCAGTGCCGCGCGCATGCGGGCGAGGGCGCGTGGGCGGTCGGCATCGTGGACGATGAGCTTGGCGACCATCGGGTCGTAGAAAATCGTGACGGTGTCGCCTTCGATCACGCCCGAGTCGATGCGCACGTGCTGATCGGCCGGCGGCAAGCGCAGGCGCTCGAGGCGACCGGAGCCGGGCAGGAAGCCGGCATCGGGGTCTTCGGCGTACAGGCGCACTTCGATTGCGTGCCCTTGTTGGGCGATCTGGTCCTGCGCCAGCGGCAGCGCTTCGCCGGCGGCGACGCGCAGTTGCCATTCGACCAGGTCCAGGCCGGTGACGAACTCGGTGACGGGGTGCTCGACCTGCAGGCGCGTGTTGATCTCCATGAAGTAGAAGCCGCCCGGCTTTCCATCGGCATCCTGGCCGACGATGAACTCGACGGTGCCGGCGTTGACGTAGTCGATCGCACGCGCCGCCTGCACCGCTGCCGCGCCCATCGCTTCGCGCAGCTGCGGCGACAGGAACGGCGAGGGCGACTCCTCGAGCACCTTCTGGTAACGCCGCTGCGCCGAGCACTCGCGTTCGTTGAGGTGCAGGGTGTGGCCGTGGCTGTCGCCGAACACCTGGATCTCGATGTGGCGCGGGCGCTCGACATAGCGCTCCAGCAGCACGCGATCGCGACCGAAGGCGTTGCGCGCTTCGCGCTGGCAGCTTTCCAGGTTCGCCGCGAACTCGCCGCTGTCGCGGACGATGCGCATGCCCTTGCCGCCGCCGCCGTGCGCGGCCTTGATCATCAGCGGGTAACCGATCGCGTCGGCTTCGCGCTGGAGCACGTCCGACGACTGGTCCTCGCCGGTATAGCCGGGCACTACCGGCACGCCGGCGGCGTGCATCAGCTCCTTGGCGCCGGCCTTGCTGCCCATCTTGCGCATCGACGCGGCGCCGGGGCCGATGAAGGCGATCCCCGCCGCTTCGACCGCTTCGGCGAAGTCGGCGTTCTCACTGAGGAAACCGTAACCGGGATGGATCGCCTGCGCGCCGGACTTGCGTGCGACCTCCAGGATCGCATCGCCGCGCAGATAGCTTTCATTGGGCCGCGGCCCGCCGATCGGCCAGGCCTCGTCGGCCAGGCGCACGTGCTGCGCATCGGCATCGGCCTGCGAGTACACCGCAACCGTGGCGATGCCGAGGCGACGGCAGGTGCGGATCACGCGGCAGGCAATCTCGCCGCGGTTGGCAATCAGGATCTTGTCGAACATGTCGTTAGCCCTCCCCTTCAAGGGGAGGGTTGGGAGGGGATGGGTTGAGCCGCGTATGCGTTTGACCGATCACTACAGAACACTCCTGATTGAAAGCCCTCCCCTTCAAGGGGAGGGTTGTGCGACGCAGTTGGACGGGCGTCCGACCCATCCCCTCCCAACCCTCCCCTTGAAGGGGAGGGCTTCAGATCAGGGAACCCAGCGCGGCTTGCGCTTGTCGAGGAAGGCGCCCAGGCCTTCCTGGCCTTCCGCGGATACTCGCAGGCCGGCGATCAGCGTGGCGTTGTCGGCATCGAGGCGGTCGCGGTCGCGCTCGCCGGTGACGCGCCGGACCAGGGCCTTGGCCGTGGCCGAGGCGATGGGGCCGGCCTTGAGCAGCAGGTCGGTCTGGCGCTGCACGGCCCCGTCCAGTTCGTTCGCCGGGACGACCTGGTGAACGAGGCCGATCTGCAATGCAGTGGCGGCATCGAAGATTTCCGCGGTGGCAAACCAGCGCCGCGCCTGGCGTGCGCCAATGGCCTCGATCACGTACGGCGAGATCACCGCCGGCAGCAGCCCCAGCTTGCTCTCGGTCAGGCCGAACTTCGCCTCGGGCGTCGCGATGGCGATGTCGCAGCAGGCGACCAGGCCGACGCCACCGCCAAAGGCCGCTCCGTGCACGCGGGCGATGGTCGGCTTGGGCAACTCGTCGAGGGTGCGCATCAGGCGGGCGAGGGCGAGCGCGTCGGCGCGGTTATCGGCTTCGCTGGCAGCGGCCATGCCGCGCATCCAGTTGAGATCGGCGCCGGCCGAGAAAGAAGCGCCTTCACCCTCCAGCACGACCACCCGTACGCTGTCGTCGGCGGCGACCGCTTCCAGTGCGCCGGTCAGCGCCGCGATGGTCATGGCGTCGAAGGCGTTGTGCAGGTCCGGGCGGTTCAGGCGCAGGCGGGCGACGGCCCCTTCGCGCAGGTTGAGCAGGGGGTGGGTCATCGGCCTGGGCTTGTTGGACTGTGGCGAATCATAGCCGGTGGCCTGCTGGTGCCGTGCGTTCGCGGGCGGTGGTGTAGAATTGAGAACAATTCCCATTTGGCGCCTGGCCCGTCATTGCCTCCCAAGGGCCGGCCTCCCGGGTCGACTTGCAGGTGAACCTTGAAGCTGTCCGAATTGCCCCGCCGCACCGCGGCCACTGTTGAAAGCGTCGACGACCACACGCCGAACGATTCAATCGCGCGTCGCCTGCGCGAACTCGGCTTCGTCCACGGTGAACGTGTCGAGGTGATGGCCGCCGGCCCGATTTCGGCCGAGCCGCTGCTGGTCCAGATCGGCTTCACCCGCTTCGCCCTGCGCCGCAGCGAAGCCGCGCGCATCCGCGTGCAGGCCGAAGACGGCAAGCGCATCAATGGCCACGACCCGGAAGGGAGCCAGGCATGAGCGCCGCCCAGACGCTGCGGATCGCCCTGGTCGGCAACCCGAACTGCGGCAAGACCGCGTTGTTCAACCAGCTGACCGGCAGCCGGCAGAAGGTCGCCAATTACGCCGGCGTTACCGTCGAGCGAAAGGAAGGCCGATTCCACGCGCCGTCCGGCCGCCACTACGCCGTGCTCGATCTGCCCGGCGCCTACAGCCTGCATGCCGCCAGCCTCGACGAGGCGGTGACGCGCGACCTCTGCCGCGGTTTCTACCCGGGCGAGCCGGCGCCGGACGTGCTGGTGTGCGTGGTCGATGCGACCAACCTGCGCCTGCACCTGCGCTTCGCCCTGGAAGTGCGCGAACTGGGCCGGCCGATGGTGGTCGCGGTCAACATGATGGACGCGGCCAAGCGCCGCGGCATCGACATTGACCTGGCCGTGCTCGAGCGTGAGCTCGGCGTGCCGGTGGTGCCGACCATCGCCGTGCGCAGCGGTGGCGCGCGCGAACTGGTGGCGATGCTCGACAGCGTCGCCGACAAGCTGCACGAGCCGAGTGCGCACCTGCCAGCCAACCTCGCCGACAACGCCGACGCGCTGCACGCCGAAACCCGCCGCCTGCTCGAGCTGGCCGTGACGATGCCGCGCCGCACCGCCGAGATCGACGACGCACTCGACCGCTGGCTGCTGCACCCGGTGCTGGGCCTGCTGTCGCTGGCGGTGGTGATGTTCCTGATCTTCCAGGCGGTGTATGCCTGGGCGACGCCGCTGATGGACCTGATCGAGCTCGGTACCGGCGCGTTCGGCGACGCGGTCGGCAGCCTCCTGCCTGATGGTCCGCTGCGCAGCCTGCTGGTCGACGGCGTCATCGCCGGCCTGGGCAGCGTGATCGTGTTCCTGCCGCAGATCCTGATCCTGTTCGCCTTCATCCTCGCGCTCGAGGAGTCGGGCTACCTCCCACGCGCGGCGTTCCTCCTCGACCGGATGATGGCATCGGCCGGTCTGTCGGGTCGTTCGTTCATTCCGCTGCTGTCGAGCTTCGCCTGCGCGGTGCCGGGGATCATGGCCACGCGCTCGATCCAGGATCCGCGCGATCGCCTCGCCACGATCCTGGTGTCGCCGTTGATGACCTGCTCGGCGCGACTGCCGGTGTACGCGCTGCTGATCGGTGCGTTCATTCCGCAGAAGCAGGTGTTCGGCTTCCTCAATCAGCAGGGGCTGGTGCTGTTCGGCCTGTATGCGGCCGGCATCCTCAGCGCGCTGGCGGTGTCGTGGGTGATGAAGAAGTGGCGCCGCGACAAGAGCGAGCACGCGCTGCTACTGGAACTGCCGTCCTACCGCATCCCGCACCCGCGCGACCTGCTGATCGGCCTGTGGGAACGCGCCTGGATCTTCCTGCGTCGCGTCGGCGGCATCATCCTGGCGCTCACCATCCTCTTGTGGTTCCTGCTGTCGTTCCCGGGAGCGCCCGAAGGGGCGGTCGGCCCGGCCATCGACTACAGCTTCGCCGGTCGCATCGGACACGCGATGACCGCGGTGTTCGCGCCGCTCGGCTTCAACTGGCAGATCTGCATCGCGCTGATTCCCGGCATGGCCGCGCGCGAAGTCGTCGTGTCGTCGTTGGCCACCGTCTATGCGCTCTCCGCTGCGAATGACGATGCCGCTACCCAGGCCCTGACCCCGCTGATCAGCGACGGCTGGTCGCTGGCGACGGCCCTGTCGCTGCTCGTGTGGTTCATCTATGCGCCGCAGTGCATCTCGACGCTGGCGACGATCAAGCGCGAGACCAACTCGTGGAAGCAGGTGGCGATCAGCACTGGTTACCTGTTCGCGCTGGCCTACCTGGCCTCGATGCTGACCTACCAGGTCGCCGTGGCGCTGGGAGCGGGGTGACCGTGGATACCGGCCTGCTCGCGCAGTACCTGGTCATCGCCGTGGCAGTGATGATCAGCGCGGGCTTCGTGGCGCGGCGCCAGTTTCCCAATGCGGTACGCCGGCTGCGGATCGCACTGGCCGTGCCGATGGTGCGGGATGGGCGGCCTGCATGGCTGCGCGCGCTGGGGCGTCGCATCGCGCCGCCAGCAAGCCTGGGCGACGCATCGTGCGGCGGCTGCAACAGCTGCGATCCGGCGCCGCCGCGAAAGCACTGACTGCTGCCGCCACGTTCGAGGCTGCTGCCTCGGAACGGCGCCGCCGTAGCCCGGGTGCGCTTCGCTTACCCGGGCTACAGATCACTGAAGGCGATGCAATGAATGGCCGAAGCGGCGTTCACCGCGCCGGGGATTGCGCAGCAGCGGGACATGGATGTCCCGCGCCCCGCATCGGACAAGGATGTCCGATTAAGGGGCGGAGCAATCCCCGGCGTGGTGAACGACGCCGTTCCGAAGGCGCCAACGCAGCCAAAGTCGAGATGGATCCCGGCGTGCGCCGGGATGACGAGCTCACAGTCGAAATGAATCCCGGCGTGCGCCGGGATGACGACAGGTGGCGGACGAATGGAGCCGCCTCAGTGGCGCCCGCGACCGCGTCCGGCCCGATAGCCTTTGATCTCCACCGCTTCGACTTCGAGGGTGAAGGAGCGCTCTTCGCCAGCGAAGAGCGCCCCCACCCCCATGACCTGGCGATCGATCTCGACGCCTTCGTCATTGCGGATTGTCAGCACCACCGAATACTCCAGGGCGTTGTCCCCCGGCGGTGGCTTGATCGTTCCTTCCACGCGCAGTGGAACCGACCGCTGCTTGGCGGACTCCACTGCATCGGGGTCGAAGCGCAGGTGGTGCTTGCAGGACGGACAGACGGTGGCACTGTCCAGGATCTTCGTCTTGCAGTGCGGGCAGATGCGCGTCGCGCCGGGTGTGCCGGGGCGAACGGAACTCATGCGGCGGTGCTCGCCTCCGCCTTGTTGAAGTCGGCCTTGTCAGCCTTGTCGGTCTTGCCGTTGGCCTTGGCCGAATCCTTCTCGTCCCAGCCGAACTCGACCTGGCCGCGCATGCGCGCACCGGCAGCGACCGTGACCGCACCGGCCTTGACGTCGCCAATCACCACGCCGCCTTCGAGCAGCTCGACGCGCGTCGCCGATTCGATGTTGCCTTCGAGCTCGCCGGCAATGATGACCTTGCGAGCGCGCACGCCGCCATTGACCTTGGCGCCGACTTCGACCGTCAGGTCGCCTTCGACGTGCACGTCACCCTTGAAGCGGCCAGCAATGCGGATGTGGCCCGCACCCTGGATCTTGCCTTCGATGGAAAGGTCGGCGGCGATGAGCGACTCCTTGCCCTCACGTTCGGCCGGGCGCGGGGCCGGGGCGGAAGCGGGCTTGGGTGCAGCGGTGGAACCGAAGGAGATTTCATTGCGCACATCAGGCTCCTTGGTCAGAGCCGATTCCGGCTGGGCCGGCGGCGGGTTTTGCTTGGGGACGGACGAGGGGGGGGAATTGAAGATCGCCATAACACGGACTTCCTACTGTTGGGCGGGACACATCGAGGGAGTGCAACCAGTCGAGGCTACTGGCGGTCTTCCATCATCGGTGTGACGCGGCTCACCCAATCATCACCGTGTTCGATCCGTTTATCTGACGATCACCTGCCTGAATTGGCCTGATTCGCCATCGGAACGAATTGGCGCGAAGAATCAACACAACCGCCCGCGCTACATCCGGAACACGCCAAAGCGCGTGCGTTCCTCGATTGGCGCATTGAGACTGGCCGACAGTCCGAGGCCGAGCACGCGCCGGGTGTCGGCCGGGTCGATGATGCCGTCGTCCCAAAGCCGTGCCGTGGCGTAGTAGGGATTGCCCTGGCTTTCGTACTGGTCGCGGATCGGCGCCTTGAAGGCTTCTTCCTCGTCGGCCGACCAGGCTTTGCCGGCGGCCTCGATGCCATCGCGCTTGACCGTGGCCAGCACGCTTGCCGCCTGCTCGCCGCCCATTACCGAGATGCGCGCATTCGGCCACATCCACAGGAAGCGCGCGCCATAGGAGCGGCCGCACATGGCGTAGTTGCCGGCGCCGAAGCTGCCGCCGATCACCACCGTGAACTTGGGCACGTGCGAACACGCGACCGCGGTCACCATCTTTGCTCCGTCCTTGGCGATGCCGGCGTTCTCGTACTTGCGGCCGACCATGAAGCCGGTGATGTTCTGCAGGAACACCAGCGGGATGCCGCGCTGGTTGCACAGCTCGATGAAGTGCGCGCCCTTGAGCGCGCTCTCGGCGAACAAGATGCCGTTGTTGGCGACGATGCCGACCGGGTAACCGTGCAGGTGGGCGAAGCCGGTCACCAGGGTCTTGCCGTAGCGCGCCTTGAACTCCTGCAGGTCGCTGCCGTCGACGACGCGGGCAATGACCTCGCGGATGTCGAACGGGCGACGCGTGTCCTTCGGCACGATCCCGTACAGCTCGCTGGACGGATACAGCGGTTCGCGCGCGGCCTGCACCGCAACCGGCAGCACCTTGCGGCGGTTGAACGTGGCGACGATGTCGCGCGCGATCTGCAGCGCATGGCGATCGTCCTCGGCGAAGTGATCGGCCACGCCCGAGACACTGGTGTGGACGTCGGCACCGCCGAGCGTTTCCGCATCGACGATTTCACCGGTGGCGGCTTTCACCAGCGGCGGACCGCCAAGGAAGATCGTGCCCTGCTCGCGAACGATGACCGACTCGTCGCACATCGCCGGCACGTAGGCGCCGCCGGCCGTGCACGAGCCCATCACGACGGCGACCTGCGGGATGTTCTCCGCGCTCAGCCGCGCCTGGTTGTAGAAGATGCGGCCGAAGTGTTCCTTGTCCGGGAACACCTCGTCCTGCAGCGGCAGGAACGCGCCACCGGAGTCGACCAGGTAGACGCAGGGCAGGTGGTTCTCGCGCGCGATTTCCTGTGCGCGCAGATGCTTCTTCACCGTCATCGGGAAATACGTGCCGCCCTTGACCGTGGCGTCGTTGGCGACGATCACCACTTCCTGTCCCATCACCCGGCCGATGCCGCAGACCATGCCGGCCGCGGGCGCCGCGTCGTCGTACATGCCTTCGGCGGCGAGCGGGGCGATCTCGAGGAACGGCGAGCCCGGGTCGAGCAGGGCGGTGACGCGATCGCGTGCGAGCAGCTTGCCGCGCTCGGTGTGGCGCGCACGCGCCTTGTCGCCGCCACCTTCGGCGGCGCGGGCGAGGCGGGCGTCGAGCTCGTCGACCAGGGCGCGGTGATAGGCGACGTTGTCCTGGAAATCCTGCGAGCGCGGATCGATGTGGGAGGTGAGTGCGGGCATCGATGCAAGGGGTGCGAAGGTTGCGGCATCAGACCACAAAGGCCGGCATGCGGCCAACCGCGTCGGGGGCGGGGCCACAAGAAGAAAGGCCCGCTTGCGCGGGCCTCTCGAAATCGTGCGAAAAATTCCGCGATTACTTCTTCGCTTCTTCCGCAGCCTTGTCGGCCTTGTCGGCGACCTTTTCGGCAGCGTCGGCCGTGGCCTGGGCAGCATCGGACGTCGCGGCGGCGGCGCCGGCGGCAGCATTGGAGGCTGCGTTGGCGGTCGACTCGGCGGCCTTGTCCATTGCGGCACCGGCCTGGGCAGCGGCGGCGTCAGTCGCGGCGGCAGCGGCTTCAGCGCTTTCGGTGGCGGCAGTCGAAGCAGCGTCGGCAGCATTGGAGGCTGCGTTGGCGGCTTCGGCGGCTTCGGTCTGGGTGGTTTCGGTCTTCTGGCAGGCCGACAGGGCCAGGACGGCGGCGGCCAGGGCTACAACGAGCTTGGTGTTCATGAGTCTCTCCGAGGGGTTGTCTGAGAACTGCCAGGTAGAAAAACAATCATCAACCAGATCAGGCAACGCCGGTGTTCACAGCGATCCGGCCGGGCCAGTCCGATCTATCACTGACCGCTTTGAAGCCACTTCGTCTTGCAGACCTTACTACGGAAAAAGCCGCCGGGAATCCCGGCGGCTCTTCCTGTGAGAGTAGACACCTGGGCAATTGCTTGCCCAAAGTGATTACTTCTTCACTTCTTCCTTGGCAGCGTCAGCAGCCTGGCCAGCAGCGTCGGCAGCCTGGGTGGCGGCGTCAGCAGCCTGACCAGCGGCGTCAGCAGCAGCGTCGGCAGCAGCCGGAGCGGTTGCAGCGGCGGTAGCGTCGGCCGAAGCAGCGGCGGCGTCAGCAGCCTGAGCAGCGGTGTCAGCAGCAGCCTGGGCAGCGTCAGCAGCAGCGGCGTCGCCGGTGGCAGCAGCGGTGTCGGCAGCAGCAGCGGCTTCGGTCGAAGCAGCGGCGGCGTCCGTGGCAGCTTCGTCAGCCTGCTTCTGGTTCGAGCAAGCAGCCAGGGCCAGGCCCATAGCCAGGGCGATCAGCGCCTTGTTGAAAGTCATGGTTTATATCCTCGTCGTTTAGTTAGGCAACGCGCAGTTGCGCGTCTATAACATGATG
>DATDBK010000081.1:0-11454 GCA_036524935.1 Lysobacter sp. | reverse complement strand
CAGTATATCAGGCCGGGAGGGTCGGGGCCGGACTCAGGATCGAAGGAGGAAGGTGACCGGGCCGTCATTGACCAGGCTGATCACCATATGGGCACCGAAGCGGCCCGTTTCCACCCCCCCTGAGTGTTTTTCACGGCAGATTCCAACCAGCCTGCTGAACAATGGTTCAGCCAGCTCCGGTGCGGCGGCAGTACTGAATCCCGGACGCATCCCGCTGCGGGTATCGGCCGCCAGAGTGAACTGGCTGACCAGCAGCAACCCACCTGCGGTGTCGCCCAGGCCGAGGTTCATTCGACCGGCCTCGTCCGCAAATACACGGTATCCGAGGAGCCGTTCGGCCATCCGCTGTGCCTGGGCCTCGCCGTCCCCCGGCTCGACGCCAACCAGGGCCAGCAGGCCCGGACCAATTGCCCCGACCGTCTCGCCATCGACCCGGACGGTCGCTTCGGTAACGCGTTGGATCAGGGCCAGCATGCAGGTGTTGGAGAGGGCGCCGGAAGTGGCTGTGCAGCGCTGTTGTAGCCTAAGCCGCGGCCCGGACGGAAGCCTGGCCATCCTCCCCCACTTCGAACCTGCGCCATGACCGGCATCGTCGCCCGCCTGCTGTACGCCTTCGCCTCCCTGCTCGGCCGGCTGCCGTGGCCGTGGCTGCTGCGCCTGGGCGACGGGCTGGCCGCGTGGTGGCGCTGGCGCGACGTGCGCGAAAGCCGGGTGGCGCGGATCAACCTCGAGCTGGCCTACCCCGACCTGCTGCCGGCGCAGCGCGACCAGCTGCACGCCGCGATCCTGCGCACCACCGCGCGCCAGGTGCTGGAAACCGTGCGCCTGTGGACGCGTCCGCACGCCGAGAACCTCGACCTGCTGCGCGAGCAGCACGGCACCGAGCTGATGGACCGGGCAATCGCCGCCGGCCGAGGGGTGATCATCGCCGCCCCGCACCACGGCAACTGGGAGTTGCTCAACCAGTGGCTCGCCTGGCGCACGCCGCTGGCGATCCTGTACCGGCCACCGGAGTCGGCGGTGGTGGAGGCGTTCCTCAACCTGGTCCGCGCCGATGCCGGTCATGGCGATGGGGGCGAGGGCGAACGCGTCACCCAGGTTCGCGCCGAAGGCCCGGCGATCCGCCAGCTGTTCAAGCGCCTCAACGACGGCGGCGTGGTGGGCATCCTGCCCGACCAGCAGCCCAAGGCCGGCGACGGCGAATTCGCGCCGTTCTTCGGTGTGCAGGCGCTGACCATGACCCTGCTCGGCCGCCTGGCCGCGCGAACCGGCGCGACCGTGCTGTTTGCCTGGTGCGAGCGCGTCGACACCCACACCGGCCATCCCGGCTTCGCCCTGCACATCGAGGCGGCCCCCACGGCGCTGGCCGACCCGGATCCGAACGTGTCCGTGGCCGCGCTCAATGCCGCGGTCGAGCACATCGCCCGGCGCGATCCGGCGCAATACCAGTGGACCTACAAACGCTATACGCTGCGACCGCCGGGTTCTGGGGAAGAGAACCCGTACTGGAACCGCTGACCGGTCGATGCTCCGACACCACTCGGGCGACCTTGCTCGACATCCAACGCATCGCCGGCGCCGACACCTATGGAAGCCCATGCTCACGCCTGATTCGCCGCAAGCCGTGCCCACGACCGACGCCATTCCAGCCACTGACTGGCAGCCATTGCCCGCGCGCGCGCGTGCCCTTTGCCTGCTTGGCACGATCCCGCTGGCGATCCCGTTCGCCATCGGCGGTTTCGTGCTCGGCACCGTCTTCGAACTGCCGGCGGTCATGCTGCCGTTGGGGCTGGTGATCGGCGTCGTGCTGGGCACCTGGCTGGGCCTGAAGCAGTACCGGCATACCTTCTGGCGCCTCGACGAAGACGGCCTGGCAGTCCGCCGCGGCCGCATGTGGCAGCGCGAGACCCGTGTGCCGGCGACCCGTGTGCAGCACCTGGACCTCAAGCGCGGCCCGCTGCAGCGCCGGCGCAACCTGGCCACGCTGGTGGTGCACACCGCCGGCACCCGCCACAGCGCGGTGACCGTGCCGCACCTGGACGCCGACGACGCCGAGCGCCTGCGCGACCGGCTCGGCCGCCAGATCGACCACGATGACGACCAGTAGCGGCAGGGGTACCGGTCATGACCGCACCTGAGCCCGCCTCCGAGCCCGAACGCCGCCTGCACCCGATGTCGTGGCTGTTCGTGCTGCTGCAGCAGCTCAAGCAGTTCATCGTGCCGCTGGCGGTGCTGCTGTTCTTCGGACGAGGTGACCGCAACGAGCTGTGGCCGCTGATCGGCGTCGCCGTGCTGGTGGTGACTTCCCTCTGGCAGTACTTCACCTATCGCTACGGCGTTGCCGGCGACCACCTGGTCGTGCGCAGCGGCCTGCTCGAACGCAGCTTGCGGGTGATCCCGTTCGCGCGCATCCACAACGTCGCCCTGCAGCAGTCGATGCTGCACCGCCTGTTCGGCGTGGCCGAAGTACGGCTGGAATCGGCCGGCGGCGCCAAACCCGAAGCGCAGATGCGCGTGCTCAAGCTCGACGATGCCCTGGCGCTGGAAGCGCTGGTGCGGCGTCGCGGCGCCAGCGCGCCGGCCGGTGCGGCGGTCGACGAGCCCGCCGCCGACACCCTGCTGACCTTGCCGCCAGGCGAAGTGCTCCGGCTCGGGCTGGTGTCCAACCGCGGCATGATCGTCATTGGCGCGGCGTTCGCGGGCTCGGCGCAGTTCAGCCCGAAACTGATCCCCAACCTGTTCGAAGCCGTCGGCATGCGCATGTTCGGCTACGCCGGTGAACACGGCTTCGGTCCGGTCGAATACGCCGCGGCAGGACTGGCCGTGGTCGCGCTGCTCGTGGGTGCCCTGCGGCTGCTGTCGATGCTGCTCGCACTGCTGCAGTACTACGGCTTCACCCTGAGCGAACAGGGCCGCCGGCTCACCGTCGAGCGTGGCCTGCTGGCGCGCTGGCGGACCAGCGCATCGCGCCGCCGCATCCAGGCATGGACGCTCCGCGAAGGCGTGCTGCATCGCCTGCTGCGACGCCGCAGCCTCGAGGTCGATACCGCGGTCGCCGAGGATGGACAGCAACAGCGCGCGCTGCGTGAGCTGGCGCCAATCGCCACGCCGGCCCAATGCGATGCGCTGATCGAGCACCTGCTGCCGCGCGCGGCGTGGTCGCAGCTGGCGTGGCTGCCACTGTCGCCATCGAGCGCGTGGCGGTTGTTCCTGCCGTCGGTGCCGTTCGTGCTGGCCGTGACCGCCGTGCTGTGGGTGAAGTTTGGCGCATGGGGCCTGCTGGCCCTGCTGTGGCTGCCGTGGTCGGCATTCAAGGCGCACCGCCGGGCGCAGCGCGCGGCCTATGCCGTGGGCGAGGAGGTGATCGCGGTGCGCGAAGGCTGGTGGACTAGGCACTGGCGTTTTGCCGAGCTGGACAAGCTGCAGGCGCTGCAGCTGTCGCGTTCGCCGATCGACCGCCGCTGCGGCACCGCGACGCTGTGGCTCGACACCAGCGGTGCCGGCGCACTGGCACCGCCACTGCGCGTGCGCTTCCTGCCGGAGGCCGAAGCGCTGGCGCTGTATGCACGCCTTTCGCACACGCTGGCCAAGCGCCCCCTGCGCTGGTGACCTCCCGCAGGACCGAATGCGGTCAGGGTCGCCAGTAACCCAGTTCGCGACGGATCTGCAGCGCGCGCCACAGCGACGACAGCGGCTTGCGTCGCAACTGGCCGAGCTCACCGCGCAGGAAGGCGTCGGTGGCGGCAATCACGCGCCCGGACGAGCGCCCGTCGCGGTACGGGTGGATCGAGTCGGCGTAGGCCGCCAACGCGTCCATCAGCGCAGGCGCCGGCGCGAACGCGCGGGCCAGCATCTCCGGCAGCCGCGCGGGGTCGTCGAAGTCCAGCATGTGCGGCTTCGGCGCGCGATTACGGAACGTCACCACCGGCTTGCGCTGCACGACGAACTCCGAGACCACCGACGTCGTATCGGCCAGCAGCACGTCGGCGGCGCGTTGCGCGGCGACCAGCTGCTCGGTTTCGAAGAAGGCGGCATTGGCACCGGCCAGCGAGCGATAACGCGCAAACAACTCCGGCGGGCACTTGGGGTGCAGGGTCAGCAGCCAATAGCGCTCGCCCTTTGCCACTTCCGCGGCGATCGCATCGAACAGGTGCGGGGCCGCGCTCAGGCGCTCGGTGAAGGTGGACGCGAACATCACCACCGGGCGCGAACCGGCCGGCGCACGCAACGCGGCCGACGCGCCATCGTCATCGCGGAACAGCGGGTCGAGCTTGGGCCAGCCGGTCTCGACCACGGCGAAATGCCCGGCCTGCGCGGCCAGCGCCTGGAACGGCGCGGTCGTTGCAGGCCCCTGCGTGCAGTACAGATCGAACAGCCCGCGCACCCGGAAGTGGCCGCGCTCGTCCGAGCGCTTCTCGACGTTGAAGCCATGGAACAGCTGCACCTTGGCGCCGGCGACGAACGGCGGCACCCAGTTGGCGGCGCTGAACACCGCGCGCGGTTTCAGCGCGACCGCCTCGTGCAGGCCTATCATTCGCACCGGCGCCGGCAGTTCGGCGCCGGCGGCGCCGTCGACGAACCAGGCGTGCACGCCGTGCCCCGCTGCGTGCAGCGCCTGCGCCAGCGGTTGCAGGATGGGCAGCGCATAGCGTTCGCTCGCGAACAACAGGTAATCGGCCATCAACGCTTCCTCGAATACGCCATCGACGCAGGACACGCCGGCGACCACGCCGGGTCCGGCGCGCCCGGTATCGGCGCGCCCGCTGTCAGCATGCCCGCTGTCAGCATGCCCGCTGTCAGCGTGCATTATCGCGTTCAACGAAGCCGACCGCATCGCCGACTGCATCGCCTCGCTGGCGTTCTGCGACGAAGTCGTGGTGGTCGACTCGCACTCCACCGACGCCACCGCGCAGATCGCCCGCGACCTCGGCGCCCGCGTCATCCAGCGGCCCTTCGACGGTTTCCGCAGCCAGAAGCAGTTCGCGATCGAGCAGGCGACGCACGACTGGGTGCTGTGCCTGGACGCCGACGAGCGCGTCAGCGATGCCCTGCGCACCGCGATCGAGGGCGAGCGCGCCGGCGGTTTCGGCGACGCTGCCGGCTACCGGTTCGCCCGCCTCAGCGAGTATTTCGGCAAGTTCCTGCGCCATGGCAACGCCTATCCCGACCGCGTCCTGCGCCTGTTCGACCGCCGCCGCGGCGGCTGGCGCGGCACCCGCGAGGTGCACGAGGCCGCCAGCGTCGATGGCCCGGTGCGAACCATCGCCGGCGACCTGATCCACTATCCCTACCGCTCGCTCGAGCAGCAGTTGCTCAAGACCCAGCGCTATGCCCGGATGATGGCCGAGCACGATTTCGCCCGCGGCAAGCGCGCCACGCTCACAGGCCTGGTGCTGTCGCCGGCATGGCGGTTCTGGCGCGGCTACCTGCTGCGCGGCGGTTTCCGCGATGGCTGGCACGGCCTGGTGTACGCCTACGTGCGCGCCAACTACGTGCGGCAGAAGACGATCATGCTGTGGATGCTGCAGAACGGGCAGCCCGTGACCGGTCCGGACCGATGAACGCCACCGCCCCGCTGCGCGCCAGCGTCGTCATCACCACCTACAACTGGCCGCAGGCGCTGGAGCTCGCGCTCGAAGCACTGGCACGCCAGCACACGCTGCCGCACGAGGTGCTGGTCGCCGACGACGGCTCGCGCGACGACACCCGCGCCATGCTCGAGCGGGTCGCGCGCGACTTCCCGGTGCCGCTTCGCCACAGCTGGATCGAGGACCGCGGGTTCCGTGTTTCGCTCGCCCGCAACCGCGCGATCGCCGCCACCAGTGGCGACTACGTGTTGCTGCTCGACGGCGACATGCTGCCGCACCCGATGTTCGTCGCCGACCACCTGCATGCGGCCGAACGCGGAAGCTTCGTCCAGGGCATGCGCGTGCTGACCGACGAGGAAGGCCGCGACCGCCTGCTGAAGCACGAAGTGATGCAACTGGGCTTCTTCGATCGCGGCCTGACCCGGCGCCGCCATACGCTGCGCATCCCACCGCTGGCGGCGCTGTCGCTGCGGACCACGCGCGGCCAGAGCGGCCGCGCGATCAAGACCTGCAACCAGGGCTGGTGGCGCGACGACCTGGTGATGCTCAACGGCTTCGACGAACGCTTCGAGGGCTGGGGCCGCGAGGACAAGGACCTGGCCGTGCGCGCGTTCCATGCTGGCCTGGAGCGGCGGTCCCTGCGCTTCGCCGGCCTGGCCACGCACCTGTACCACCCGGAGCGGCACGAGGAAGGTGCCAGCCCGAACGACGCGCTGCTGGCGGAAACGCGCGCCAGCGGGCGGGTACGGAGTCCGGTGGGGCTGGACCGGCATATCGCCGGGTTCGCGGGGCATCCGCTGCCCGACCTGCGTTCCGCGTAGGGCGTACCCCGATCCCCGGGTGCGGCCTTCGGCCTTACCCGGGCTACTTGCCGATCACGTCATCCCCCGGGTGGGGCCTGCGGCCTTACCCGGGCTACCTGGGTATGACGTAGCCCGGGTAACCCCGGACTCGATCCGGGGGCACCCGGGGCCCGTCACGCCAAGCAGCTACCTGCAGCCTGCCGCCGCGGCGCCCGGGACCAGCGTCCAGCCACGCCGGTTGGCGTGGCCCATGTGCTGCGCCTTGGCAGTGTCGATGCACTTGGCCAGCGCCACGTCCTGCACCAGCAACCAGCGCGTCGCCGGCGCCTGCCGCTGCCACGCCAGGCCGCGCTGCATCTGCTCGTCGAAGTCGACCTTGAAGCCGAACTCGGCGACAGGACGGTCGGCCATCAGCAGGTTCTGCTCACGCCATGCCACCAGCCCCAGCTCGGCTTCCGGACCAATGCGATGGCCGATGTCGGTCATCAGGCCGCGCGCCGACGAGGAGTCGTTGAGCAGCGGCGCCATCGCCAGACCGAAGCACACCCACAACCCGGTCAGTGTCGCCAGCATCGCCACGATTGGACGCGCGCGCCCGAACCACAGCAGGCAGCCCACGCCGAAGAAGCCCACGGCCGCGACACTGGCGGCCAGTGCGGTCGACACGTCTTCCAGCGAACGCTCGGCAACGAAGCGGCGCTCGAATCCCGGATCGCCCAGCAGCATCGCCAGGCCGCCAATGAGGAGGCCGCCGGCCAGCACCGCGGTGAACCCATAGGCCAACCGCCGCACGCCCTTGCGACGGATCAGCCCCGGCAACAGCGGACCCAGCGCCAGCGCGAACATGGGCAGTGCCGGCAGGATGTACATGTCGCGCTTGCCGTTGGGCAGGGTGAAGAACACCAGCACCAGCAGCCACCAAGCAAGCGGCAGCAGGTAGCGCGGATCGCGCCGGCGCAGGCGCCGCCACCACGCCGGGATCGCCCACGGCAGCACCAGCGCCGTCGGCAGCCACATCGTCGCGACCACCACCAGGAAGTACCAGACCGGCTGGCCGTGGTCCCACGACGCGCCGTAACGCTTGGCGGTTTGCCGCACCAGGATGTCGTTGACGTAGGCGGCGTATTCGGGGCCGGCGTTTCCCAGCGCCGCGATCAGCATCGGCACCAGCCACACGCACGCGGCCAGCACGAAGGCGAGCGGTCCGAGCCAGAACTTCGCGCGGCCGGCATGCACCTTCACGTCCCAGCCGCGCAGCGAGGCGATGCCGGCCGGGATCAGCATCAGCAGCGCGATGAAACCGACGCCCTTGCTGATCGTGCCGAGCGCGGCCGCGGCCCAGCCGAGCATCCACATCGGCCAGTTTGGACCCTGGTTACGGGCGACCTGCAGCACGTGCCGCAACAGTCCGTAGTTGGCCAGGGTGATCCAGAACACCACCAGCGGATCGATTTGCGCCTTCTTCGACTGCCAGGTGAACTGGAGCGCGAACAGCAGCGCATAGCCGGCATACAGGCCGACGCGACGGGTCCACAGGCGGCGCCCCAGGTCGATCACGCACCAAAGCGTGCCCAGCGCGGCCAGCAGCGACGGCAGCAGGAAGGCGATGCGCCAGTTGCCGAAGACCGTGTACGCGATCGCCTGCAACCACATGAACAACGGCGGCTTGTCCGAATACAGCTCGCTGCCGCGATGCGGGAACAGCCAGTCGCCGCTCTCGATCATCTGTTTGGCGACGAGGGCGAATCGCGGTTCGTCAGCGGGCCATGGATCGCGCAGGCCGATGCCGGCACCGAGCACCAGCACGGCGATGATCCAGAACAGCGTGGTGTCGTTGCGCCAGGTCGGGCGCGAGGCGATCGGCTTGAGCATGGCGCGGATGATAGCGGCAGGGCGTCGTCGCGATGTCGGAACGCAGCCGTGCTGGCGCACCGGCGTCATCCCGCGGCGGTGGGCAAGCGTGTGGGAAGCGCGACCGTCAGGCTGTCTTGCGCAGCCTGGCGTAGAAGAATCCGTCGCACCCCAGCTCACCCGGCAGGCGCTGGCGGCCGGCACCGCTGGCACGGCCGAAGCGGTCGTCCAGTGGTTCGGCGACCGCGTCAGGCGTGCGCGCAAGGAAGGCGTCGACCTGGGTTTCGTTCTCGTCCTTGAGGATCGAACAGGTCGCGTACAGCAGCACGCCGCCTGGCGCGACGATCGCCCACAGCGCATCGAGCAGACGCGATTGCGTTGCCACCAGCGCGGTCAGGTCGGAGGCGCGACGGTGCTGCAGCACGTCGGGCTGGCGGCGGACGATGCCCGTCGCCGAGCACGGCGCATCCAGCAGCACGGCGTCGAACGGCGTGCCGTCCCACCAGGCCTGCGTGTCGGCGGCATCGGCCGCATGCAGTTGCACGCGATCGCCCAGGCGCAGGCGAACCAGGCCGGAGTGCACACGATCCAGTCGCTGCGCGTCGATGTCGAGCGCGACCAGGCGCAACGAGGCATCACGTTCGAGCAGATGTGCCGTCTTGCCGCCGGGCGCGGCGCAGGCGTCGAGCACGCGCGCCGATGGCGGCGGCGCCAGCGCATCGGCGACGAGCTGCGCCGAGGCATCCTGCACGGAGGCGGTTCCTTCGGCGAAGCCGGGCAACACGGCGACGGCCGCCGGTGTGTCCAAGCGCAGCGCATCGGGCAACCGGTCGTCGACCTGCGCCTCGATGCCGGCCTCGTGCAGACGGGCGCGATAGTCGTCGCGCGATTGCTGGCGGCGGTTCACGCGCAACCACATCGGCGGCTCGGCCGCACTGGCATCGAGGATTGCGGTCGTGTCTTCGGGCCAGTCACGGGCGATCTGTTCGCGCAGCCACGTCGGCCAGTGCGCATGCGGCTCGCCCGGCGGCAGGCCTTCGCGCTGGGCGCGGCGCAGCAGCGCGTTGACCAGCCCGGCCTGGTGGCGGCGGCCGAGCGTGCGCGCCGCTTCCACGGTCGCAGCCACTGCCGCATGTGCCGGCAATCCGAGCGGATCAAGCTGGGCAAAGCCGACGAACAACAACGCCTTGAGCTCGCTGTCGCGCTTGGGCAGCGGGCGCGGAACCCATGCCAGCAACGCCGACTCGAATCGCGCCGGCTGGCGCAGCACGGCGAAGCAGATCGCCTCAACCAGCGCGCGATCGCGCGGATCGGCGATGCGTGGCAATGCCACGGCGAGCTCGGCCTTCAGCGATCGGCCGTGATGCAGCACCGCGTCGAGCACGCGCGCGGCAACGGCGCGCGATGCGGCACCGCTGGTCGTGCCGGGGGAATGGTCAGGGGCTGGCATGGCCGGTCACCTCAGCGCAGGTCCGGCCGGCCGTTGAGGTAGTCGGCCGCGGTAATCGCCTTGCCGCCGTCGCGCTGCAGCACGCGGATACGCAGCACACCGCCGGCGCAGGCGACGTCCAGTCCATCGCGGCTGGCACGCAGCAGCGTTCCCGGGACGGCGCCGTGCGCTTCGTCCAGGGCGACCGCACCGTGCAGGCGCAGGCGCTCGCCGGCGACAACCGCCTCGGCCATCGGCCACGGATTGAACGCGCGCACCTTGTTGGCCAGCGTCGCTGCCGGCTGCGACCAGTCGAGGCGGGCCTCGGCCTTGTCGAGCTTGTGGGCGTAGGTCACGCCCGCTTCCGGCTGCGGCTGCGGCACGGGGCGGATATCGGCGCGCAGCAACCCCAGGCCATCGGCGAGAACCTGGGCGCCGAGCGCGGACAGCCGGTCATGCAGCTGGCCGCCGGTTTCCTGGTCGCCAATCTGCAGCGACTGCGAGAGCAGCACCGGGCCGGTGTCCAGGCCCTTCTCCATCTGCATCAGGCACACGCCCGACTCGCTGTCGCCGGCTTCGATCGCGCGCTGGATCGGCGCGGCGCCGCGCCAGCGTGGCAGCAGCGAGGCGTGGACGTTCCAGCAACCGTAAGTGGGGATGTCGAGGACCGACTGCGGCAGGATGAGGCCGTAGGCGACCACCACCATCAGGTCCGGCTTCAGCGCACGCAACGCGTCCTTCGACACGATCGACTTGAAGTTCTCGGGCTGGAACACCTCGATCCCGCGCAGCAGCGCTTCGCGCTTGACCGGCGGGGGCGTGAGCCCGCGCCCGCGCCCGGCCGGGCGATCGGGCTGCGTGTAGACGGCGACCACTTCATTGCGCTGCGAGGCCGCGCGCAGGCACGGCACAGCGAAGTCGGGAGTGCCGGCGAAGACGATTCTCAACGGGACCACGAAACCGTCAGGCCGCGGCCTGGCGACGCTGCTTGGCCAGCTTCTTGCGGACCATCTCGCGCTTCAGCGGCGAGAGGTAGTCGACGAACAGCTTGCCGGCCAGGTGGTCCATCTCGTGCTGGATGCAGACGGCCAGCAGGCCTTCGGCCTCGATCTGCTGCGGCCTGGCATCGCGGTCGAGGAAGCTGACGGTGATGCGGTCGGCGCGGGTGACGTCGGCGAAGATGCCGGGCACCGACAGGCAGCCTTCCTGGTATACCTGTTCGCCGTCGCGCGCGGTGATCTCGGGATTGATGAACACCCGCGGCTCGTCGTGCTCCTCGCTGATGTCCATGACCATGAAGCGCTGGTGCACATCGACCTGGCTGGCGGCCAGCCCGATGCCCGGGGCCTCGTACATGGTCTCGAACATGTCGTCGAGCAGTTTCTGGAATTCGGCGCTGGTCACGCGTGCGGGATCGACCGGCGTGGCGACGGTGCGCAGGCGGGGATCGGGGAACTCGAGAATGGGGAGCAAGGCCATGGCGTTTAAATGGGGGCGTGTGTCACAACCACAACAAGTGGTGCGATTGTAACCCCGTTGGGCAGCCACGACGCTTGCAACCATGCGGTTCTTCTGGGCTATATTGCCGCGGGGCCCAGCCTTCACGGGCGTGTGGGGAAGCTGCCTCTGGCAGCACGTCGAGGGGCCTTCGAACCAGGCTCATTTAGGGGAAAACCAGATGGTCACCATTTTCAAACCGTTGCGCACGGTGCTGACCGCTGCGTTGCTGACGGTCGCCACCTACGGCGTGGCCGCCGAGGTCGCGGGCAACCATCCTGACACC
>DATDBK010000080.1:0-87040 GCA_036524935.1 Lysobacter sp. | reverse complement strand
AATTTTTCAACTCAGCGCCCGTAGCTCAGCTGGATAGAGCACCAGGCTACGAACTTGGTGGTCGGGAGTTCGAATCTCTCCGGGCGCGCCACACAAGAAAGCGAAGGGCCGATGGGAAACCATCGGCCCTTTTGCTTTGTAGCGACATGCCGCCGATGGGAAACCATCGGCCCTTTTGCTTTGTAGCGACATGCCGCCGATGGAAAACCATCGGCCCTTTTGCTTTGTAGCGACATGCGGCCGATGGGAAACCATCGGCTTTTTTTTGTTTAAGGAATCGTAGCCCGGGTAAGCGAAGCGCACCCGGGGCCGAGGCAAGTGCAAATGGATCCCGGCGTTCGCCGGGATGACGGTGATGGGATCCCGGCGTTCGCCGGGATGACGGTGATGCGATCCCGGCGTTCGCCGGGATGACGGTGATGGTCGTTCGCCGGGATGGCGATGTCGTCGGCTTCAGGCGTACTGCCGCGCGGGGACCGCCGCACCGAGGTGGTAGTAGTCGCGATACCAGCGCACGAAGTTCTCCACGCCTTCTTCGACGGTAACCCGCGGGCAATAGCCCATGTCGTCGGCGAGGTCGCTGCAGTCGGCTTCGGTCGCCGGTACGTCGCCCGGCTGCAACGGCAGCATCTGCAGGCTTGCCTTGCGCCCAAGGCACTGCTCGAGCACCTCGATGTAGCGCAGCAGCTCCACGCTCTGGCGGCTGCCGATGTTGTAGAGGCGATACGGTGCGACGCCGCTGCTGGCCGGGTCCGGCGTGTCGCTTTGCCAGCGATCGTCGCGCGTCGGGACGCGATCGAGGGCATGCACGACGCCAGTGACGATGTCATCGACGTAGGTGAAGCTGCGCTTGTGCCGGCCGTGGTTGAACACCGGAACCGGTTCGCCGGCGAGGATCGCCTTGGTGAAAAGGAACAACGCCATGTCCGGGCGGCCCCAGGGGCCATAGACGGTGAAGAAGCGCAGTCCGGTGCTCGGGATCCCGTACAGATGTGCGTAGCTGTGCGCCATCTGCTCGTTGGCCTTCTTGGTCGCCGCGTACAGCGTCAGCGGGTGATCGGCGGGATGGTGCTCCGAGAAAGGCATCAGGGTGTTGGCGCCGTACACCGAACTGGTCGATGCGTATACGAGGTGCTCGCTACCGTGGCGTCGGCAACCTTCCAGCACGTGCAGGAAGCCGGTGACATTGCTGCTGACGTACACATGCGGGTTTTCCGCGGCGTAGCGCACGCCCGCCTGCGCGGCCAGGTGCACGACCCGTTGCGGACGATGGCGCTCGAAAGCGGCCTCGACCGCATCGCGGTCGGACAGGTCGGCATGCAGATGGGTGTAACGCGGATGGCCGATGAAACGCGCCAGCCTCGCCTTCTTCAGGCCGACGTCGTAATAGTCGTTGAGGTTGTCGAAACCCACTACTTCGTCACCGCGTCGCAACAGCTCCAGTGCAACGTGCGAGCCGATGAATCCAGCTGTGCCGGTAACGAGAACCTTCATCGCAGTGGATCTCCGCAAGGGGTAAGGGGGTAATGGGAAGGGGGTGGCGCCGCAGGCATCAGAGCCGGCCATCGACCGCGTCGCGAGGCAGCACGTACTTGACGTCGTAGATCACCGCCACCGGCTTGCCGAGCGCGGTCACGCCCTGCGCGCCGAGCTCGGAGAACTGGCGATGGGCGACGGCGACGATCACCGCGTCGTACTCGCCCGGTGCAGGCTCCGCGACCGTGGTGATGCCGTACTCGGCGTTTGCTTCGGCCGCGTCGACCCACGGATCGTGGACGTCGACGTTTGCGTTGTAGCCGCGCAACGCATGGACGATGTCGACCACGCGGGTGTTGCGCAGATCCGGGCAATTTTCCTTGAACGCCAGGCCCAGGATCAGGATCCGTGCATGCACCGGGTTGATGCCCTTGCGCACCATCAGGCGCACCACTTCGCTGGCGATGTACGAGCCCATGCCGTCGTTGGTGCGGCGTCCGGCGAGGATCACGTCGGGGTGGTGACCGATCTCCTGCGCCTTGTGGGTGAGGTAATAGGGATCGACGCCAATGCAGTGACCACCGACCAGGCCTGGCCGGAACGGCAGGAAGTTCCACTTGGTGCCGGCCGCCTGCAGCACTTCCAGGGTGTCGATGCCGAGCTTGTTGAACAGGATCGCCAGGTCGTTGATCAACGCGATGTTGAGATCGCGCTGGGTGTTCTCGATCACCTTGGCCGCCTCGGCGACCTTCAGCGAACTGGCCTTGTGGGTGCCGGCCTCGATGATCGAACCGTACAGGCGGTCGACGAAATCGGCGGCCTCCGGGGTCGAGCCGGAGGTGATCTTGAGGATCGAAGTGAGGCGATGATCCTTGTCGCCGGGGTTGATCCGCTCCGGGCTGTAGCCGACGAAGAAATCGCGGTTGAACACCAGGCCGGAGGAGCGCTCCAGGATCGGCACGCACACTTCTTCGGTGCAACCGGGATAGACGGTGGATTCGTACACCACCACGTCGCCGTGCTTGAGGACCTTGCCGATGGTTTCGCTGGCGCGTGCAAGCGGGCCGAGGTTGGGTCGCTTGGCCGCATCGATGGGCGTCGGCACGGTGACGATATAGACGTTGCAGGCGCGTAGCTCTGCCAGGTCGCTGCTGCAGTGCAGTCGACGGGCGGCAGCCAGTTCGGCGGGATCGACCTCGAGCGTGCTGTCCTGGCCTTCGCGCAGTTCGTCGACGCGTGCGGCGTTTATGTCGAATCCGACCGTGTCGAAATACTTCGCGAACGCGACGGCCAATGGCAGGCCGACATAGCCCAGGCCGACCACGCCCACCCTGACGGTCTGCAGCGGCGCCGGCGTCCATGGCGCGCTCGCGCCGTGCGCGGCCGCGCGGCCATCGGCGCCACGTCCTTCATGGCCGTTTCCGCCATGCCTGCTTTCGCCTTGCACGGGGCCGTGGACGCGGTGCCCCTCGAATTCGGTGGTGTCCATGTCGTTTGCGTCCGTGGCGCTCAGGCAACGCGGCGGCGTGCGCCGCGCGTGGGCGTGGACGGATGTTTGCTCTGGCGTGCGCGCATGTTGGCCCCGGTGGGAGGCGACATCACGGTGGTGATATCCGGCCTCGCTGCAGATAACGCGCCACGGCGCCGGAACAGGACGCGGGGGGTGCCAGCGTGCCGGTCTCGGCACCGGTCCGCATCGCGATGGCCTCGCCGCGGCCGCTCCTGCGTTGAGGGTAGTCGTGAACCACAAGGCAGCTGGCGCAAGGCCGGGCAGGGGGAATGAATGACGCTGATAGCGCCCGTGCGACCGCTCGGAGTGCCCGGAACCATGCCTGATGCCCCGGACCTGCGGCCCTCGCGGGCGCGCTCGTGCCTGGTCGCGCTGGCCGAGCTCGAACCCTGGCAGTCATGGCTCGACGAGGCGTGGTCGCTGCTCGACCCGATCGAACGATCGCGGGTCGTCCATCGTCGCCAGGCCACCGATCGTGAAGCGTTGACCATCGCCTACGCCTTGCACCGCATGGTGATCGCCGGCGTGCTCGGGATCGCGCCGGCCGACGTGCCGCTCGCTCGTGACGAGCGCGGTTGCCCATGCCTGCCCGGAATGTCGCTGCACACCAGCCTCAGCCACGCCGAGGGCGTCGCCGCTTTCGCCGTCTGCGCGATGGGGCCGGTGGGGATCGACATCGAGCCCTCGCTGCGTGCGTGCGAGTTGCCACAAGTGTCCACCAGCGTCTGCCACAGCGCCGAGGCGCGGCTGCTGGCCGGGATGCGCGAGCCGCACTACAGCCACGAACTGCTGGCGCTATGGGTGCGCAAGGAAGCGTTGCTGAAGGCCGAAGGGATTGGCCTCGAGCGGGAAATGACCAGTTTCGTCGCCGCCGACGGAGCGATCGTGCCGTTGACCGCATCGGCCGCCGGCAGCTCCGGCCCGGTGCGCTTGTCGATGCTCGAGATCGGGCCGCGCTGGACCGCCGCGGTGGCCGCGCCGGTCGACGCGGTGCTCGAAGGCGCCTGGCTGCGACCGGTCGGTGGCCGGGTGGTCGTCGAGCCGGCGTTGTACATGTCGTGAGTTCGTCGTTGAGGGGACAGGCAACGACGGACGGGTCGATGGCGACTGCCATCCGGACAGGACCCGCCCACGCCCCTCGACGCAATGCACCGCTCCCACGCCAATGGCGAAACATGGGAGACCCCACGCAGTGTGTGCGTCAACCGCATGCGGCCCGCATTGAACGGGTCATGCATGCCCCCCGCGGGAGTGCGGTTTCATGGTCTTCGCAAAGGCAAGTCTCAAGAACCGGGCGCTGACGCTCATCTGGTTGCTGGAGCTGTTGCTGGTGATGGCAGCGGTCGCCGGCGCGGCGTGGCTGCGTTTCATGAACGATCCGGAAGGTCACGAGATCTTCTCCGAGAACCTGGCCGTCAGGGCCTTCCTGGTGGCCATGTTCGTGACTACCGCGATGGCGGCGCTGGGCCTGTACGAAGTGCATGTGCGCCTGAACCGTTTCGAGTTCGTGCTGCGCCTGCTCGTCTCGTTCGCGATCGGCGGCATCGGCCTGATGGTGCTGTACTACCTCATTCCCGCCGCCTACATCGGCCGTGGCGTGATCGTGATCGCCCTGATCCTCGCTGCTGCCGGACTGGCGCTGTTGCGCCTGGGCATCCTGCAGGTGTTCGCCGGTGAACTGTTCCGGCGGCGCGTGCTGGTGCTCGGTGCCGGCCGCAACGCCGACCTGATCAACACCCGCCTGCGGCGCAACAGCGACCGTCGCGCTTTCACGCTGGTGGGTTTTGTACCCATCCCGGGACAGGACAGCGTCGTCACCGAAAACCTGCAGGCGATCCCGGAGGGCGGGCTTGCCGAGCTGACGCACCGGATGCAGATCAGCGAGGTCGTGGTGGCACCCGACGAACGCCGCGGTGGCCTGCCGATGGACGACATGCTGGCGTGCGTACAGCGTGGCGTCACGATGACCGATCTGTCGACGTTCTTCGAACGCGAGGCCGGCATCGTCACCACCAACCTGGTCGATCCGTCGTGGCTGGTGTTCTCGGGCGGCTTCGACCACTCCACGTCGCGCTGCATGAACAAACGCTTCTTCGACGTATTGGCCGCGGGCGCGCTGTTGATCGTCACCTGGCCGTTCATGGCGCTGGTCGCGCTGTGCATCCGCATGGAGTCGAGCGGCCCGATCCTGTACCAGCAGACGCGGATCGGCGAGGGCGGTCGCCCGTTCGAGCTGATCAAGTTCCGCAGCATGCGCGTGGACGCCGAGGTCGATGGCGTTGCCCGCTGGGCCCAGACCGGCGACGACCGCACCACGCGGGTCGGGCGCTTCATCCGCCTGACCCGGCTCGACGAGCTGCCGCAGCTGTTCAACATCCTGCGCGGTGAAATGAGCATCGTCGGGCCGAGGCCCGAGCGCCCGCAATTCGTCGACATGCTGAGTCGTGAGATCCGCTATTACGCGGTGCGCCATTGCGTGAAGCCGGGCCTGACCGGTTGGGCGCAGCTTCGATATCCGTATGGCGCGTCGGTGCAGGATGCCGAGGAGAAGCTCAAGTTCGACCTGTTCTACGTGAAGAACCACGGTCTGGCCTTCGACCTGATCATCCTGTTGCAGACGGTCGAAGTGGTGCTGTTCCAACGCGGGGCGCGCTGACGGGGCAGGCGATCCGGTCGCAGGCGCCTACTGCGCCTGCTCCTGCGCTTCTTCCTCGCTGACCGGACGCGGCGTGGCGGTACTCAGCCGGTTCGGGGGCGCACTGCTCCAGTCGACGAGATGTCCGTCTTCGAAGCGGACCCAGGACGATCCGTAGTTCCAGATGTCGTCCTGCACCACCACCGGCGCCCCTTCGATCGCGAAGACCGCGCCTTCCTCCATGCCCAGTACGAGTCGCGGTTGCTGCGGGTCGTAGGCGGGTTCGGCTGCTTCCTGCGCGTGCAGGCCTTCCTGGACCTTCTGCTCGAAGCTGGTCTCGGACCAGTGCAGCACGATCATGACGACGACCAGCACCAGGATGGTCACGATTGCCAGCGTCGGAGTGCTGCGGTTGGAGGCGTTGCGTCGGGCCTCGGCGCGGCTGGCGGACCAGTCGGCGCGCGTCGATGCGGGCGTGTGTTCGTGGCTGCTGCGGGAGGCGGGAGCCGGTTGCGCGACGTGCACCGTGTGCGAGCCGGTGCTTTTCGGCGCTGCGCCCGGCAGCCTGCCGTGAATCCGATGGAAGCGGATGGCCTTCGAGTACAGGGCGGTCAGCTCGGTCAGCGCCTCGTGATCCTCGTCGGACGCGGCGGCGTCGTTGTGGCGATCGGGATGCAGTTCAGCCACACGCACCCGGTAGGCACGCTTCAGGTCGTCAAGGCTGCAGCCCGGTTCCAGGCCGAGCTGGAAGTACAGAAGCGAGAAGTCCTGACTCATGGGCCCCCCTGATTCGGCGCATCGTAGCGCGTACCGGGGCCGTCCGCACATGGGCCCGCGACGAGTGGCTCCTTCTCCGGCCAGATGGTCTCGACGCCGGATGGTCTCAACGGACGCAGCCACGCCTCGACGCAGTCCGCTTTGCCGCCCTGACTGCGTTGGTACTGATGACCGGCAATCTGCATGTACCCGGCGCGGCGACAAACACGGCAAATAACGCGCGCCTCGCACCTGCAAACGTCCGCATCTGACCGCCATTGCGCCGCAAGCACGTTATCCCTCAGAGAACATCGGGGGATTTGACATGGGTAGCACGGCAACTGGCACGCTCAACGTGGCGCGGGACACGCGTCGGGACACTGCGCAAGCCGAGCTGCCAGCCCTGGTCGAAATTCCCGTCGATCGCCCGCGCGGACGCGACGCCTCCGGCGTGCGTGCGCAGGCCCAGCTGGAATTGCCCGACTCGCTGCGTCGGGCGCTGCAGGTGCTGGCCGACGATCACGGACAGTCGCTGGCGGTCGCCGTGCTGGCAGGCTGGGCCATCCTCCTGTATCGCTTGTCGAACCAGACCGGACTGGGCATTGCGGTCGTTGTCCGCTCGGGCGCCGCCACACTGCCGGTGCGCCTGGACCTCGATGGTGCGGGTGCGGTGGCGGAGCTGACGTTGGCCGACCTGGTTGCCAGGACCGTGGAGCAGCTGTCGCTCGCGGCCGCGGCTGCCGCAGGCGAAGAACACGGCACTGCCGGCTGGCAGCTCGGCTTCGCCGATGGCGAAGCCGAGATGTCCGGCGTCGAGCTGGGCCTGCGCATGCGCGACAGCGACGGCGTGCTGACGCTGCTGCTCGACGGCGACGCCGCGCTGTACGACGATGCGACGCTGCAGCGCTACCTTGGCTACGGCTGCAACCTGCTGCTGGCGGCGACGACGCAAACTGCGCAGGTGATCTCGCGCCTGCCGATGGTCGATGCAGCCGAGCGCGCTTACCTGCTCGACGGCTGGAACGACACCCGGGTCGACTACCCGCAGGACTGCAGCCTGCACTCGCTGATCGAAGCGCAGGTGCTTCGCACCCCCGATGCTCCTGCCGTGGTCGCTGAGGACCGCACCCTCAGCTACGTGCAGCTCAACCGCGAAGCCAATCGCCTTGCCCACTATCTGCGCGCGCAGGGCGTGCGCCCCGACGACCGCGTCGGCATCTGCATCGAACGCGGATGGGCGATGGTGGTGGGCCTGCTGGCCATCATCAAGTCGGGCGGCGCCTACGTGCCGCTGGATCCGGCCTATCCGCAGGACCGGCTCGTGCACATGCTCGGCGACAGTGCGCCGAAGGTGCTGCTGACCCAGGCGAAGCTGCTGCCGCTGCTGCAGTCGCTCGAAGTGCGTTGCCCGGTGCTGGACCTGACCGCGCCACTGCCGGCATGGGCAGGCGAGGCCGATACCGATACCGCGGCCGAAACGCTTGGCCTCGAGGCGCGCCACCTCGCCTACATGATCTACACCTCCGGCTCGACTGGCCTGCCGAAGGGCGCGATGAACGAACATCGCGGCATCGTCAACCGCTTGCTGTGGATGCAGGAAGCGTACGGACTCGACGCGCACGACACGGTCCTGCAGAAGACGCCCTTCAGCTTCGACGTGTCGGTGTGGGAGTTCTTCTGGCCGCTGCTGACCGGCGCGCGCCTGGTGATGGCACGTCCGGAAGGGCACAAGGACCCTGCGTACCTGGCGACGACGATCCGCGAGCACGGCGTCACCACGCTGCACTTCGTTCCGTCGATGCTGCATGCCTTCCTCGAGGACGAGGCATCGGCCACCTGCGCGGGCGTGCTCAAGCGCGTCATGTGCAGTGGCGAGGCACTGCCGGTTGCGCTCGCCGAGCGCTTCCACCAGCGCCTGCCGGGCGTGGAGCTGCACAACCTCTACGGCCCGACCGAGGCCGCGGTCGATGTCACCGCGTGGACCAGCGCGCCCGGCAAGGCGCTGCTGAGCGTGCCGATCGGCAAGCCGATCGCCAACACCCGCATGTATGTCCTCGACCCGCACCTGGAGCCGGTGCCGCAGGGTGTGACCGGCGAGCTCTACATCGGTGGCGTGCAGGTCGGTCGTGGCTACCTCAACCGCGACGAGCTCACCGCCGAGCGCTTCCTGTCCGATCCGTTTGCCGGTGATCCGCAGGCGCGCATGTACCGCACCGGCGACCTCGGTCGCTGGCTGCCCGACGGCAACATCGAATACCAGGGGCGCAACGACTTCCAGGTCAAGATCCGCGGATTCCGGATCGAGCTGGGCGAGATCGAAGCGCGCCTGACCGAGCATCCTCAGGTCAGCGCCGCCGTGGTCCTGGCGCGCCCGGATGGCGATGGTGACCTGCGGCTGATCGCCTACTACGTGACTTCGCTGGCGGATTCGACGGCGGCCGAGGCAGTGATCGGCGTGGAAGCACTGCGCGCGCACCTTGGCCTGCAGCTGCCGGACCACATGATCCCCGCGTATTTCGTCCATCTGGCTGCGCTGCCGGTCACGCCCAACGGCAAGCTCGACCGGCGTGCGCTGCCCGAGCCGGGCAACGAGCGTCCGGAACTGGCCGTTGCCTACGAGCCGGCGCAGGGCGCGGTCGAGCAGTCGATCTGTGCCGTGTATTCGACGGTACTTGGCATCGAGCAGGTTGGCAGGCACGACAACTTCTTCGACCTCGGCGGGAACTCGCTGCTGGCGATGCGCCTGCTCGAGCGTGTTCGTCGCGAGCGCGAGGCGGCCGCGGGCGAGGGCGCACCATCAGTACCGCTGTCGGCGCTCGACTTTTTCCGCCATCCGACTCCCGCCGGTTTTGCCGCGCTGTTGCAGGGCGGCACGCAGCTGGCCATTCCGGAATCGCGCTTTGGACGCGCCCCACGTGACGGTGGTGCCCGCAACGAAGCCGTGGCGATCGTCGCGATGGCCGGGCGCTTCCCCGGTGCCGACGACGTCGACGCGTTCTGGCGCAACCTGTGCGAGGGACGCGACAGCATCTCCTACTTCAAGCCCGACGAACTCGACCCCGCGGTCAGCGCCAGCGAGCGCAGTGATCCGGGTTACGTGCCCGCACGCGGGATCATTGATGGTCTGGAGAACTTCGATGCGGCGTTCTTCGGCATCAGCCCGCGCGAAGCCGACCTGATGGATCCGCAGCAGCGCATCTTCCTCGAGATCAGCTGGGAATGCCTGGAACGCGCCGGTTACGCGCCCGATGCCACCCCCGGCCCGGTCGGCGTGTTCGCCGGCATGAACAACGGCACGTACTTCCAGCGCCACCTGACGCATCGCCCCGACCTGATCGCCAAGCTCGGCGACTTCCAGGTGATGATCAACAACGAAAAGGACTACATCGCCACCCACGTCGCCCACAAGCTCAACCTCACCGGCCCTGCGGTCAGCACGCATACGGCATGCTCGACCTCGCTGGTGGCGATCTGCCAGGCGGTCGACAGCCTGCGCGCGGGGCAGTGCGACATGGCGCTGGCCGGCGCGGCCTCGGCCACTTGTCCGCCGCGCAGTGGCTATCGCCACATCGAAGGCGCGATGCTGTCGCGCGACGGCCACACGCGCACCTTCGATCGCGATGCCACCGGCACGGTGTTCAGTGACGGCGCGACGGTGGTGCTGCTCAAGCGACTGTCGGATGCGATTGCCGATGGCGACCCGGTCTACGCGGTGATCCGCGGTGCCGCGGTCAACAACGATGGCGGCCACAAGGCCAGCTTCACCGCGCCGAGCAGCGAAGGCCAGGCGACCGTGATCGCGATGGCACAGGCCGACGCGGGCGTCGATCCCCGCAGCATCGGCTACGTCGAGGCGCACGGCACGGCCACGCCGCTGGGCGATCCGATCGAGATCGAGGGCCTGACCCGCGCGTTCCGCCGCGGCACCCAGGACACCGGCTTCTGCCGCATCGGCTCGGTCAAGAGCAACGTTGGCCACCTGGTCATTGCCGCCGGCGGTGCCGGCGTGATCAAGACCGCGCTGTCGCTGTGGGAGCAGCGCATCCCGGCGTCGCTCCACTACCAGCAGGCCAATGCATCGATTGATTTCGCCGCCACGCCTTTCGTCGTCAATGATCGTCTCAGCGACTGGCCCGCAGGCGACGTGCCGCGCCGCGCCGGCGTCAGTTCGTTCGGCGTCGGCGGCACCAACGCCCACGTGGTGATGGAAGAGGCACCCGCGCGTGGCGATTCCGAGCCGGCGCAGGGCCCGCAACTGCTGGTGTTGTCGGCACGCACGCCGGCGGCGCTGGCGCGTTCGGCGGAGCGGCTCGCGGACGCACTCGTCGCGCAACCGCTTTGCAACCTCGCTGACGTCGCCTGGACGCTGGCGGTGGGGCGCAAGGCCTTCGCGCACCGCATCTGCGTGGTCGCCGGCGATGCGGCGAGTGCGGCCGACGCGCTGCGCACGACCGAACTGGCGGCCGCGGCAACACGCAGCCGGCCGGCGCGGTCGAGCGACGTCGTCTTCATGTTCCCGGGGCAGGGCTCGCAGTACGCGGGCATGGGCAGCGGCCTGTACGAGAGCGAGCCGGCTTTCCGCGACGCATTCGACGAGTGCGCCGAACTGCTGCGCGACGAGCTTGGCTTCGATATGCGCGAGCGCGTCTTCCACGGCAACGCCGAGGCCCTGCAACCGACCGCGGTCATGCAACCGGCGACGTTCGCGATCGAGTACTCGCTGGCACGCACCTGGATGAGCCACGGCGTGATGCCGGCGGCGATGATCGGCCACAGCGTCGGCGAGTTTGTCGCCGCGACCCTGGCCGGCGTCTTCACCCTCGCCGATGCACTGCGCCTGGTCGCCCGTCGTGGCGCGCTGATGCAAGCGCAGCCGACCGGTACGATGATGTCGGTGCGGCTGGCGCTGGATGCGCTGTTGTCGCGCTTGCCGGAGGACCTCTCGCTGGCCGCGGAGAACGCGCCCGGTGCCTGCGTCGTCTCCGGTCCTGACGAGGCGATCGCGCGGTTCCAGGCCGCACTTGAGGGCGATGGTGTCGCCTGCCGCGTGCTGCATACCTCGCACGCATTCCATTCCGCGATGATGGACGACGTGGTCGCGCCGTTCCGCGCCGAAGTCGCGGCCGTCGTGCGCAACGCGCCGGCCGTGCCGCTGATGTCGACCGCCACGGCCCAATGGCTGGACGCCGACACGGCAACATCCGCCGACTACTGGGCCCGGCACCTGCGCGAACCGGTGCGTTTCGCCGCCGCACTCGAGCGCCTCGTCGACGAACGTCCGCGGGTGCTGCTCGAGGTCGGCCCGCGTACGACGCTGGCCACGCTTTCCCGCCAGCATCCCGGCGTGCAGCGCCAGCCGGCGTTCGCGGTGTCGTCGCTGGCCGATTCGGCGGAAGGCGAGGGCGCCTGCATTCGCAACGCCGCCGGCCAGCTGTGGTGCCGCGGTGTCGCCATCGACCCGGCCACCTTCGATCGTCGCCAGCAGCGCCGCCGCGTGCTGCTGCCGACCTATCCCTTCGAACGCCAACGTTTCTGGGTGGATGCGCCATCGGCGATCGCCAATGTCGTCCCGCACCCCGCACTGAACATCCCCACGGATCTGGAGATTCCCATGCCGCACCTCGTCGCGTCCCCCACTTCCGCGGACGCCGGATCGCCCGCCACGGTCACCGCGGTCGCCGATCGCCGGCCCGCCCTGATCGGCCGGCTGCGCGACGTCTTCGAGGACGTGGTCGGTTTCGATCTGTCCGATGCCGACAGCGAAGCCAACTTCATGGAGCTCGGCCTGGACAGCCTGATGCTGACCCAGGTGGCCACGCAGTTGCAGAAGACCTTCGCGGTGAGCATCACCTTCCGCCAGCTGATGGGCGAGTTCTCGAGCCTGGACCGGTTGTCGAAGATGCTCGACGAGAAACTGCCCGCCGAGGCACCGCCGGCACCTGCCGCGGCGCCGGCACCTGTCGCGCAGGCGATCCTGGCGACGGCTACCGCGACGGTTGCGCCGGTCGCTGCCATGGCGATGCCGGCACAGGCATTGCTCGGGGCCGCGCAGGGCGACTTCGCGCGCACGCTGATTGCCCAGCAGATGCAGTTGATGCAGCAGCAGCTGGCCCTGCTGTCGGGCGTGCCGGTGACCACCTCGGCACCTGTCGCCGTCGCAGCAGCGGCGCCGGTAACGGTTGCGGCAGTTGCGGCACCCGCAGTCGCGACGGCACCGGCTGCACCGGCTGCACCTGCCGACACGGCAACCGATCCGGAGGCCGCGGCGCTCGCGCACACCAAGTACGACGTGCAGAAGGCATTCGGCGCGATCGCCCGAATCCACAACGCCCGCCAGGACTTCAACGATCATCAGCGCAAGCGCCTGGCCGAGTTCATCGAGCGCTACCTGGCGCGCAGCCCGAAGTCGAAGGCCTACACCCAGCAGCATCGCGCCCACATGGCCGATCCGCGCGTGGTCAACGGCTTCCGTCCGGCACTCAAGGAAATCATCTACCAGATCGTGATCGGGCGTTCCAAGGGCTCGCACATGTTCGACATCGATGGCAACGAATACATCGATGCCACCAACGGCTTCGGCATGAGCATGTTCGGCTGGCAGCCGGACTTCGTGCTCGACGCGATCCGCCAGCAGCTCGACCTGGGTTACGAGATCGGCCCGCAGCATCCGCTGTCGGGCGAGGTCGCCAAGCTGATCTGCGAATTCACCGGGCATGACCGCGCCGCGCTGTGCAACACCGGGTCGGAAGCGGTGCTTGGCGCCATCCGCATCGCCCGCACGATCACCGGCCGCAGCACCATCGTCACGTTCAACGGTTCGTACCACGGCATCAACGACGAAGTGATCGTGCGCGGCACCAAGAAGCTGCGTGCGGTGCCGGCAGCACCTGGCATCCTGCCCAACACCGCCGAGAACGTGCTGGTGCTCGACTACGGCACGCCGGAATCGCTCGAGATCATCCGCAGCCGTGCGCACGAGCTGGCCGCGGTGCTGGTCGAGCCGGTGCAGAGCCGTCGCCCGGACTTCCAGCCGGTGGAGTTCCTGCGCGAAGTCCGCAAGATCACCGAAGAAGCCGGTGCGGCCTTGATCTTTGACGAGGTCATCACCGGTTTCCGCAGCCATCCGGCCGGCGCGCAGGCGCTGTTCGGGATCAAGGCCGACCTGGCGACCTACGGCAAGGTCATCGGCGGCGGTTATCCGCTCGGCGTGGTTGCCGGCAAGCGCGAGTTCATGGATGCGCTGGATGGCGGCCACTGGCAGTACGGCGACGACTCGGTGCCGACCGTCGGCGTGACCTATTTCGCCGGCACGTTCGTCCGCCATCCGCTGGCGCTGGCGGCGGCCAAGGCCGTGCTGGAGCACATGAAAGAGGTCGGGCCGGCGCTGCAGGAGCAGCTCACGGCGCGCGCCACCGCCTACGTCAACGAACTCAACGCCTTCCTCGAAGAAGTCGGTGCGCCAATCAGCATCAAGCAGTTCGCGTCGCTGTGGCGCACGCAGTTCCTCGAAGACCATCCGATGCAGGAGCTGCTGTTCGCCATGCTGCGCAGCCGCGGCGTCCACATCGTCGACAACTTCCCGTGCTTCCTGACCACCGCGCACAGCGAGGCCGATATCCAGGCGATGCTGAAGGCGTACAAGGAGTCGGTGCTGGAGCTGGTGGAAGCGCAGCTGCTGCCCGGTCGGATCGGGCCGCCGCCGGTGGTGATGGATCCGAGCCGTCCGCCCGTGCCTGGCGCCCGGCTCGGGCGTGAGCCGGACGGGCGTCCGGCCTGGTTCGTCCCGAATGAAAGCGAACCGGGCAAGTACCGCAAAGTGGGAGCATGAGCATGGCGGCAATCCTGCAGACACCGGCCAGCGATACGGTCGACTATGACCCTTTCGCCGATGGCGTACTGGATCGGGTCGTACCCACCACCGAACCACAACGCGAAGTCTGGCTGGCGGCCCAGCTGGGCGCCGATGCCACGCTCGCATTCAACGAATCGGTGTCGATGCACCTGCGCGGCCGTCTCGACCAGGCGGCGCTGCATGCCGCCCTGGTCGACCTGCTGCAGCGCCACGACGCGCTGCGCTCCAACTTCGGCCCCGATGGTGAGACGCTGTGCGTACGCGAAGTGGCGGAGCTGGAGTTGCAGTTCACCGATCTGTCGTCACTCGACGCGCAGGCGCGCGAGGAGGCACGCCTGGAACGGCAGCGGGTCGCGGTGGAAACCCCGTTTGAACTGGCCCACGGCGAGCTGTTCCGCGCCGAGCTGCTGCGCCTGGGCGAGGACGACCACGTCCTGCTGCTGACCGCGCACCACATCGTCTGCGATGGCTGGTCGTGGTGGCTGATCGTGCAGGACCTGGGGCTGCTGTACGGCAGTCGCTGCGGCGCTCCGGTGGCACCGATCGCGCCGGCGCTGGCGTTCTCCGACTACGCGCTGGCGCAGGCGATCCATCCCGACGGTGGCACCCATGCCGACGACGAGGCGTACTGGCTGTCCCGCTTCGCCAGCGGTGCGCCGGTGCTGGACCTGCCCACGGACCGGCCGCGTCCGGTTCGCCGCAGCTTTGCCTCGCTGCGTGAGGACTATCTGCTCGACCCCGAACTCGTCGCTGCGGTACGGCGCATGGGCGCGCGCCGTGGTGCCAGCCTGTTCGCGACGCTGCTGGCCGGATTCGCCTGCGTGCTGTCGCGCCTGGCAGGGCAGGACGAAGTTGTCGTCGGCATCCCGGCGGCCGGGCAATCGGTGGACGGCAACGACCAGATGGTCGGCCATGCCGTGAACCTGCTGCCGCTGCGGTTCGGCATCGGGGCCAAGGACGCGTTCGGCAAAGTGCTCGACGAGGCGCAGTCGACGCTGCTCGACGCCATCGACCATCAGCGCTACACCTTCGGCACGCTGCTGCAGAAGCTGCGGGTCGAACGCGATCCCGGCCGGCTGCCGCTGTGCAGCGTGATGTTCAACATCGACCAGGCGCTGGAGCGCGAGACCGCCGGTTTCCCGGGCCTGACCCTGGAGTTCAGCAACAACGCGCGCAGCTTCGAAAACTTCGAGCTCTTCATCAACGCCGTGCAGACCCAGGGCGGCATGCGCCTGGAGTGCCAGTACAACACCGATCTGTTCGAGGCCGACACGGTCCGCCGCTGGCTGGCCGCATACGAGTCGCTGCTGCGCGATGCGGTGGCACGACCCGATGCCAATGCCAGCGCGCTGTCGCTGGTCAATGCCACCGCCTATGCCGAGCTCAATGCGTTGCAGCCGGAACCGAGCGCGTTCGACCGCGAATGCCGGATGCATGAATCCTTCGAGCGGCAGTGTGACCTTACGCCCGCTCGCACCGCCCTGAGCTTCAAGGGGCGGGCAGTGTGCTACGCCGAACTGGAAGACCGCTCCAACCGCATCGCCCATCTGCTGCGCAGTCGCGGCGTGCGGCGCGGGTCGCTGGTCGGCCTCGTGCTCGACCGCGGCATCGACATGCTCGCCGGCCTGCTCGGCACGCTCAAGGCCGGCGCCGGTTACGTGCCGCTGGATCCGCATTTTCCCGCCGAGCGCCTGACCTACATGGCCGGCGACGCCGGCCTCGCGGCGCTGCTGACGCAGCAGGTGCATGCCGGAAACTTCGACCTGCGCGGCCGCCCGGTGCTCGCCCTCGACGCGCTCGAAGACGAGCTCGAGAGCCTGCCGGGTGAGCGCCTCGGGCGCGATGCGATGGCGGCCGAACCGGAGTCGATCGCGTACGTGATCTACACCTCCGGCTCGACCGGGCGACCCAAGGGCGTCCAAGTGCCGCACCGTGCGGTCAGCAACTTCCTGGCGAGCATGCAGCGCGAGCCGGGCATCGTCGAAAGTGATCGCCTGGTCGCGGTGACGACCCTGTCGTTCGACATCGCCGTGCTCGAGCTGCTGCTGCCGCTGAGTGTCGGCGCGCAGGTGGTGCTGGCCGATCGCGATACCGCGACCGACGGCGTGGCGCTGGCGGAGCTGGTGCGCAGCAGTGGCGCGACGATCATGCAGGCCACGCCTGCGTCATGGCGCCTGCTGCTGGATGCCGACTGGAAGGGCGACGCGAACTTCAGGATCCTGTGCGGCGGCGAAGCCTTGCCGGCCGATCTGGCGGCGCAGCTGCTGCAACGTTGCGGCTCGCTGTGGAATGTCTACGGTCCCACCGAAACGACCGTCTGGTCGACCTGCGCCCGCGTTGTCGCAGGGCCGCAAGGCAAGGCGGCCGACATCCATATCGGCCGACCCATCGCCAACACCCAGGTCTGGATCCTCGACCCCCAAGGCGGGCTGTGCCCGCTCGGCGTGCCGGGCGAAATCTGGATCGGTGGCGACGGCGTCACCCTTGGCTACCTCAATCGCGCCGAGCTGACTTCCGAACGTTTCATCGATGATCCCTTCTCCAAGGCGGCCACGGCCAGGCTCTACCGCACCGGCGACCGCGGCCGCTGGCGCCAGGACGGCGTGCTCGAGCACATGGGGCGCCTCGATTTCCAGGTGAAGGTGCGCGGATATCGCATCGAGCTGGGCGAAATCGAAGCGTTGCTGGCGACCCACCCGGGCGTGGCGCGCGTGGTGGTTGCCGCGCGCGAGGACCGTCCCGGCGATGTGCGCCTGGTCGGCTATGTCGTCGCCGCAGAGGGAAAGACGGTCGACGAAGCGACTCTGCTGTCGCACCTGCGCGGCTCGCTGCCCGACTACATGATCCCGCAGCACCTGATGCTGCTCGACGCAATCCCGCTCCTGCCCAACGGCAAGATCGACCGCAAGTCCTTGCCGGTCCCGGACATGAGCGCGCGCGTTGCCGGCGAACGCATCGCCCCGCGCAATCCGCTCGAGCGCACCATCGCCGAGGCCATGGCCAACGTGCTGGGCGTGCCCGAGCTGGGCGTCGACGACGATTTCTTCTCGCTCGGCGGCCACTCACTGCTGGCGGCACAGCTGACCTCGCGCCTGAACAAGGAACTGGGCATCGCGCTGTCGCTGCGTGCGTTGTTTGACGGCCCGACGGTCGCGCGCCTGGCGCGCCTGGTCGACGCGTACCTGCGCGAGCATGGCGGCGAAGGTGCCATCGTGCGCGAACCGATCGTGCACCTGGCCGACCAGACGCACGGGCCGATGTCGGTGATGCAGGAACGCCTGTACCTGCTGGAGCAGTTCAACCCGGGCCAGATCACCTACAACACGCCGTCGGCGCATCGCCTGCGCGGCCCGCTCGACATCGAAGCGTTCCAGCGTGCGGTGCAGGCGATGCTGCAGCGGCAGTCGGCCCTGCGCACGTCGATCGAACTGGTCGACGGCGAGCCGATGCAGGTCGTGCATGACCACGTTCCGCTGGACATCCGTGAGGTCGAGGACCTGAGTCATTTCGCCGACGACGTCCGCGATGCCGAGCTCTCGAAGCGACTCGATGCGTTGATCCTGCAGCCGTTCCATCTCGACCGGGCGCCCCTGATCGCATCGCGCCTGTTCCGGCTCGGGGCCGAGGAGCACGTCTGGTTCTTCATGCCGCACCATCTGATCTGGGATGGCTGGTCATTCGACCTCATGTACACCGAGATGTCGGAGCTCTACCAGGCACAGGTCGAGGAGCGCGCGCCGGTGCTGCCCGAGCTGACCGTCTCGTACCTGGACTATTCGGTCTGGCACCGGCAATGGCTGGAGGGCAGCGAGTATGCGAAACAGCTGGCGTTCTGGCGCGAGCGACTGGGCGGTGCAGGGCAGGGCGTCGAGGCATTGCCAACCGACCTGCCGCGGCGACCGGGCATGTCCGGTCGCGGCGTCACGCGTCGCATCAACGTCTCGCGTGCCACCACCGAGGCGCTGCACGCCGCCGCGCTGAAGCTCGATGCAACGCTGTTCATGGTGCTGTTGGCGGCCTACTTCACCCTCGTCAGCCGCACGTCTGGATTGCGCGAGCTGATCGTCGGCACGCCGGTGCGTGGCCGCAACAGTGCCGAGGTGGAGCCGCTGATGGGCTACTTCACCAGCCTGCTGCCGCTGCGCGTCGAGCTCGACGCGGAAATGACGTTCGCGCAGGCGCTGGCGCGCGTGAAGGACATGGTGCTCGACAGCTTCGGCCATCCCGACATCCGCCTCGAAGATCTGGTGCGCGAGCTGAGCATGCGCAGTCGCGAGGGTGGTGCGGTGCTGTACCACGCGCTGTTCTCGTTCCAGGACATCCGCAACCGCGTCCGTAACTGGGGGCCGCTGGAGCATGGCCGCTTCCCGGTCTTCCAGACCGGTGCCACCCAGGACCTGGGAATGTGGCTGGTCGAGCAGGACGAAGGCCTGTCCGGCGGCTTCATGCACAACGCCGACATCTTCCACGGCGAGACCGCGGACCTGATCTACAGCCGCTACCTGGAACTGCTGGAGCGCATTGGTCGCGATCCGGCGACGACGCTGGAAGCGCTGACCACGTTCGATGATGGCCAGCCGCTGCTGTTCGGCCGGCCTGCCGCCGACGTGCCGCTGCCGGCGATCGATTCGCACGAATCATCCGCGGACGCCGCGGCAGTGGCGGCGGCCAACGACGAGGATCTCGATCCGCTGGCCGCGCGCCTGCTGGAAATCTGGCGCGATCTGCTGCGCAACCCGCGCATCGTTGCCGACGATGACTTCTTCACCCTGGGCGGCCATTCGCTGCAGGCGGTGCAGATGTTCCACCGCTTCAATCACGAAACCGGCGTGAATCTGCCACTGGCAACGCTGCTCGGTGCACGCACGGTGCGCGCGCTGGCGCTCGAGTACCGCCATGCCGGTGCGCATGCGCAAGGTGAACTGGATGCGCCGGCACGCCCGGATCCGTGGGCGCCGCTGGTGGCGATACGCCCACAGGGCGAAGGTCTTCCGTTCTTCCTGGTGCATGCGGTCGGCGGCAACGTGCTCAATTACCGGGCACTGGCCGATTCGATGCCGGAAGGCTTCCCGATCTACGGTCTGCAGGCGCTGGGACTGGACGGCAGGACTGCCCCGCTGGAGACCATCGAGGCGATGGCCGAGCGCTACGTGCGCGAGATCCGCCAGTTGCAGCCGCAGGGTCCGTACCACCTGGCCGGCGGCTCGATGGGCGGGATGATCGCCTTCGAGATGGCTCAGCAGCTGGTCGCGGCCGGCGAACGCGTCGGATTGCTGGGGCTGATCGACACGTCCGCCGAGTTCGGCAATCGCTACCGGGCGGAATCGCACAACGGGGTCGTCGCAAGTGTGCGTCGCCTGCGTCGGCGGATGCAGGGCCAGTCACTGGGTGAGCGCGTGGCGACGATCAGCGAAGCGGTCAATCGCCGCATCCAGGCCCGGCAGCTGCGGCAGCAGGCGGAGCAGGCACGCGCCAACGGCGCCGCGCTTCCGCACGACATCCGTTACGCCGAGCTCGAAGCGGTCCACACGCGCGCCTACACCACCTACGTGGTGCAACCGTACCCGGCGGCCGTGGTGCTGTTCCGCGCCAGCGAGCAGCCGGCGCACCTGCGCGACAAGCCCGCGCTGGGCTGGGAATCGCTGGTCGGTTCGATCCGCATCATCGCCATCCCCGGGTCGCATCGCGGCCTGGTCGAGGCTCCTTCGCTGGCGAAGGCACTGGGGGCGACGATGGTCCGCGCCCAGACCGGCGCGAGCGAGGACCTGGCGAGCGCGGCCGGTCTGGAGCATGCCGGTTTGGAGCAGGCCGGTTCGGAGCAGACCGGTGCGTTCGATCCCGCGGCCGATGCAATCGCCATCGCCGCCGATGACCCGCGTTGCGGCTATCTGTGCGGACTGTGGAAGGAACTGCTCGGCACCGCGGTAACGCCAGCGGACAACTTCTTCGACCTCGGCGGAAACTCGATGCTGGCCGTGCAGATGTCCAGTCGCGTGGCCAAGGAAACCGGCGTGCGCATCCAGCTGATGCGGCTGGCCACGCAGAGCCTGGCGCAGATCGCCGCCGAGCTGCCGGCATCGGCCGGCACCGCCGACAACAGCGGTGTCGGTGCGCGGATGGCGCGGCAGGTCAAGCGGCTGCTGCGCACCGGGATCGTGGAATGAGTGACATGGATGGCGCGATCACCGAAGCGAGAGTGACAAGCACAGCGGCATCCGCAGGACCCGTGTTGTTCGGAGCGGCCGATCGCAGGCTGTTCGGCCTGCTGCACGCCCATGCCGGGCAGGATCCGGCGCGCGGTTCGATGCTGCTGTGCGCGCCATTGCTGCAGGAAGGCATCCGCAGCCATCGCGCCCTGTGGGCCGTGGCCGAGTCGGTTGCCGCGGCCGGCGCTGCCGCGCTGTGCTTCGACTGGTATGGCAGCGGCGATTCGGCCGGCGACGACGATGAAGTGAGCCTTCCGGGCATGCTGGCCGATCTCGATTCCGCCCGGCGCCTGCTGGCAACGGCCCCCGGCGGCGATTGCATCACGTGGCTGGCGCTTCGCAGCGCGGCGTTGCCGATGCTGGCGTACCTCTCCCAGCAGGCGCATCCCGTCAACGTGGTGCTGTGGGACCCGCAGCTGGTCGGGAAGGGCGTGGTCGAGTCGTGGCGGCGCCAGCACCAGGCGCAGCTCTACGACAGCGGACGTTACGCGCACGCGCGCCATGAGCCCGACGGCACCGATCTCCTCGGCTTCTGCGTCGATGCGCAACTGCTGGCCGCGCTGGCGGCGCTGGACGCCACGGCGACGGCGCTGCCACCCGGCAGCCGTGTGCGCCTGGCGCTATGGCAGGGCGATGACGACCGCAACGGCGCCAATGACATCACCCGGTTCATCCGGACCCAACGGGAGCACTCGGTGGAAGTGGACGTGTTCGAACTCGATGCGGCGGACCGGCCCGGCTGGGAAGATCCGAAGCAGTTCGGCAGCCAGGCCTATCCGCGTCGCAGCGTGGCGCAGCTGGGGCAGTACCTGGCCGCCACGGAGGCAGGATGAACCTGCAGGTTCAGTTTCCTGGCGATGTCGTCGAACCGGCGGATGCCGGCGAAAGCGTGGTGCGGTTCGGCAATGGCCTGGTCGGCGTGATCAGCCATGCACGCAAGGGGGCAAAGCCGCGTGTCGGCATGGTCCTGCTCAATGCCGGCATCACCCGCCACGTCGGTCCATTCCGTGCCCACGTCGAGCTTGCCCGCAGGCTGTCGGCACAGGGCGTGCCGGTGCTGCGATTCGACCAGTCCGGGCTCGGCGACAGCGCGTTGCCCGGGCAGGCCACGAGCGACCGGCGCAATCGCGAGATCGACGCGGCGATGCGGGTGCTCGCCGAACACACCGGCGTGTACCGGTTCGTGTTGTGCGGGTTGTGCTCCGGCGCCGACGACGCGTTCCACGTCGCTGCCGCGGACCCGCGCGTGGCCGGCGCGATCCTGATCGACGGCCTGGCGTATCCCACGCTCGGATTCTGGCTGCGACACGCGCTGCCGCGCCTGTTGCAGCCGCGAAAGCTGTGGCGCTACCTGCGTTCGCGCGGAAGCGGTGCGCCCTCGCTCGCCGACTTCCGCGACTTCCCCTCGCGTGCGGACGCGGTCAAGATGATGTCGACGATGGTCGCGCGCGACACCCGCCTGCTGTTCGTCTTCACCGGCGGTGCGTATCCCTATTTCAACCATCGCGCCCAGCTGGCCACCTGCCTGGGCAGCGCCGCCAGGGCGCCGCAGGTGAGCCTGCAGTTCTGGCGCGAGTACGACCACACCTTCTACCTGCGCAAGCATCGTCGCGTGCTGTTCGACTGCATTGCCGGCTGGATGCAGGCGCAGTTCGCACAGGCAGGAAAGTAACCTCGATGGCCAGCGACTCTCCCGGCATCGGCAGGCACTACCTGCGCTACTCCTCGGCCAACATCCTGGTGCTCCTGGCCGGGCTGGTGTCATTCCCGATCATGACCCGGCTGCTGGACAACACCCAGTACGGCATCCTCGGCTACTACGACACCTGGGTACTGATGGCGGTCGCCATCGCCAAGCTCGGCGCGCAGCATTCGATCCTGCGCTTCTACCCGCACGGCGGCGACAGCGCTGAGCTGCGCACGTTCTCGACCAACCTGTTCTACCTGCCGTTGCTGGTGTCGCTGGCGCTGTGGGCGCTGACCGGCGTGGGCATCGTGGTCACCGACTGGTTCGTCGGCGCCACCCAGTCGCCGGTGTTCTGGATGGCGATGCTGATGACGCCGGTCATGGTCTACAGCAGTCTCGTGGAGACAGTCCTGCGCGCGACCGAGCGCTCGCGCACGGTGATGATCACGCGTGTCATCTGGCGCTATCTGCAGCTGGCGATGATGGTGGGCGCGGTCGTGGCGATACAGCACACCGCCCTGGCCGCCTACGCAGGCAAGCTGGCCGCCGCGCTGATCGGCATCGCGTTCTACGTGGTCTGGGCGCAGCGTCACCTCGGGTTCTCCAGGCAGGCACTCGACCCCGGCTCGCTGCGCCAGTCGATGGCCTTCGGCATGCCGCTGGTGGCAACCGAGATGCTGTCGGTGGCGCTGGTCTCGGTCGACCGGCTGATGTTGAAGGGGCTGTCGGGCGATTTCGCCGTCGTCGGCATCTACAGCATCGGCGCCGGGCTGGCGATGCAGGTCCACATGTTCATGAACCTCACCGTCTTCGAATCGTTCACGCCGATGGCGAACCGACTGTTCGTCACCGACAGTGCCGCCGCGGTGCGTGCGCTGAAACAGAAGATGCTGCTGCCGATGACCTACGCCGCCGTCGGTGTCGCCATCCTCCTGCTGTGCCTGGGCACCGACGTCATCGTCGCGCTCAGCGGTGCCGGCAAGGCCGCGTCCGGCCCGGTGTTCGCGATCATCGGCGCGACCAACGCGATCCTGCCGGTGATGCTGGTGTGTGGCTACGGGTTGATGCTCGAGAAGCGCACCCGCACCGTGTTCGTGCTGGGATGCGCGACCGTGCTGCTGAACACCGGCCTCAACTTCCTGCTGATCCCCGCCTACGGCGTGATGGGTGCGTCTTTCGCCACGGTGGTCAGCTCGTTCGTCGCCGGCATCGGCCATTGCGCGCTGGTGTCGCCGGCGCTGCGCCAGTTGCCCGACCGGCGCACGCTGGCGATCGCCGGGGTGGCCGCGGTGGTGGCCGCGGCCGGCGCATGGGCTGCGCTGCATATCGGGTTGCGGCCGGGATGGCAGCGCCTGATCGTGGCCGGCATGATGATCGGCGGCCCCTACCTGGCGACGCTGCTGCTACTGGATCCGCGCCTGCGTGCGATGGTTCCGCTGAGGCGCAAGACGGCGCCGGGAACGGGTGAGTCGCTGGTCGGTTGAGTGTGCTGGCGAAACGTCCTGCGCGACATTTACCTGCGCCAGACGTCACTGATAGCGTGCGCGCTGCCTGCGCAGGCCGACCACGATGCCCGCGGTCAGCAGCGAGGCGATGACGATCGAGCCGATCGCCTTCACCGAAGCCTGTTTCGGCACGATCGCATCGGATGCGGCCGGGTCCGGCGCGCCTGCGCCGGAACGTCCCGGCGTGGTCCCGTCGCCGCTGGTACCGGCGGCCGGTGTCGCGGCCTTGCCGCCCTGGACCTCGATCGCGCCGATGTCTGCAGCCGCGCCCGAAGGCCGTGAGTGGTGCAGGTAGTCGGCGCCGACTTCACCCAGCTGCGGTGCACCGTCGATCAGCGGGCTGCCGGCCAGCGGCACCGCGTCGAAGTCGGCCATGTCCATGCCGGTCAGCTTCGGGTTGCGGCCGCACTGGTTGCCCTTGAAACACTGGTCGTCCTTGACATTCCAGAAGGCATTGCCGGAGAAGTTGACCACCGCCTTGCTCTTGTCGGCGTAGTGGCCGCAGGTCAGCTCGCCGCTCTTGTCCTCGCCGTTGGCGAGGAAGTCGGGCTGGCCAATGAGCGCGTTGTTGAGGACGTCCACGCGCGATGACTCATCGCCGCCCGATGTCAGGATCAGGCAATCGCCTTCGCCGGTGATCGTGTTGTGGCGGATGGTGGTCTTCTGGTTGCGGCCGACGCCGACCGACAGCGCATTGCCCATCGCCCGGCACATGTCGCTCCAGGTCATGTCGAACTTCTCGTGGAAATAGCCGCACTGGCCGATGATCACCGAGTTCTCGATCAGTGCATTGCCCGCGGTCTTGATCTGGTTGCCGGCGTTGGCCGCGGCGTAGGTGCGGCGCACCACGACCGTCGCCGTCTTCGATTCGTCTGTGTAGAGCAGGTCGAGGCCGTCGGAGGTGTTGTGGTGGATGCGCGAGTCCTCGACCAGCCAGTGGCCATCCGTGCGGGCAGTGCCGAGACCGTCGCCGTAACCGCCGTTCTCCTGCGCCCAGCAGGCATAGGGTTCACCGCTCTTCCAGCGCTCGGCGCATCCGTTCCAGGCGATTTCGACATTGCGCAGGATGATGTCGCCGGAGTTGGAGCTTTCGTCCTCGCCGACGTCGCCGTCCCAGCCGGCCCAGCCGTTGGCGTTGATGCGTACGCGCTCGACGGTCCAGTCAGTCAGCGCGCCGGCCATGATGCCGCGCCCGGACAGGCCGTGGATGTTGAGGTCGTGCAGCCAGACATTGCGCGAGTTCTTGGCGTACAGGCCGACCGAGGCCCAGTCGCCGTAAGGCGATTTGTCGCGCTCGCAGCGGACGTTGTCGTCGGTATGGAATTCGACGCAGTCGCTGCGGTCGGTGATCTCCAGGCAGCCGACCTCGACGTTGTCGGTGCGCTGCAGGTTCAGCACCATGTCCAGGCGCTGGGTGCCCCACAGCTTCGGCGGTGCCTTGCAGCCACTGTCGTGGCCCTGGCCGAGGATGCGCGTTTTCGCCTCGGGGCTGCGTCCGCTCGGCGGTGCGGCCGGATAGCAGTCGTATGGCGCCTCCTCGTAGCAGCGCGAGCTGTCCTCGCCTGCGTCCGGCGCCCCCCAACCCATCATGTAGTCGCCCGGGCCGATGATCAGCGTGTCGCCATGATCGATGCGCGGGTTGTCATTCGTGGGCAGTGCGTAGAACGGATGCTTCCAGGCGCAGTCCTGCTTGCTGCCGCTGCCGGGGTAGGGCGTGTCAGCGCGGCCGTTGCATTGTTTCTCGTCACCGCCGTCCGTGCGGACGTAATAGGTCGTTGCCGCGACGGCCTGGCTCCAGCCGGCGAGCAGCGCCAGCGCGACGAGCAGGTACGACAGCCAGCGGAACCGGGACGGGGGAAGGCGCATTTGGACAGGCATGGTGATTCCCGGACGGGGGCATGGGACGCCGGCGATGGAGTTGCCGGCGGTAATGGTCCCGGGCGGGCCCGGCATCCACACCGTCAAGAACGGACTGCAGCGCCGGCGGCGGCCTCCTCATCACGCCGCGCCGCATGCCTGTTGCCGATGGCCTGTTCATGCAAGACTCTGGCGCCATGCAACTGATCCTGCTCTCGCCGCTCACCTGGGGCCTGCTGCTTGCCGCGGTCCTCGTGCTTGCGTGGTCGCGCATGGGCACGGCATTGCGCGTGACCGGCATCGCCCTCGGCGTCGTCGTCCTGGTGCTGTGCATGCCGCTGGGCGGCAACGCGCTGCTGGGCCATGTCGAGTCGCAGTTGCCGGACGATGCGCGCTGCCTGGCGCCGGGCTCACCTATCGTGGTGCTGTCCGGTGGCCTCGACGACGAACCGCGCGCGGGCAACGACTATGCCGCGCTGACCCTGGCCAGCTGGCGTCGCCTGTTCGGTGCGGTGGCGTTGTGGCGCGCCAGTCCGGGCTCGCCGATGGTGATTGCTGGCGGCGGCCCGTTCCGCATCAAGGAATCGGCGGTGCTGGCAAGCCTGGCGAGGGACTGGGGCGTTCCGGCGGCGGTCCTGCGAACCGAATCGGCATCCACCACGACCTGGGAAAGCGCGATGGCCTTGCGTGGAACGCTGCCGACGCGAATCCGCCTGGTCAGTTCCGCCGAACACCTGCCGCGGGCGCTGCTGTCGTTTCGCGCGGCCGGGTTCGAACCCTGCGTCGAGGCGAGCGATTCGTCCTACATGCCAGCAGGTGGGGTTGGCTATTTCCTGCCGCAGCTGTCCGGCATCGAGAAGTCGCGCACGGCCCTGTACGAGATGGCCGGCATGCTGAGCTACCGCATGCGATCGCGACCGGCGGAGCCGGCCACCGCGTCACGCTGACGTTCGCAAGAGCCCGGCGCAGGCCGGGCCCCTTGCGAGGTTGAGGTTGCCGCGTCGCGATCAGAACGAGAGGCGCAGGCCGGCCGCGTACTCGGAAACGCCCTGGGACAGCTTGACGTTGGTGGTCGCCGACCAGGTGTCGGTGAACTGGTACTCCAGGCCGAGGTCGCCGTAGACATCGCCGCCGAACTTGAAATCACCGAGGTCGTTGCGGATGTCGCCCAGGTCCTGGTAACCCAGGTAGGCATGACCGAGCAGCTTGGCGGTCAGTCGGCCGCGCACGCCGCTGCTGACGCGGAAGCCGGACACGTCCTCGCTGGTGCTGTTGGCGGCGCCGGGGATGCCGAACTGGCGCAGGCTGACGTCGGCGTCCTGTTCGACGAAGGCCGCCTGGCTGACCCAGTCGAGGTTCGGGCTCAGCGCCTTGGCGAAGCCGCCGCCAAGGCTCCATTCGGTCACCGAGTTGGATCCGCCGAAATGGTTGATCTTCTGGCGGTTGTAACTGCCGGTGGCAAAGAATCCCTTGCCGAGTTCGATGGAACCCTGCAGGCCGGGACCCTTGAAATCGCCGACGGACGAGTCGTTGTAGATGTAGTCGAGTTCAGCGTAGGAATAGCCGATGCCGTTGGATTCGGCGGCGCTGGCGGCGAAAGACGAGCAGGCAAGTGCAAGCAAAAGCAAAGACTTCTTCATCAAAGACATCCAATGAGGGGGAACCAACGGGTCCATCTGGACCCGGCCGCCCAGTACGGGCGATGGATTCAAACACCCGGATGTCGGAGGTCACATGAGAATTGTCTGATTCCGGTCGGGCTGGAATCCGGCGGTGAATGCAGATGTAGCGCGGAGATCCGTCGATGCCAGCAGGTCGTCATAGCAATCGAGCAACTGCGTCCCGATCGCGTCCCAGCCATAGCGGGCTTCGGCCAGCTGCCGGGCTGCGGCACCGAGGCGGGAAGCGCGTCCTGGCGCATCCATCAATGCCAGCGCGGCCGCGGCGAACGAATCGGCATCGTCGGCAAACAGCGCGCTTTCATCGTGGCGCAAAGCAATGCCCTCGCTGCCGATCGTGGTGGTGACGATCGCCTTGCCCAGCGCCATCGCTTCCAGCACCTTCAGCCGGGTGCCGCTGCCGGCGCGCAACGGCACGACGTACACGCCGGCCTCGTGCACGCTGGGACGAAGGTCGTCGACAAAGCCGGCCAGCTGGACGTTGCCGGCAACGTCGGCGGGGACTTCGTAGCCGTCCGCCTTGCCGACCAGGACGAAGCGGGCGTCGGGCCGTGCCGAGACGATTCGCGGGAACACCGACTGCAGGAACCAGTCGACGCCGTCGCGGTTCGGGAACCAGCCCATCTGGCCGACGAATACCAGCCTGTCCGGGTCCGGCGTCGCTTGCGCAGGGCGGTTGGCAACGAGATCGACACCGTTGGCGATGACTTCGACCTTGCGCCCCGGTGCCAGTTCGCGCAGCGCCTGCGCATCGGGTTCGGAGCAGGCGAGGATCGCATCGGCGCGTTCGCAGGCCGCGCGCTCGAAGCGATGCAGGCGCGGCACCTGGCCCTGCAGGAACCGGCGCGCGGCCATGCCGGGTTCGATCTCGGCGCGTCTGGCCAGGAGGTGGTGCTCGACGTTGTGCGCATTGAACGCGACCGGTATGCCGGCGGGTACACAGTCGGCGTGGGCCATCAGCGGCAACATGTCGAAATGGACCAGGTCGGCGTCGCGCGCGAGTTCGCTGATGCGATGGCGCAGTGCGGCCGAGTCGTACTTCGCAACAAGGAAAGGTGTTTGCGTCAGCGTGCCGCGCAGCAGCGACGTCGCCAGTGCCAGGCGTGAATGCTCGCTCGCGATCGGAAAGGTCTCCAGGCGCGCGATCGCCGCGCGCAGCGGCCCGGTCTGCTGGGGTGCGTCGTCCTTGCGCAGGAAACTCAGCAGCGTGACTTCGTGGCGCGAGGCAAGCGCCTTGAGCACGTGCCAGGCGCGCAGCTGGTGGCCTTCGCGCGGCGGCCAGGGCAGGCGGCTGGTGAGGGCGAGGATGCGCGCCATCAGTGCTTCCGCCACAGGCGCGACGGCCCGGCCAGCGAGGCCGGCAGCGACAGCAGTGCTGCCAGGTTGAGCATCACGAAGCCGCTGGCCGCCGGCAGCAACGGCAACCGCGCGGCCAGCTTCGGCAGGCCGAGGCCGAGCAGGGCCCCGGCATAGCCCAGCAGCTGCGCGTACAGCGCCCAGCGATAGAACGGCGCGGATGCCAGCGCCGACGACACCAGCGCCAGCAGCAGTGCCCACGGCACCAGCAGGCGCAGGAACTTGTGCGAGAACCAGGCGAAGAACACCGGATTGCTGAACGGGTTCAGCAATGCCGGCATGCGTGCGATCAACTGCCAGTTGCCGGCGAGCGTGCGCAGCTTGCGATGGAACTCTTCATCGGCACTGGCACTGGCGTGGTCGTGGGCGATGGAGCCGCGCGACATCCACACCTGATGGCCGGACCACAGCACCTGCAGCGGCATCCACATGTCGTCGAGCACGGTGCCGGCAGGAATCGGCCGGAAGAGATGCCGGCGCATCGCATGGATCGCGCCGGTGACGCCATGCAGCCAGCCCAGTCGTGCTTCATCTGCCCGCAGCCGCTTCTCCATGCGCCAGTACAGGCCGACCCCTTCGGTCGCGCCGCGCGCCGCGCTGGCCGCGATCACCAGCTCGCCGGTGACCGCGCCGATGGCAGGGTCGGCGAACGGCGCCACCAGTGCGCGCAGTGCACGCGGGGCGAAGCGTTGGCGCACGTCGGTGAAAGCCACCAGCTCGGTTTCGACATGGCGCATGGCGGCGTTGATCGCCGCGGCCTTGCCGACGTTTCGCGGCAGTGCCAGCACGCGCACGCGCGGGTCGCCGATCGCGGCCGCATCGGCGGTGCCGTCACGGCTGCCATCGCTGACCACCAGCACCTGCAGGCGCTGCGACGGGTAGTCCTGGGCAAGGATGTCGTCGATGCGGGCGGCGATGCGCAGTTCCTCGTCGTAGGCGGCGACGACGACGGTCAGCGCCGGGCAGAGTCGGGTCTCGAACGGCACCTGCCCGTAACGGTGCGACAACAGCGCGACCAGCAGCGGATAACCGGCATAGGCGTAGACGACCACGCCGATGCACAGCCAGAACGCGCCCTCGGCGCTCATCGCCAGTCCGGTCATAGCAGTCGCTCGCGCAGGCGCTGGTAGCCGTGGTTGCCCAGCACGCGCTTGGGCAGCGACAGCGCGGCATGGCGCGCCTGCATCAGGCGTGGCGCCAGCCCCTGCCAGCGGACCAGCGCGGCGAAGTCATCCATGCCCAGGTTGCGGGTGATCGCCAGTCGCTGCAGGCAGCTGTCGCCGCGCACGCGATGGTTGGGGCCCGGCACCGAGCCGAGCAGGTGACGGAAGCCCAGCGAATGTGCGGCCTGCAGCTCGCGCTCGCCACCGCGCCCACCGGGCAGGGCGATGGCATCGACAGGGCGCCGGCTCAGTGCCTGAAGACGGCTGCGGCTGTCGTCGAGTTCGGACATCAGTGCGGTGGTGTCCAGGTCCTCGAGGAAGGCGTGGCTGCACCCGTGCGAACCGATGCCCATGCCGGCCGCCGCCAGCTGCCGGACTTCGTCGGCGGACAGCATGCCGGTGGCTCCGATGAACCCGGTCGTGATGTAGAACTCGGCCTTCATGCCGCGTTCGAGCAGCAGTGGCAGGGCGACCTCGACATTGGAGATGTCGCCGTCGTCGAAGCTGATCACCAGCGCACGGTCGCCACGCAGCTGCATCGCTTCATCGAGAAGCGTGCAGCGATAGCGCTGCGCCAGGATCCAGTCGAGCTGGCGCGCGAACCGGTCGGGATCGACGCTGTACACCGAATCGAAGCGCCCACGCGAGTCCGCATTGGCGTGGAGACCGTGGTACATCAGGATCGGCAGCCTCATCGGGCCACTGGCGGTGTCGGCAGTCACGGCGTCACCCCGGTTGCATGGTGCTGTCGTGGAGCGGTTCGGGGACGCCGCGGCAGCCGCGCAGCCACCCCAGCAGGCCGCTGGTCTCGCTGAAGAACAGGGCCCTGGACAGGCGCCCGGACGGCGCGCGGAAGCGTTCCTCGTGGACGTTGAAGCGCATCAACCGGTAGGGGTCGGCGCCGGGGCGGTTGATGCCTTCAACCGAGGTGGTTGCGGTCTCGAAGCCGGCTTCGCGCACCAGTCGCGCGTCGCGATCGCTGAAGTCCTCGTTGCCGCCGTTGGGATAGGCGAAATGGCGCGGCGGCATGCCAAGTTCGGAGGTGATGCTGGCGTGCGCCAGGCCGATCTCTTCGCGTGCAGCGGACTCGTCGAGCCGGCTCAGGATGGCGTGACTGCAGGTATGGCCGCCGATCTCGACGCCGTTGACGTAGAGCTTGCGGACGTCGTCCCAGTCGAGCATCTCTCGGTTCTCGTGCGGAATCGGACGGGGCCGGGTCTGTTCGCACAGGTGATCGACCCATGCTTCCAGTTCGGCCGGCTCGAGTTCCTTCAGCCGCGCCGGCAGCACCGTGTAGATGCGATAGCGGTCGTCGGACTCGGACAGGTCGAAATGGCCGAGGCCGAGCCCGCCCAGGTCGACCTGGTCGCGACTGCGCGACTCGATCGCGTGCGCCAGCCGGTAGGCCCAGATCGGTTCGCCGCCGATGTGGCCGGTGGCGACATAGACCACGGCCGGGACGTGGCCGAGGCTGGCGTCGATCAGGCCGAGGTTGTCGTGGTAACCGTCGTCGAAGGTGAGGGCATAACGCACGCGCTGCGGCGCAGCCGGCGAGAGATCGCGCAGGCCTTCGCCGAGGCCGACCAGCGCGTGCTGGCCGCGCAGCCAGCGGATGATCTGGCGCAGGCTCGCGCGCGACATGCTCAATGGATACGGATCGGGCTCATCGCGCAGCCGGTGCAGCATCAGGATCACCAGGCCGGCGCCACCGACCTGGCGGTACAGCCAGTCCAGCCCGCTGTAGTGGCTGCACAGTGCAAGCAGGTAGCGCAGCCAGGAGCGCAGGGGGGCGGTCATCGCGCGACGTCCTCGGGGGGAAGGTGGCGGGCCTTTACCACGAGCGCCACGTAGGTCCAGAAGTAGGCGACCACCGGGTAATAGGTGAAGCGGTCGCCGAACAGGTTGCTTATGAGCATCGACAGCCAGGCGCCGAGCAGGCCCAGCGCAAGCGCGTACTGCCAGGTGCCCGAGCGTGAACGTGTGAGCCCGCGCCAGGCGGCGTACAGCACTGACAGCAGTACCCCCAGCAGCATCACCGCGCCGATCACGCCGCCCTCGCTGAGGGTGCGGATGTAGAGGTTGTGCGTGTCCTTGCCGTAGGGGTTGATCTCGCGGTGATGGAAGGTGTGGAAGCCGGTGCCCACCACCGGATGGCGCAGGAAGTTGGCCCAGGCGACCTTCCAGTATTCGATGCGCATCTCCGTGCTTTCATCGCGCTGCCCCTCTTCGACCGTGGTGCTGTCGAAGCGCTCAACCACCGACGATGGCAACACCGCCGGCAACAGGGCCGCCGCCAGCACCAGTGGCAGGATCAGCTTCCAGCGGCCGCGCCAGACCAGGATCACCGCGACCATGCCGACGATCAGGCTGATGTAGGCCGTGCGCGAGTAGGCATACAACACGCCCAGCACCATGCAGGCGATGCCGCCGGCAAGCAGCAGGCGCCACTTGCGCGTGAGGCGGCAGGCCAGCAGGAGTGCGAACAACACCACCGCGACCGTCACGCAGAACGCGGCGAACTCGTTGGCGCCAAGCAGGGAGAACGTGCCGCTGATGCGCAGGTCGTCGGTGTAGTGGTCGCGGGCCACGCTCTGGTGCTGGACCCAGACAACCTTGGCGATGTACGGCAGCGGCACCAGCATCGCCAGGATGACCAGGCGCACGCCCTGCCAGTCGCGGACGCTCATCTGCACGACATAGAGCATGAAGACCGCGATCAGGTGGTCCTTGAGCTGGTTGAAGTGGGTTTCGGTGTCGCTGACGTACTGGTAGCCGATCGACAGCGAAAACGCCGCATAGACCGCGTAGGCCATCGCCCAGAAGTTGATCGGTTCGCCGCGCGCCAGTCCGCCGCGGACCATGAACGCGGTTGCCAGCGACAGCAGGAACATCACGTTGAGGAAGTTCACACCGCCGCCCATGTTGGGCAGGTAGCCGGTAGTGATGTTCTGCAGTGGCAGCAGGACCAGGAACAGATACAGCGGGTAGTTCCTGGGCGCCCGTGCGACCTGGGCGACGCGTGCGGCGGCCGCAGCGGGGCGCGCGAAGCCGGCGCGTGGCGTGGCGACACCGGGCACGGCAACGCCGGCCATCGCGGTGGCCGACGGCGTCGCGGCAGCACTGCCCGCCGGCGTGCGGCGGAGCGCGCGCGCCGCCAGCGGGAATCGCGGCTGTGCCTGCGCCGGCGGGGTCGCGTCGCTGTCCGTCGCGGCATCGGTGCCGGCGCGCATGCCGGCGCGGCGGTTGATCGCGTCAGGATGCACGGCGGTCATGCGTCGTCTCCAGCAGCCGTTGGTACAGATCGAGGTAGCGGCCAGCCATCGCCTGCGCGGAGTGGTTCGCGTCGACGTAAGCGCGTGCGGCGCGGTCGCGGCGTCCGCGCAACGTCAGGGCCTCGGCAAGTGCGGCCTGCAATGCAGCGGCGTCACCGGCCGGGACGAGCCTGCCGTGATCGGAATGGGCGAGCAGGCGCGGGATGTCGCCCACCGCGCTGGCCAGCACCGGCACTTCGCAGGCCATGGCTTCGAGCACGACCAGCGGCATGCCTTCGCTGAGCGAGGGCAGCACCAGGCAGTCGCTCATCGCGTAGATCGCGGCCATGTCGTCGCGCTGGCCGAGGAAATGCAGCTGTTCGCCCTGCTTCAGCCCGAGTTGCGCGGCTTGCGCCTGCAGCGACTCGCGGTCGGGGCCGTCGCCCACCAGCACCAGGACGGCCTCGGGCGAGCGTTCCGCCACCGGTGCGAAGGCCTGCAGCAGCATGGCCAGGTTCTTCTCGCTCGACAGGCGTGCGACGGCGGCGAACACATGGGCGTCGGCGGCGATGCCGAGGCGATCACGCAGCACGGCCGCGGCGGCGCCATTGGGCTGCGTGGATTCGATGCCGTTGTCGATCTGGTGGATGCGCGAATGCGGCACGCCGGCGCGCAGCAGGCGTTCGACCTGTTCGGCGGCGACCACGACCAGCGCATCGAAGCGGCGCAGCAGCGCCAGCTCCAGGCGTGTGTACAGGCGCAGCGACGAGGAACCCTCGACCCAGCCGTGCAGGGTCGCCACCAGCCGCGCCGGTTGCCGGCGCGTGGCCAGCCAGGCATAGAACGCACTCTTGTAGTCGTGGCTGTGGACGACGGCAGAGCCGGTCATCGCGATCTGCGCGGACAGGGCGCTCACGGTCGCGGCATCGATGCGGCCGCGGCAGGGCAACAGCGTCGATTCCTGCCCGCGCGTGCGCGCCAGGTCGTGAAGGGCCTGCTCGCGCATGCGGTAGTTGTTGATGCTGACCAGGCGGCTGTGCACGCCATGGCGGGCGAGGCCGTCGTTCAGCGCAAGCACCATGCGATCGGCGCCGTACAGCCCGGCACTGGAGCGCAGCAGCAGCGTCGACAGCGAGGCGTGGCTCATTTCGGCCCCTGCGTGCGCTGGTTCAGCAGGTGCCGGTACATCTGGTCGAAGCCATTCACCATCGCATCGAGCGAGAACTCGCGCTCGATGCGGGCGCGTGCGGCCACGCCCATGCGCTGGCCGAGCTGCGGTGACCGTGTCAGGGTCTGCATGGCCGCGGCCAGCGAGATCGGGTCGCGCGGCGGCACCAGCAGGCCGGTGGTTTCGTGCTGGACGAGGTGCAGGTTGCCGCCGACCGCGGTTGCGATCACCGGCAGGCCGCAGGCCATGGCTTCGAGGATGGCGTTGGACATGCCCTCGCTGGATGACGCCAGCACCAGCGCGTCCAGCGCTGGCAGGACCGCTTCGACGTCGTCGCGGAAGCTCAGCAGCACCACGGCATCGGCGATGCCCAGCGCCGACATCCGATCCTGGACCCGCGCCAGCAGCGGGCCATCGCCCACCAGCACCAGCCGCACGTGCGGCGCGGCGCGATGGACCTGGGCAAAGGCATCGATCAGGTCGACATGGCGCTTGACCTCGGTCAGCCGTGCGACGCAGCCAAAAACGACGGCCTGTTGTTCGAGGCCGAGCTCGCGACGTGCATCCTGTCGCGTCTGCGCGGGGTCGGGACAGAAGCGTCGCGTGTCGACCCCGTTCGGGATCCAGGTCATCTGCAGGGCATCGAGCCGCTCGGTGCGGGCCAGTCCGGACAGGATCTGGCGGGCCGGGGCCACCACCGCATTGAAGCGCGGATTGATCAGGCGGAACAGCTGCTGCAGCCGTTCGCTCTTCTTGAAGCCCATGTCGCGGCGATTGGAAATGTGCACGGTGCCGTTGCGACGCGGCAGCAATGCGTTGAGCAGGTCGGCCTTTTCATGCTGCGACTGGACGATGTCGAACTGCTCTTCGCGAAGCAGCGAACGGAGCGCCAGCCAGGCACGGATACCGCTGCGGTCGTAGACCGCGCGCACTGGCAGCGCCTGCAGGCTCACGCCCGCCAGCCGACCCGGGGCCATGCCGGGGCCGGGCATGTGCCCGTCATGCAGCTGCACCACGGAAATGCGGTAGTGCTCACGCGGCAGGCGCGTGGCCAGGTTCTGCAGGAAGCGTTCGCTTCCGCCCGGCGCCAGCACGGGCGTGTCGGTCAGCAGCAGCAGGCGGATGCGCCGATCCTGGCGACCCGCCACCGCCGCGTCAGCGGGTATAGCGAACGCTGAAGATGGCGGCATTCTCGTCATAGCTGGCTTCTGCCAAGTTGCTGTCGCGCTCCTGGTGGCGCAGGTCGAAGGACACGCTCCAGTTGCCGGTCAGCAACTTGGTCAGGCCCAGGTACATGGCGAAATCGTCGTCGTCGCGATCGAACGAGTCGAAACTGCGATAGCCGCGAGCGAGCTGCAGGCTCGCGAACAGAGTCGGCTGGATGCGATAGGTCGCGCCGACGCCGAGGCCGTAGCTGCCCTCGCTCTCGATCGTCGGGTCGACGTAGTCGTTGTTCTCGTAGTACGGGCGGACCTCGAAGTCCAAGCGCTCTCCGGTGAAGCGATAGCTGATGTCGAATCGCCGCTGCTGGTAGACGTCCGGGATCACATTGAGCTCGTTGGCCTCGTCGCCGATGGGCGCTCCGCCGATGTCGCCCGAGCGCGAGACCAGGTCCAGCGCCGCGTCCGAGAACTGGTAATAGAACCCGGCAATGAGCGTGCTGCGCGCCGAGGCGCGCCAGGTGGTGACGAGGCGGAACAGCGGCGAGCTGTCCTTGGCGTCGAAGCTGGTCAGCTCGACCCAGGAATAGCCGAGAACGGCTTCGACGTCGATGTTGGCCAGGTTGCGGTTATAGGTGCCGTAGATGTCCTCGCGCCGGTAGTTGGCGTTGAGGCTGGTGTCGTCGTAGTCGACCTGGCTGCCTTCCACGGTGAGGCGCAGGCGCGTGGTCGGGCCGGGACGCTGCACCAGGCTGGCCGACGCCGCGTACCGGTCGCCGTTGAAGTCGCTGGTCTGTTCGGCGTAATAGTTGTTGTAGCGCACGGCGAGCTCGCCGCCGGTGACCGAGCCGGGCCGGATGTTGAGGTTCGCGCCGGTCACGAAAACGTTGACCTGCTGCTGGTTGTCCGGCGAATTGGAGACCAGCACGTCGATGGGCTCGTAGCTGGCGTAGTCCTCGACGATGAACTTCAGCCGGTTGTCCCAGGTGTCCCACGCGAACTGCGCCGCAAGCGACGTGCGCAGGTCGTTGTCGTATTGGCCGCCGGTGTAGTACAGGTATTCCAGGCCGCCGCGGGCGAGCAGCGTCGTGCTCCTGCCGACCTGGTTGACGTCGAAGTCGAGCGTACCGCCGAGCGTGGTTTCCGAGTCCGGGTCGGTTTCGGTCAGGCCGACGTTGTCGCTGTACTCGGCGTAGCCGCCCAGCGTGTAGTTGATCTTCGCTGCCTGCACGCCGGGCACTGCCACGAGCAACGCGATGCACAGCGCCGACCGTCGCAGGCGAAGTGCGGTCGCAGGAAGTCCGTCGCTGGCCATTCGCGCTCCTTCATACGCCTTCATTGAAGACGACACCTGCGAACTTGTTCGGGTCGAAGTTGCCGGCGGCCAGCGAGATCGCCGCCGCGGTGTCGCGACCATAGCCAGCGACCAGGATCACCACGTCGGCGATGTCGGCCAGGATCCGGGCGTCGGGCGTGCCGCGCACCGGCGGGCCATCGAGGAACACGTAGCAGTTGGGGTGTCGGCTGCGGATCGAGTCCAGCAGCAGGCGCATGCGCGAGGACGAGAAGTGCTCGGCACCGACTTCACGCGTGGTGCCGGCGGGAATCAGGCGCAGGCCGGTGACGCCGGTGTCGTAGACGATGTCGGCGAACTCGGCATCCGGGTTCTCGAGGTAATCGACCAGGCCGCCCTGCGACGTCTCGATCCTCATCGTGCTGTGCTGGGACGGGTGGCGAAGGTCGCAGTCGACGAGCATGGCGCTCTTGGTTTCGTCGAACGCCATGGCCGTGGCCAGGTTGCGGGCGACGAAGCTGCCGCCGCTGCCGGCGCTGACCGGCACGACCAGGGCGACGAAGCTGCCTTCGACCGCGGCCAGCAGACGCGTGCGCAGTTCGCGGAACGCGTCGACTTCCGGACGGGCGACCGCACCGCGGTGGATGATCGCCCGGTCTTCGAGCTGCGTCGGCGTGAGCGCGGTGACCCCTGCCACCGGCGAAATCGAACGCTGCAGATCGCGGTCCTGCTGGACGTCTTCGCGTTCGAGGATGGGCTGCGGCGCTGCATTCATGGGATTTGCACCATCTTGGCGATCAGGGTCAGGCCGTACAGAGCCGGCACCAGCAGGAAGATCATCGCGGCGACCACGAAGCGCCGGTTGCCCTGGCGACGTACCGGCGTGGTCTGGTAACGCGGCACCGCGCCAAGCACGGGCAATGCCGCCATGCTTTCGATCTGGTGCGGCGAGCGCACGCGCGGATCGAGGCGGACGAAGCCCAGCAGCAGGATCAGCGGCGCCAGCGTGGCGGCGCCGAGGCCGGCACTGGCGACGTGGGTGAGGCGCAGGCCGACGCCGCGCAGCGGGTAGCTGGCCGGTTCCTGGATGCGGAAGCTCAGGCCACGCTGTTCGGCGTCCAGGCCCATCGACACGCGGGCATTTTCGCGACGCTTGAGCAGGTCCTGGTAAAGCTCGCGGTTGACTTCGTAGTCACGCGACAGCTCGGCCAGCGTGCTTTCCGACGCCGCAATGTGGCGGCTGCGCGCCAGTTCCTGGTCCAGCAGCGCCTGGCTGGTGGCGATGCGCGAGTTGATCGCGGCACTGCGGCGGCGGTTCTCGGCGGACTTGCTCTTCAGCTCCCCGTAAAGCGGGTTGAACGAAGCCGGGCCATCGAGCGTCTTCGCCGCGCCATTCTTCTGCGCCAGCTGGTTCGCATCTTCACGGCGCACTTCGTCTTCCAGGTCGCGCAGCTGGTGCTCCACGCGGACCACGTCCGGGTGCTGGTCGGTGTAGTTCATCAGGAGCCGGTCTTTCTCGTTCTGCAACTCGGCCATGCGTGCCAGCAGCTGCCCGGAGCGGGTCTGCACGACGCTGATCTCGTTCTCGCCGTTGAGCTGCGCCGTCAACGCGTCGCCCTGGGAATTGAGGTCCATCAGTTCCATGCGCGAGCTGTCGACCATCCGGCGCAGCTCGCCGATGCGCGAGTTGACGTCGCCTTCGATGCCCTGTCGCGCGTCCGGGTTGGACTTGCGGTACATCTCGAGCTTGGTCTCGGCGTCGGTGAGTTTCTTGTGGTACTGCTTGACCTGCGAATCGATGAACTCGTAGGCCTCGCGGCTTTCGCGCTCCTTGGTGGCGAGGCTCTCGCTGATGATCAGCTCGGCGAAGCGCTTGGTGACGTCGTGGGCGCGGCCGGCGTCGGTGTCGACGTACGACACGCGGATCAGGTTCTCGCGCGGGTTGGAAATGATCGTGCGGCTGGTGATCTGCTCGATCAGCTGTTCGCGCGCCAGCGGCGACGGATGGCTCTTGAGCCAGCCGCCGGTCTCGAGGATCTCGTCCATCACCTTGCGGCTGAAGGCAACCTCGCGGGTGATGCCGGCGCGGCTGGACACGCCGGTCGGGACCGCGCGGCCTTCCATCAGCGGCTTGATGATGTTGCTTTCCTCGACCAGGATCGTCGTCTGCGAGTTGTACTTCTTTGGAAGCAGCAGGCCGAACGCCAGCGCCGACAGCGCGATGAAGGCGAAGATGCTGGCCAGCAGCACCGGGTGGCGCCGGCATTCCTCGATCGCGACGGGGCCGAGCGTGGCCACCATCGACGGCCGCGACTCCGGTACGGAGAGTTCCATCGATCCGTTCATAGCGTGCGTTCCGGAACAGTGATCACGTCGCCGGGGGCGACCTTGAAGTTGGTGGACAGGTCGCCGTCCTCGAGGATGTGGTCGAGGCGCACGGCGTAGCTGCGCGTGCTTTCACCGGACTTGCGGTACAGGTCCGACTTCGCCGGCGCGGCGAACTCGGTGACGCCCCCGGCGGCGAGCACGGCGTCGAGCACGGTCATGCCCTGGCGATAGGGGATCGAGATCGGCTGGCGCACCGCGCCGGTCACGCGGACCCGCGACAGGTACTCGTGGCTGCGCAGGTCGGTGAGGATCACCGCGACCTGCGGGTCGCGCACGAACACCGCCAGGCGGGTCTGGATGTCCTTGGCGACTTCGGCCGGGGTACGGCCGCCGGCGGCGACGTCGCCGATCAGAGGTACCGAGATCTTGCCGTCCGGGCGCACCGGAACGGTGATGCCCAGCTCGGGATTGCGCCAGACCGACACTTGGACGATGTCGTCGATGCCGATCTGGTAGGAGTCGACGGAGTTCTCGCTGCTGGGAGGCGGCGCGGTGGCGCTGCCACCGGATGACGCGCACGCGGAAAGGAACAGGATCAGGCAGACAGTCTGGACGACGTGGATCAAGCGCATGGCAATGAGCCCCCCTTGCATTCGTGTCAATCCAACGGCGGGAAGTGCCCGATCCGGCCATCGACGAGCGACCTGGAGGGAGCACGAGTTGCCTTCACGCGCGTCCTCTTGCCGAATCCGGCGCCTGGGCGGTGCATTCGCATGAAGGTGTCGCCGGCGCTGCCGGAAATGCCGGTGTTCTGCGTTCGAACCATCAGGACGGAGGAATTGCCCGACGTCTGGGGAGCAGCCTGCCGGCACCGCGGCGCAGGGTGCTGGTGCCGTCCGGCCACGACTTCCAACCAGGACATCCCGTGCGAATCCTCGTTTGCGGCGGAGCTGGCTATATCGGCAGCCATACCTGCGTGACCCTGTGCGAACGCGGCCACCACGTGGTCATCGCCGACAGTGGCGTGAACAGTTCGCCGCGCGTCATGCAACGCCTGCAGCGACTGGTTGGCGCACCGGTGTCATTGCATCGGGTCGATATCCGTGACCGCCGCGCGATGGCGGCGCTGTTCGCCACCTATCGCTTCGACGCGGTCTTGCACTTCGCCGCTCTCAAGGCGGTGGGGGAGTCATGCCGCAAGCCGCTGGACTATTTCGACAACAACATCGGCGGCACCATCGCGCTGCTGCAGGTGATGCAGGAGGCCGGGGTGCGCCGGCTGGTGTTCAGCTCCTCGGCCACCGTCTATGGAGATCCCAGCCAGGTCCCGGTGCGCGAGGATGCCGGCCTGCAGGCCCTCAATCCCTATGGGCGCACCAAACTGGTCGCCGAGCAACTGATCGAAGACCTGTGCCGGTCGGACGGGTATTTCCGCGCGGCCAACCTGCGCTACTTCAATCCGGTCGGCGCGCATCCTTCCGGCCTGATCGGCGAAGACCCGTCTGGCGAACCCAACAACCTGATGCCGTACATCTGCCAGGTCGCGGTGGGCCAGCGCGACTGCCTGCGCGTGTTCGGCAACGACTACCCCACGGTCGACGGCACCGGGGTGCGCGACTACATCCACGTGGTCGACCTGGCGCGGGCGCATGCCGACGCGCTCGAGTACATGGTCGGCGCTGATCGCGGCTTCACCGTCAACCTCGGTACCGGCCGCGGCGTCAGCGTGCTGGAACTGGTGCATGCCTTCGAACGCGCCAGCGGTCGCCGGATTCCGTACCAGATCGTCGAACGCCGGCCGGGTGACTCGGCCGAAGTGTTCGCCGATCCCACCCTTGCCCAGGAACTGCTGGGCTGGCGCGCGGAATATGACGTCGATGCGATGTGCCGCGATGCCTGGCACTGGCAGGCGACGAACCCGCAGGGCTACCGGTCGCCGTTGCGGCGCGTCCCGGCCCCGCGCACGGAGCGGCCGCGTCGAGCCGTTGCGCGGCTCGCGGGAGTCTGAAGTCTTTGCGCGGCTCGCGGGAGTCTGAGCCGTCGCCCGGCTCGCGTGAGTCTGAACCCCGGGCATTCCCCGGCTGGCCTCAGGGCGAGCCGCTGCCGGTGCCTTCAACCACCGTGACATCCCCGGCCAGCGCCTGCTGCAGGCCATCGCGCAGCTGCGCGGGCGTGCCAAGCGAATTCCACACCGGTTCGCGGCCGAAGCGGACGAAGTAGGTCGAAAGGAATCGCTGGTTGTCGCCGGGCAGGCTGGCGAAGAGGTCCGGTTCGAACCCGTCGATCGCGCCCGGCGTGCCGTAGCCCATCGCCCGCAGCACGGTCGGATAGAGGTTGAAGTGGCTGGCCTTGTCGCGATTGTCGTTGGCGGCGCTGCGCAACTGCGCCGCCATGCCGGCATGACGGGTGATCGCCACCAGCGGCACGCGGCCTTCGCCGGCAGCGGCCGCGCCGATCGTGCAGTGCGTCTGCGCGCCCGACGAGCCGTTCTCGCCGAAGTTCTGCCCGTGATCGGCGGTGTACAGGATCAGCGTGTCGTCGAGCGGGGCATCTGCGAGCAGCTCACGGAAGAACTCGCGGGTGTTCCAGGCCACGCAGTTGCGGTAACTGTTGACCTGGCGCCAGCGTGCCTCGGAACCAGAACCGGATGTCCCCGACGTCCCCGACGTCTGTGGCTGGCTGGCGACATCGGGATCGACTTCATTACTGAAGTAGGTCCGTTGCATGGTCGGCGAATACAGCGTCCTGTCGCCCGGGTACTTGCCCTCGTACGGGAAGTGGCAGCCGACCTTGTTGACATAGATGAAGCTGGGACGCGGCCGCTTCAGCATCTGGTTGAGCATCCGTCCCGCCGTGGCGTCCTTGCGGTCCAGCGCCACCGAGGGGTCGATCTGCACGAACTCGTCGATCTCGGTACGTTCGCGTTCGTCCATGAAATTGTGCAGCTTGCCGCCGCTGCGCTGGGCGTCGACGTAGATGGTCCGGTAACCGGCGCGGTTGGCATAACGCCAGAACGACGGGTTCTGCGCGAGATCACGCAGATAGTTGTCGCGGGTGACGCCATAACGGACGCTGGCGTTCGATGTCGACGAGCAGTTGGCCGCCGATGCGGCGATGCCGAAATTGAACAGGGCCGGCCCAAGTGGACGCAGGCCCGTCTCGACGCCGTCGTCGACGTTGATGTCGACATAGTCGCCACGCACGCTCTCGTCCATCACCAGCACGACATGGCGGAACGGGCGCTGGCCGGGATGCGCCAGCGCGACCTCCCGGCGTGGTGGCGTCGCTGGCTCCAGCACTTTCTCGGCGCCGAGCACGAACGCGAATGCCGCCGGGTTGTACTGCCCCGGGAAGCCGTTGGAGCCTTCACCGCCGCGCAGGTACAGGATCGCGGCGATGGCGAGGATCGGCGCGAGCTGCATCAGCCCGGGGTTGCGCAGCGGCCACGACAGCGGTGCCGGCAGCCATGTCGGCGACGGGAACACTGGCGGCAGGTTCAGCGCCACTACCCCAAGCAGCGACCACAGCACGGCTTGGAGGATCTGGGCGTCGTGGAAGCCGACCAGGTTGACGGCGAACCCGACCAGGCCCAGTAGCTGCTCGAACTCGGACAGGCCCAGATGGCGCGAGGCGATGAGGGCGTGGCTGAGGCTCATCGTGCTGGCGAGGAAGAACGCCATGCTCCACGCAATCCGGGTCGTGGTGCGGGCATGGAAGGCCAGGGCCAGCATCGACACCAGGCAGATCAGCCAGATCGCGCCGAACACGAGCAGGCCGGGCTTCAGCCCGATATGCGCCACACGCTCGATCAGCAGGCGATTGGTGCCCAGCAGGTAGGCTGCGATCAACGCCAGCTTGATCACCGCCCAGGCGACCGTCTTCGCCCGTTCCGCTTCCACTTGGTTGACCATGCAGCGCACCTCGCCCGGCTAGCCCCAGCTCCGGCGCGGGCGCGGGTCAATGTCCCGGCTGCGTCGGCTCTCGACTGATGAAACGCAAACCGACGCCGGGTTCGGTCGCGATCCATTGCGGCGCCGCAGCATCGTCGCCGAGCTTGTGCCGCAATTTTCCGACCAGGATGCGCAGGTAATGGGTGTCGTGCTGGTGGGTCGGGCCCCAGAGTTCGCGCAGCAGTTGTGGCTGGGTGACCACACGCCCGGCGTGCTGCATCAGCAACGTCAGCAGCGCGTATTCCTTGCGCGTAAGCGCCACCGGTTCGCCCTGCAGGCGCACTTCACGCCGCGACAGGTCGACGTGCAGGCGGCCGTCGTCGTACACCGGCTGGGTGTCGGCCGGGGCGGCATGCGAGCGCAGCAGGGCGCGCACCCGCGCCATCAGCTCCTGCACGCCGAAGGGCTTGGTCACGTAGTCGTTGGCGCCGGCATCGAGCGCGGCGACCTTCTCGGCCTCGCCGGCACGCACCGTCAGCAGGATCACCGGCACGTTCGACCACTGGCGCAGCTCGCGCAGCACTTCATGGCCGTCGCGGTCGGGCAACCCCAGGTCGAGGATGACCAGGTCGGCGCCGTGCGTGGCCAGTGCTTCCAGTCCGCCTTGTCCCGTCTCCGCGCTCTCCACCGCATAGCCCTGCGCGCGCAGGCTGATGTCGAGGAACTTGCGGATCTGCGGTTCGTCGTCGATGACGAGGATGCGGGCGGGCGGGGTGGTCGCGTCGGCTGGTCTGGTGTCGCTCATCGATGTTCCGGTGCGCTCATGGCTCCATCCGCGGCAGCGTAATCCGGATCGTGGTGCCAACACCATCGGAACCGGGCAGCGCTTCCACGCTGCCGCCATGCGCGCCGATCATGCCCTGGCAGATCGCCAGTCCAAGGCCGGTGCCCTGGCGGCCGCGATCGCCACGCTCGACGCTGTAGAACATGTCGAAGATGCGCTTGCGCTCGTCCTCCGGAATGCCCGGGCCGCGGTCACGCACGTCGATGCGCAGCTGGTCGTCGGCGACGGTCTGTGCGCGGATCGTGATTGCCGCGCCGGGCGGCGAGAACTTCGCGGCGTTCTCGAGCACATTGAACAATGCCTGTTCCACCAGCGCAGGATGCACCCAGATCGGACGCAGGCCGGGCTCGATCGACATCTCGAAAGTTGCCCCGGGCTCATAGCGCTGCAGGCGCGCGACCGCCGAACCGATCAGCTCGTCCACGCCGATCCAGTCGCGATTGAGGGTGAGGCCACCGTGGCCAAGCCGGGTCATGTCGAGCAGGTTCTGGATGTAGCGATCCAGGCGCTCGCCTTCGACACGGATGGTGTCGAGCAGGCTGTGGCGGTCCTGCGCGCTCATCGCGTCGGCGTAGTGGTCCAGGCTGCTGGCCGAACCGATGATCGACGCCAGTGGCGAGCGCAGGTCGTGCGATACCGACGACAGCAGCGCCGAGCGCAGGCGCTCGGTTTCGTTGCTGATGCGCGCGTTCTCCAGGTCGGTGACCAGGCGCGTGCGGACCACGGCCTGGGCGATGTCCTCGGCCATCGCTTCGGCGAGGCGGCGCTGTTCGATGCCAAGGCGATGCAGCTGCGCGGGAAAGCGCAGGCCGACCACGCCGGTTTCGCGCTCGCCCAGCGCCAGCGGCAGGAACCACCATTCGGACCCGGAGAGGGTGTCGGTGTAACGGCCGGACGCCTGGCGTTGGCGCACGGCCCAGTCCGCCGCCGCACGGTCCTTTTCGCCGAGCAGGTCCGCGTGCAGGAACTGCTCGCCTGCCTGCAGCACCACATCGGCATCGAGCGCGCGTCGAAACGCGTCACGGCCGGCGTGCAGGACCTGGCCAAGGTCGGCCGCGGTCGCCAGCTGACGGCCCAGCGTCTGCAATGCGGTCGCCTGGGCGTTGGCCGCACGCAGCGACAGCACCTGCATCCGCAGCTTCGAGGCAAGACGGCCGGCGACGAGTGCCGCGATCAGGAACAGCACCACCGTGGTCACACCCTGGCGCGCGCCGATCATCAGGGTGTAACGCGGTTCGATGAAGAAGAAGTTGTAGGCCAGGAAGCACAGCACCGCGGAGATCACGGCGGCGGCCATGCGCGTGCGCGCGGCCACCAGTACCACCGCGACGATGAAGATCAGCGACAGGTCGTCCAGTGCGATCCAGCGTTCGGCGATCCAGGCCAGCGCCGTGGCGAGGGCGGCGGACGCGACCGCCAGCGCGGTATCGCTGCCGCTGAGGTATCCGCCCGGACGCCGCCAGGTGCGGCGTGCACGCGCCCGTGCCTCCGGCGTGCTGACGATGGTCAGCTCGTAATGCGCGCCGCGCTGGATCAGCTGCTGGGTCAAGGTGCGGTTGAACATGCGCGCGACCGGGCGTTCGCGGGTGCGGCCGAGGACTATCGTGCTGGCACCGGAACGGGCCGCCTGGTCGAGCAGGGCATCGACGATGCTGTTGCCGTGCAGCACCAGCGCATCGCCACCCAGGCGCCGGGCGAGGGCGAAGGCGCGGTCGAGTTCGAGCTGGTGAGCCTCGCCGGCGGCCTCGCCGCTCTGCACCGTCACCACCGTCCACGGTGCATCGCGGCGCTCGGCGATGCGGCGGGCAACGCGCACCAGATACTCGGACTGGCCGCGACCGTCGACCGCGACCATCACCCCGCGTCGCAACGGAACACCGGGCAGGCCGCGCGCGGTCTGGGCTTCGCGCAGGTCGCTGTCGACGCGGTCGGCGGCGGTCTGCATCGCCAGTTCGCGCAGTGCGGTGAGGTTGCTCGGCGAGAAGAACGCCTGCAGCGCCTGCGCGGCCTGTTCGGGCACATAGACCTTGCCCTGCTGCAGCCGTTCGATCAGTTCGCGCGGCGGCAGGTCGACCAGCACGATGTCGCGCAGGCGATCGAACACGGCATCGGGCACGGTTTCGCTGACGCGCACGCCGGTGATCCGGTGGACGACGTCGTTGAGGCTTTCCAGGTGCTGGATGTTGATCGTGGTGTAGACATCGATGCCGGCATCGAGCAGTTCGATCACATCCTGCCAGCGCCGTTCGTGGCGGCTGCCGGGAACGTTGCGGTGGGCGAGTTCGTCGACCAGGGCAATCGCCGGCTTGCGCGCGAGCAGGGCGTCGAGGTCGAGTTCCTCGAGCGTGCGGCCCTGATGGCTGCTGCGCTTGCGCGGCAGCAGTTCAAGGCCTTCCAGCAGCGCGCCCGTTTCGGCGCGGCCATGCGTTTCGACCAGGCCGACGACGACATCGAGGCCGCGCCGGTGCAGTTCGCGCCCGCGGCTGAGCATGGCGTAGGTCTTGCCGACGCCGGGTGCGGCGCCGAGGAAGATCGTCAGGCGACCGGCGCCCTGGCGCTGCAGTTCGCCGATGAGGGCATCTGCCTGCTGGTGCCGGAGCGGCGCGCTGCGAGGGTCGGTCATGTCGTCATTGTGCCTTTGTCCGTTGCTGCATCGAACCCCGGGTGCGCTTTGCTTACCCGGGCTACGAGACATACCGGCTTATTTGCTTGCGTGGCCCGGGTGCGCGTTGCTTACCCGGGCTACGAGACTGTCCTTTCCCATGTAGCCCGGGTAAGCGCAGCGCACCCGGGGATTCGACGCGGCCGATGGCCTTCCTATTTGCTCAGCCCGTCCAGCGCCAGGTTCACCATCAGAACATTGACCCTTGGCTCACCGAGCAGGCCGAACTGCGGCGGCTCGGTATGCGCGGCGACCACGGCGGCGACATCGGCCTCGCTCATGCCGCGCGCCCTGGCCACGCGTGCGACCTGCACCTGGGCGCCTCGCGGCGACAGATGCGGATCGAGACCGCCGCCAGACTGGGTGACCAGTTCGCCCGGCACCTGCGCCGGGGCGATGCCGTCGCGCTCGGCCACCTGCTGGCGCAGCTCATCGATGCGCTTTCGCAGGTCCGGATTGCTGCGCGCCAGGTTACTGCCGGAAGCGGCCATCGGGTCGTAGTTGGCGGCAGACGGACGCGGCTGGAAGTAACGCGCATCGCCGAACGGTTGCGCCACGAGCGCGGAACCGCGGGCCTTGCCGTCCAACATCACGATGCTGCCGGTGGCCTGGTGCGGGAACAGCACGCGCCCCAGTGCCGCGCCGGCCAGCGAGTACAGCAGGCCGAAGCCGAGCAGGATCACCGCGGTGAACACGAGCGCGGCACGCAAAGAGCCGTGGTCCTCCAGCACGGCCGCGTCGGCGGCCGGCGGAAGGTACGGAGCAGAAGTCATGGATGACATGTCAGAACCCCACTGCCACGAGGGCAAGATCGATGAGCTTGATACCGGCGAACGGCAGCAGCACGCCACCCACGCCATAAATCAGCATGTTCCGGCGCAGCAGCGACACCGCGCTGGCGGGCTTGAAGCGCACGCCGGCCAATGCCAGCGGAATCAGCGCCGGGATGATGATCGCGTTGAACACCAGCGCCGCCAGCACCGCATTGGTCGGGCTGGACAGGTGCATCACGTTGAGTGCCGCCATCTGCGGGATGGCCGCGGCAAACAGCGCCGGCAGGATCGCGAAGTACTTCGACACGTCGTTGGCCAGCGAGAACGTGGTCAGTGCGCCGCGCGTGATCAGCTGCTGCTTGCCGACCTCGACCACCGCCAGCAGTTTGGCCGGATCGGAGTCCAGGTCGACCATGTTGCCGGCTTCCTTGGCGGCCTGCGTGCCCGAGTTCATGGCCAGTCCGACATCGGCCTGTGCCAGCGCTGGTGCATCGTTGGTGCCGTCGCCGACCATCGCCACCAGCCTGCCGCCGGCCTGCTCGGCACGGATGCGGGCGAGCTTGTCCTCCGGACGCGCTTCGGCAATGTAGTCGTCGACGCCGGCTTCGGCGGCGATGGCGGCCGCGGTCAGCGGGTTGTCGCCGGTGATCATCACCGTGCGCACGCCCATCGCGCGCAGTCGGGCAAAGCGCTCCTTGACGCCGTGCTTGACCACGTCCGACAACTCGATCACCCCGAGGATGTGGCGGCCCTCGGCCACCACCAGCGGGGTGGCGCCGCCACGGGCGACCTGTTCGATGCGCGCGGCCAGCTCCGGAACGACCTGGCCGCCGAGTGCCTGCACGTGCTTGCTGATCGCGTCACCCGCGCCCTTGCGGATCACGCGGCCGGCGTCGGTCTCAGGCGCGCCGCCTTCTGCGGGCAGGTCGACGCCGGACATGCGCGTCTGCGCGGTGAACTGCACATAGTTGGCGCGCTCGGGTTCCGGCACCGTGCTCTTGAGTTCGCGCGCCAGGCGCACGATCGACTTGCCTTCCGGCGTCGGGTCGGCCAGCGAGGCCAGCAGCGCTGCATCGCGCAGCTGGCCCAGGTCGACGCCTGCCAGCGGATGGAACACCGTCGCCTGGCGATCGCCGTGGGTGATCGTGCCGGTCTTGTCGAGCAGCAGCACGTCGATGTCGCCGGCGATCTCCACCGCCTTGCCGGACTTCGCCAGCACGTTCGCCGACAGCGCCCGGTTCATGCCGGCGATGCCGATCGCCGGCAGCAGGCCGCCGATCGTGGTCGGGATCAGGCACACCAGCAGCGCGATCAGCAGCAGCGGGTCGAGCCGGGCTCCGACGAAGCCAGCCAGCGCGGGCAGGGTGGCGACGACGATCAGGAACGTCAGCGTCATCGCCGCAAGCAGCATGGTCAGGGCGATCTCGTTCGGCGTCTTCTGGCGGTTGGCGCCTTCGACCAGCGCGATCATGCGGTCGAGGAAGCTGTGCCCCGGCTCCGCACTGACCTCGATGATGATTTCGTCGGACAGCACCTTGGTGCCGCCGATCACGCCCGAGCGGTCGGTGCCGGCTTCGCGCAGCACCGGCGCCGATTCGCCGGTGACGGCCGCTTCGTTGATGGTGGCCACGCCGAAGACGATCTCGCCATCGGCGGGAACGAACTCGCCGGCGGAGACGATTACGCGGTCACCGGGTCGCAGCGATGCAGCGGCGACGCGGCTTTCGGCGCGGTGCTTGCCGCTGCCGGTGGCCGGGTCGAGACGGCGCGCCACCAGGTCACGGCGTGCCGCGCGCAGCGAGGCCGCCTGGCCACGGCCGCGCGCCTCCGCCACCGCTTCGGCGAAGTTGGCGAACAGCACCGTCACGAACAGGATCAGCGTCACCGCGATGCCGAAGGCGAGGTTGCCCGGCACGGCGATCGTGATCAGCGCCGACAGGATCGTGCCGAGCAGCACGATGGCCATGACCGGGCTTTTCACCGCCTGGCGCGGCGAGAGTTTGCGGAACGAATCGATCAGCGACGTGCGCAGTGCCGCGCCGTCGAATGCCGCCACGGCCTGGCGGCGGGCGGTACCGAGATGGGATTGCATGGTGTCAGTCACGTTCATTACCTCACAGGCCCGACGGCGCGGCGCCGTACAGGGTCAGGTGGTCGGCGATGGGGCCCATTACCAGGGCAGGCATGAATTGCAGGACGGTCAGGATCACGATGACCGCGACCAGGGTCAGCGCGAACGTCGGTGTTTCCACGTGCAGGGTGCCGCTGCCTTCGGGCGCCACGCGCTTCCTGGCGAGCAGGCCGGCAACGGCGAGCGGGATGATCAGCGCGGGATAGCGACCCAGCGCCAGCACCACCGAGCAGCTCAGGTTCCACCACCAGGTCGCATCACCCAGGCCCTCGAAACCGGAGCCGTTGTTTGCGAAGGCCGAGGTGTACTCGTAGAACACCTGGCTGATGCCGTGGAAGCCCGGATTGGAGTTGCCGGTGATCGACGGGAACACCAGCGTCACCGCGGTGAAGCCAAGCACGACCAGCGGTTGCAGCAGGATCAGCAACGCCAGCAGGCGAACTTCCGGCGCCTCGATTTTGCGACCGAACAGTTCAGGCGTCCGTCCGGTCATCAATCCGGCCAGGAACACGCTCAGCAACAGGTAGACGAGGAACTGCTGCAGACCGCAGCCGATGCCACCCCAGATCGCGTTGATCAGCATGTCGACCAGGGTCACGCCACCGGTCAGCGGCGCCAGCGAGTCGTGCATGGCGTTGACCGAACCATTGCTGGTCTGTGTGGTCACGGCCGCCCACAGAGCCGAAGTTTCCGCACCGAAGCGCGTCTCCTTGCCTTCCATCAGCGCGATGTCGGACGCGGTGGACGAATGTGCCTCCGACCACAGCGCAAGGCCGGTCGAGGCGGTCGACATCAGCAGCATGCTGCCGAACACCATCGCGGTCAGCCGGCGACGGCCCACCAGCGGCCCGACCATGAAGGTCACCGCGACCGGCACCAGGATGATCGCCAGGATCTCCAGCAGGTTCGACAACGGCGTCGGGTTCTCCAGCGGCACGGCGCTGTTGGGGCCATACCAGCCGCCGCCGTTCGTACCCAGCTGCTTGATCGCCACCATCGGCGCGACCGGCCCGAGCGGAATCTTCTGCTCCTTCATCTCGACGCTCGCATCGACCGGCGTGATGACCGGGCCAGCCTGCAGGGTCGACGGCACGCCCTGCCAGGTCAGCAGGGCCGACCAGAACAGGCACAGAGGCAGCATGAAGCGCAGCGTGGCGCGGGTTACATCGACCCAGTAGTTGCCGAGGTCGCGGTCCGCACCTTCTGCGCCTTCCTCGCCGGCAGCCGGGGCCGCGTTGGTGGTGTGCGTGGTGCGTCCACCGAACAGGCCGCGCAACGTCGCCACGACGATCGCCAGGCCCATCATCGGCGTCACCACCTGCAGGCCGACGATGCCGACCATCTGCGAGAAGTAGCTCAGCTGCGCCTGGCCGGAATAGTGCTGCTGGTTGGTGTTGGTCAGGAACGACACCATCGTGTGCAGGGCGGTATCCCAGCGCATGTTGGGGATGTCGTCGGGATTGAGCGGCAGCCAGGCCTGGGTCATGAACTGCACCCAGACGACCAGGCCGACGACGAGGTTGCTCAGCGCGAACGCTTTGGCGTAACCGCGCCAGCTCATGCCGCGCGCCGGGTCGGTGCCGATCGATTTGTAGATCAGCCGCTCGACCGGGCCGGCCACGCGGTCAACCCACGAGCGGTCGCCGCGCATGACGCGGGCGAGGTAGTGCCCGAGCGGCCAGCCGAGGCCGATCGCGAGCACCAGGACAATCAGAGTCTCGGTCATTGTTGCAATGCCTTAGAAATCTTCCGGACAAAGGACCACGTAGAGCAGGTAGGCCGAAGCCACGATCACCGCCACCGCGCACACAAGGGATAACCAGCCAGGCATGTCGTCACTCCTTCAGAAGGAAGCCTGCAGGGCCGCTTCGATGCGGTTGCCGGCGAAGTCCTCGCCGAAGATGTCTTCGGCGTTCGAATCGGTTGCGTGCGCGGTCACGCGCAGTTCCAGTGGCGCCTTGACCGCCCACACCGCGCTGAGCTGGCCGTGCAGGTAGCTGTCGGCGGCGGCGTTGTAGCCGTCGAGGGTGTAGTAGCCGACCGCGCCTTCGAGGCGGAACACATCGTTGATGGGGAACTTCGCGCCCACCTGCGTGTAAAGGCCGTCTTCCTCGCCACCGAGCGCTTCGGTCGAGTAGCCCATCGACAGCCAGTAATTGCTGTCGTAGGTCAGCGTGCCGTTGAGTTCGGTCCAGTTCAGATCGACGGTCGTCGACGGGTACTGATAGCGCAACAGGTTCACGTCCAGCGCCCACTTGTCGGACAAGGCGCCGCCCCAGCCGATGGTGAAGTCCAGCTCGCTGCTGGCGTGGGTATCAGGGGCGAACTCGACGTTGGAGCCCCACACGGAACCGTAGAAGCCGGAATCGCCGGCGAGTTTGAAACCGGCCTGCACGGCCGCATCGCCCTGGGTCTGGGTAGTGCCGCGCCAGACGTAGTCGCTGGTCAGCGCGGCGTTGCCGGAAAGCGTCGATGCCTGTGCCTGACTGCCCATGGCAAGCAGGCCGAGGCCCGCGCAGGCGGCGAACAGCAACGGCACGGAAGCCTCGCGCGCGCGGATGAAATGGGAGGACATTGCAGATACCCGATGTACGAACGAGGCCCGTTTGGCCACGCCGTCATTGTTGGTATCGCCCCCGTAAAGCCTCTATTCCGTGCCTGCGGCAGGGGCATAAATTTGCCGTAAACATTGGCGGCACGGCGCCCCATGGACGTAATGCCGTCATCCCGGCGAAAGCCGGGACCCATCTGCTCTTGCCTGAAGTCAGCCCAGCAGCTTCTCCACCACTGTCTCAGGCTTCTTCATCCACGCGTAATGATCCGCATGCGTGCCCAGTGCCTCCGCACCCAGCACATCGACGCGACCGGGCGAGTGGCGCAACTTCGACAACAGGAAGCGCAGCGACGACTCCGGACCCAGCCAGTCGCGATCCATCGCGACGCCATGCACCTCCACTTCCACGGCGGCCATCGCCGCATCCAGGTCGATGTCGAGCCCGCTCGCGGCATAGCGACCGCTGAGCCCGCTGAGGCTCCAGTCGCGGATCAGTCCGCGCGCCTCCTGCCCGCCGAAACCGATACGGCGGCCGGGCAGGGCGCCATGGCGATCGGCAAGCCACGCCAGGAACCGGTAGACGAACGGCAGGAACCACTTGGTGCGCAATGGGAACGCGCGCCAGTACGGAGCACCACTGGCAACCAGCCACAGCTGCTGAGCCGTGGCCGGTGACAAACCGAGCCGGCAGCACGCCAGCTGGCCACCGAGGCTGTGGCCGCCGATGATGCGCGGCAGGTCGGGCGTGTGCAGGGCGACGAGCGCTTCACTGGCCGGAATGTCCCGGCACAGCAGTTCGCGATATCCCCAGTCGCAATCGCGTCCGGCGCGAAGATTGCTGGACCCGCCGCCGCGCCATTCGTGCAGGAACACGGCGATTCCGCGCGCGGCCAGCGCCTCGGCGAAGGGCAGGTAATGTTTCGCGGCCACGCCCAGCGCTGGCAGCCACAGCAGGCTCGCGGTCGGACGGGCGGGAACGCGTGCAAGCAACGTCCATCGATGGCCGTCCTCGGCCTCGGCCTCGGCTTCGAGCTGCGCCGGCGGCGCCATGACGTCGTGATCATCCATGGCGGGCGGCACCGAAATGATCGAGCACGAGGACGTCGCTGTTGCCCGGTCGATAGCCTCCGACCAGGGCGCGGTGGACGTAATCGGCGGCGGCCGCGCAGCTCTCGCCCAGGTCGCGTCCGAGGCACAGGTTGGCAGCGACCGCCGAAGCCAATGTGCAGCCGGTGCCATGGGCCTCCAGTTGCAGGCGGGGATGGGCGATGGCGCGCACGCCGCCATCGCCACCGGCAAACAGGTCGACGACGTCGCCGTCGCCTTGCAGGTGGCCGCCCTTGAGCAATACGGCACGCGCGCCGAGGTCGTGCAGCAACGCGACTGCACCGTGCATCGCGTCGAGGTCGGTGATCGGTTCGTTGAGCAGCAGTTCGGCCTCGGGCAGGTTCGGCGTCAGCAGCGAGGCCAGCGGGATCAGCCGCGTTCGCAATGCATCGAGCGCACTCGCTTCGAGCAGGCGTGCACCGGAGGTCGACACCATCACCGGGTCGAGCACGATATGCGCGGGCCGGTAATGCTCGAGCGCGTCAGCGACGGCATGGATGACCGCGGCGTTGGCGAGCATGCCCAGTTTCACCGCGCCAATGGCGAAGTCATCGAAGCAGGCGTCGATCTGCGCGCGCAGGAATCCGACATCGGGCACATGCACGGCAGTGACGCCACGCGTGTGCTGCGCCGTCAGTGCGGCGATCGCGCTCAGTCCGTGCACGCGATGGGCGGCGAAGGTCTTGAGGTCGGCCTGGATGCCGGCACCACCGCCGGAGTCGGAGCCGGCGATGGTGAGGGCGCAGGTGGGTCGTGGCATGGCGTTCATGGCCAACAGTGTGCCTGTGGCCGTGTGCCCGACGCGATAGGGGCGGCGCGATAGGGGCGAGGCGATGGCGGGTCAGCTGGCGCCGGTGGTGTTCGCAGGCCCGCGCCAGCAACGGTAGGTGAGGTAGGTGACCGCGGTGAATCCGGTCAGGGCAGCGGGCAGGAGCAGGGCACGGTAACCCAGCTGCGGAAACAGTGCCGACCCGCCCACGCCGCCCAATGCGAAGCTGCCTATGACCAGCAGGCACAGCCACAGCCGGCGAGGGTCGACCGCGATGCCGCGCAGGCGATGGCCGAGGAATACACCCAGATCAGTGAACATGCCGGTCAGGTGCGACGTGCGGACCAGTGCGCCGCTGAAGGTCGCCGTCACCGCGTTCTGCAGGCCACAGGCCATCGCCGCCAACGCCGCGGCGGCGGTGTGCTGGGCTTCGAACAAGGGCACGGCAGCCGCAAGCAGTGCCGCCTCGATAGCCAGGGCGACGCCGTAGCAGCGCCCCATCCGCAAGGTCCGGTCCTGGACGATCACGCCGCTCAGGATGGCCCCGGCGACGAAAGACGCGATCGGCAGCAGCAACCCGGAGGCGACACGGAACTCACCCTTGGCGACCGCCACGCCCAGCAGGCTGGTGGTGCCGGTGAGGTGCGCGACCGCCTGCTGCTCGAAGCCGAGGAAGCCAACCACGTTGACCATGCCCGCCACCAGCGACAAACCCGCGGCACCCAACCAGCCCCAGGCGGGCAGGCGTGAAATCATCTGTTGCTCCTTGCGAACGTTGCTCCAACTGCAGCGTCAACGCGTCGACCGGAGTTGTTGAATCGGACCCGCGCCGTTGCCCAGCGACGCGCAAGGTATCAGCGCTTCGATGAACCGGGCGTATTCACGCTGCGACGGCCTTTAAACCCTCGCCGCTGCATGAGAATCGTCTGAAGGTCCTGACGTGCGCAGGGCAGCCACCCTGCGCACGCGATGGCAGCGTTACAGCACTTCGGACGCGTAGTCGGCCAGGCGCGAACGCTCGCCGCGACGCAGCGTGATGTGCGCGCTGTGGTCCCAGTTCTTGAAGCGGTCGACGGCGTAGGTCAGGCCCGACGTGGTCTCGGTGAGGTACGGCGTGTCGATCTGCTCGACGTTGCCCAGGCAGATGATCTTGGTGCCGGGGCCGGCACGGGTGATCAGCGTCTTCATCTGCTTGGGCGTGAGGTTCTGCGCCTCGTCGAGGATCAGCCAGCGGTTGAGGAAGGTGCGACCGCGCATGAAGTTGAGCGAGCGGATCTTGATGCGGCTGGCGAGCAGGTCGTTGGTCGCCGCGCGGCCCCAGCTGCCGCCGTCCTGGTTGTGGGTCAGCACTTCCAGGTTGTCGGTCAGCGCGCCCATCCACGGCGTCATCTTTTCCTCTTCGGTGCCGGGCAGGAAGCCAATGTCCTCGCCGACGCTGACGGTCGCGCGGGTCATGATGATCTCGCGGTAGCGCTGCTGGTCCATCGTCTGCGCCAAGCCTGCCGCCAGTGCCAGCAGGGTCTTGCCGGTGCCGGCGGTGCCGAGCAGGGTGACGAAATCGATCTCCGGATCCATCAGCGCGTTGAGGGCGAAATTCTGTTCGCGGTTGCGCGCGGTGATGCCCCAGACGGCGTGCTGGTGGTGGCGGAAGTCATCGACGATCTGCAGCACGACCTTGCTGTCGGTCAGGCGCGCGACCTTCATCTCCGACTCGTCGTCGCCGGGCAGGTACAGGAACTGGTTCGGATGCCAGAGATCGTCGGCTTCGCTGTCCTTGTCGCGCGAGATCTCGTAGAAGGTGCGGCCCTTCTCGGTCCACGAACGCAGGTCCTTGCCGTAGCGTTGCCAGAAATCCTCCGGCAGCGCATTGGCGCCGGTGTAGAGCAGGCTGAAATCGTCGAGCGCGCGGTCGTTCTCGTAATCCTCCGACACGATCCCGGCGATCGACGCCTTGATGCGCAGGTTGATGTCCTTGGACACGAACACCACCGGCACGCCCGGGTCGGATTCCTTCAGCGACAGGATCGAGCCGAGGATGTGGTTGTCCGGGATCACCGCGCCGAAGCGCTTGCCCGAATCGAAGTCGCGGGTCTGGAAGCGGAGCTTGCCTATGCTCTGCTCGCCGCGCAGCTGCAACCCCTGCGGGCGGCTGAGCGTGATGCCGGAAGAGATCTTGTCGGAGCCTGCGGCCTGGATCAGCTCGTTGAGGAAGCGGCTGACCTGGCGCGCGTTGCGGCTGGCTTCGGAGGTGCCTTTCTTGGCGTTGTCGAGTTCCTCGATGACCTGCATCGGCAGGAAGACATCGTGTTCCTCGAATTTGAACAGCGCGGTCGGGTCGTGCATGAGCACATTGGTGTCGAGCACGTAGATCCGCTTGCTTCTGGTCATCGAATGCTCCGATGCGGGTTGAACATGGTGAACGGCCGGGTGGAACGGTTGAACGCCTGGATGCTGGTGGAATTGCGGTGCGGACACGGCGACGCTGCCGTGACCCGCGGGGCGGGACGGCAGCGTGGGTGGCGGGCAATGGGGGTCACTGCGTTGCGGCAGCCTTGAGTGCGTCGAGAACGGCTTGGGCATGGCCGAGGACTTTCACCGGCCTCCATGACTGGGCGATGACGCCCCTGGGGTCGCTGGTGAAGTCAATGAGGAACGTGCTGCGTTCGATGCCCAGCACCTTGCGCCCATACATGTTCTTCAGCTTGATCACGCCGAAGGCGTTGCACAGGGTTTCGTCGGGATCGCTGACCAGGTCGAACGTGAACCCCTGTTTCGCGCAGAAGTTCTGGTGCGAGCGGATCGAGTCGCGCGAGACGCCCAGCACGGTGGCGCCGAGCTTGCTGAACTTCGGCAGCAGGGTGTTGAAGTCGATGCCTTCGGTGGTGCAGCCGGGCGTGCTGTCCTTCGGGTAGAAGTACAGCACCAGCCATTGGCCGGCGAAGTCTTTCAGATGCGTGGTCTGGCCGCTGGACAGCGCCAGGGGCAGTTCGGAGACGTCCTTCGCAATCCTGTCACCGGTGTCGAGCATCTCGCCTTTTCGTTCCGTGCTTTTGCGTGACGCTACCACGGTATCCCTAGAACTTCATCGGGTCCATGATGGCGTCGAGGTTGAGGTGGTCGCAGAACTCGAGGAAGTCGTCGCGCAGCGCGGCGATGTGCATGCTCGAGGGCACGCCGATGGTGATCTGCGCCGAGAACATCTCCGCACCGGTCTGCATGGCGCGGTAGCGCGAGCTGTGCAGGCTTTCGATGGTGATGCCCTGGCGGTCGAAGAAGTCGGCCAGCTGGAAGAGGATCCCGGCCTTGTCGGCGGCCACGACCTCGACCACGTAGGGCAGCAGGTTCGACTGGACCTGCTTGGCGCCGGTCCGGTACCAGACCAGCTTGAGGCCTTCCTCGCGCTCCAGCCGGGTCAGCATCGCCTCGAGCTTTGCCACCGCGTCCCAGGAGCCCACTGCCAGCACGGTCACCGAGACGTCGCGGCCGACGGTCGCCAGGCGTGCATCGACCAGGTTGCAGCCCGAATCGGCGATCCGGCGGGTCACCGACAACAGCGGTGTCTCCGGATGCGTCGTGTAGGCGTTGATCAGGAGGTGGTTTTCGTTCGGCGACGGCCGGGCAGCGGAATCGGTCAAGGCGGCGCCTGCTTGGGGAGCAACGAGCTCAGATACTGAATGGCGGCCCGTGAGCGGGCTGTGGTTGCCGGGCAGCATACTTGCCCGCGCTTTCGGCCCGCAAGTAACATCCCGTGCGATCATCCCGGCCGATCAGCCTGTCTGACCGACCGTTCCGGCCATCGGCAGCAATGCCGGCAGGATGCGGTCAGGCCGGCAGCCAGGCCACCGATCAGGAACATTTGATTCAGGCCACCGATCCAGACCATTTGATTCAGGGCTCGCACACACCGTGCGGGGTTCAACGCAACAATCGCTCCGAGTACCTCAAACTTGCGACTTTCCGGCAGCATCACCGCGCTGGCGACGCCTTTCACCGCGTCCGGCGAAATTGACTTCGACGCCTGGCAGCGACTGCTCGACCAGCAGCTCGAGGGCGGCACCCAGGCCATCGTCGTCGCCGGCTCCACCGGCGAGGCGGCCGCGCTGTTCGACGGCGAATACGACGCATTGCTGCGCAGCGCCGTCGAGCGCGTCGCCGGCGCGATCCCGGTCCTGGCCGGAACCGGTCTTTCGAACACGCTGAAAACGATCGAGCTGACCCGCCGCGTCGCCGCCCTCGGCGCCGATGCCGCGCTGATCGTGACCCCGCCGTACGTTCGCCCGACCCAGGCCGGCCTGGTCGCCCATTACCGTGCCATTGCCGACGACGGCGCGCTGCCCTTCGTGCTCTACAACGTGCCCGGCCGCACCGGCGGTGACCTGCTGCCGGAGACCGTCGCCGAGCTTGCACCGCTCGCCAACGTCATCGGCATCAAGGAAGCGCGCAGCGAGCCCGAGCGCATGGCCGCGCTGCTGGCGTTCAAGGGCGACGGCTTCGCCGTCCTCAGCGGCGACGACCCGACTGCATGCCGGGCGATGCTGGCCGGCGCCGACGGCGTGATCTCGGTGGCATCCAACGTGTTGCCGCATGCATTCCGGCGTCTTGCCGACCTGGCCCGTGGCGGTCGCCACGAGGAAGCCCAGGCGCTGGACGCGCGCATGCACGTTGCCTACGACTTCCTCGGCATCGAGCCCAATCCAATCCCGGTGAAGGCGCTGCTGCACCGCCAGGGCATCGGCCACGGGCTGCGCCTGCCGCTCTTGCCACTGTCGTCGGCCCATACCGCATCCGTCGCGACGATCGACACGCTCGTCCGCGAACTCGAACACGCCTGCCGCGATTCCCTCGCGGCCTGACCCTGCAGGAGAAATACATGAGTTCCAATGTTTCGATGTCCCGCGTCGCCGTCGCCACTGTGGTGTTGGCCGCCGTCGCCGCCGGCTCCGGCTGCAGCTGGTTCCGCAAGGGCGATAGCCTGTATGCACAGGCGCCGGAAATGCGCCCGCTGGAAGTGCCGCCGGATCTCGATGCGCCGCGCACCGATACCGCCGTCAACGTGCCGACGCCTGCCACGGCGCTGGGCAGCAAGGACGCCGGCGTCGGCTTCACCATGCCGGGCACCCGCGACGAAGTGTTCGCCAAGGTCGGCACCGCGCTGGCCGCGGTCGAAGGCGCGACGATCACCAGCAGCGCCCAGGCGATGGGTGTCTACGACGTCAACTACGAAGGCAGCAACTTCCTCGTGCGCGTGGCCGGTGCCGATGTCGGCGCCTATATCGCCGCAGTCGATCCGCGCGGCGTGCCGGCCACCGGCGACGCACCGAAGAAGCTGATCGACACGCTGCGCACCGCGCTGGTCGGTCGCTGAACGATCGCCGCGGGTAAACGAAAACGGGCGCCCTTGGGCGCCCGTTTTTGTTTGTGTGGCAGAGGTTTCAGCGCTCGAGCATGTCCAGCTTGCCCGGCTTGCCTTCCCATTCCTTGGCGTCGGCCAGGCCGTCCTTGCGGGTGGTGATGACCGGCCAGGCCTTGGCCAGTTCGGCGTTGAGGGCGACGAATGCCTCCTGGCCGGCCGGCACGTCGTCTTCGGGGTAGATCGCGTTGATCGGGCACTCCGGCTCGCACAGGGTGCAGTCGATGCATTCGTCGGGGTCGATCACCAGGAAATTCGGGCCCTCGTGGAAACAGTCGACCGGGCACACCTCGACGCAGTCGGTGTACTTGCACTTGATGCAGTTCTCGGTGACGACGAAGGGCATGGCGATGGTTCCGTGAAATGAAGGGCCCCGTAATGGCCCGGGGGGCACCGCGTATTGTAACGATTCGCGTAGCCCGTAGCCCGGGTAAGCGAAGCGCACCCGGGGAGCCGACGCGGGGGTGGGGCCCAAAGAAAAAGCCCGCGCATTTCTGCACGGGCTTTCAGAATTGGTACACCCTACGGGATTCGAACCCGTGTTGATGCCTTGAGAGGGCACCGTCCTAGGCCTCTAGACGAAGGGTGCGGATGAAGCGGTTTTGATGTGGGCCTTGACCCCTTAACCCCGGCGCTAGGCTCTCAACGCAGCGCGGCTTGCTAGTATATGCGGCGCCGCTGCCCTCGGCAATGGCCTCCCACCCTAAAAAATGGACTGCGGCAACCCCGCTCGATGCAACCCGATACCCAAATCCAGCTCCGGCTGCAAACCATTCCGCGTGACCAGCACAACGTGTCGCGCCGGGACATCAGCCCCAATGCCCTGCGCGTGTTGTATCGCCTGCGCGAGGGTGGCTTTGCCGCCTACCTCGTCGGCGGCGCGGTGCGCGACCTACTGATCGGCGGCCACCCCAAGGATTTCGACGTCGCCACCAACGCCACGCCGGAAGAGGTCAAGGGGCTGTTCCGCAACTGCCGCCTGATTGGCCGTCGCTTCCGCCTGGCGCACGTGGTCTACGGACGCGAGATCATCGAAGTGGCGACCTTCCGCGCCAACATCGACGACGGCAGCGGCGACCGCGAGCTGCACGAAGGCGGGCGCCTGCTGCGCGACAACGTCTACGGCACCATCGAGGACGACGCAGTCCGTCGCGACTTCACCGCCAACGCGCTGTACTACGCGATCGAGGATTTCTCGGTGCGCGATTATGTCGGTGGCTTCGAAGACGTGCGCAATCGCCTGATGCGGTTGATTGGCGACCCGGAGACCCGTTACCGCGAAGACCCGGTGCGCATGCTGCGCGCGGTGCGCCTTGCGGCTAAGCTCGACTTCGAGATCGAACCTGCCACTGCAGCCCCGATCCCGGTGCTTGCGCCGCTGCTGCGCGAATCGGCACCGGCGCGCCTGTTCGAGGAATGCCTGAAGCTGTTCCTCTCCGGCAACGCGGTCAAGAGCTTCCTCGGACTGGAGCGGCACGGCCTGCTGCCGGCGCTGCTGCCGGAGACCGCCGCGGCGCTCAAGTCCAACCGCAGCGGTGCGCTGCGGAACATGGTGCTGGAAGGCCTCAAGAACACCGACGCGCGCGTCGCCAACGACGAGCCGGTGTCGCCGGCGTTCCTGTTCGCACTGCTGCTGTGGCCGGCCTATTGCCGCGCGCTGATGGCGTTGCAGGCGCAGGGCGTGCACACGGCCGAGGCGCAGCGACGCGCCGCCGACCGCGTCACCGTGCACCAGCTCGAGACCATCGCTTTGCCGCGCCGGTTCTCGCTGCCGATGCAGGAGATCTGGCTGCTGCAGTCGCGCTTCTCGATGCGCCAGCGCAAGCGCGTGTTCCGCACGCTTGCCCATCCGCGTTTCCGTGCCGCGTTCGATTTCCTCGGCCTTCGCCTGACGGCGTCGGACGAGCATGCGGACGACGTCGCGTTCTGGCGCGAGGCGCAGGACAATCCGGGCGATGCCCTGGCGATCGCGCAACTGGAGACCGAGCGCGCCGCGCAGGCCGATGACGACGAGCCGCAGCGCAAGCGTCGCCGCCGTCGCCGCAAGCCCGCCGCCAGCCCGGAATGACGCGGGCAGGGCGGGGCGCCCGGCAGTGAGCCTGAATCTGGGACGTGAACAGCTTGAAGTGACCGCGTTCGTCGGCCTGGGCAGCAACCTGGGCGACGGCGTCGCCACCCTGCGCGCGGCCATCGCCGCGCTCGGCGCGCTCGACGGCAGCCGCCTGCTGCGGGCATCCAGCCTTTACCGCACTCCGGCGTGGGGCGTCACTGCCCAGCCCGACTTCATCAACGCCGTGGCGATGCTGGCAACCCGGCACACACCGCAGCAACTGCTCGCCGATCTGCTCGCCATCGAGCGCGACGCCGGGCGTGAGCGCCAGGCCGACGGCAGCGACCGCTGGGGCCCGCGCACGCTCGACCTGGACCTGCTGCTGTTCGGCGACGCCGAAGTCAGCGAACCGGGCCTGCGCGTCCCGCATCCACACCTGCACGAGCGCGCCTTCGCACTGGTGCCGCTGCTCGAAATCGCCCCTGACGTGGTGATCCCCGGGGTCGGCCCGGCGCACGCGGCGCTGGCGAAGATGGAACCGGGGGAGCTCGAGGCGGTAACGTATGCGGGCTCACCCCACGATCTCCCCTAGCCAGCGCACCGGCTTGCTTCCGCTATTGCCCCCCTCGGGCTGTTGCCCGCTCGGGTCTGACCCGGGTCGATAACCGGTACCCACGCCATGTACAGCGGAACCCCGAACGACAAGCCCTGGACCGTGCCGGCCCTGGCCGACGCCAAGCGCGACGGCCGCCGGCTGGTGATGCTCACCTGCTACGACGCTGGTTTCGCCCGCACCATGGACGCCGCGGGCGTCGACCTGGTGCTGGTCGGCGATTCACTTGGAATGGTCGTCCAGGGGCACGGCAGCACGTTGCCGGTGACCACCGCCGACGTCACCTACCACACCGCCTGCGTCGCCCGCGGCCTCGACAAGGCCCTGCTGATCTCCGACCTGCCGTTCCAGGCCGATGCCACGCCCGAGCGCGCGCTCGACGCCTCGGTGCAGCTGCTGCAGGCCGGTGCGGCGATGGTCAAGCTGGAAGGGGCCGGGCACAAGCTCGACGTCATCCGCTTCCTGGTCGAGCGCGAGATTCCGGTCTGCGCCCACCTCGGCCTGACTCCGCAGTCGGTCCTGCGCCTGGGTGGCTACAAGGTCCAGGGTCGCGACGAAGCCGCCGCCGCCCGCCTGCGCGCCGATGCGCGCGCCGTGGCCGAGGCCGGCGCCAGCCTGCTGGTGCTCGAATGCGTGCCGACGCCGGTCGCCGCCGCGATCACCGCCGACCTGGCCATTCCCACCATCGGCATCGGCGCCGGCCCGCAATGCGATGGCCAGGTGCTGGTGCTGCACGACCTGCTCGGCCTGAACTCGGGCCATCGCAGGCCGCGGTTCGTCAAGGACTTCCTCGCCGAGGGCGGCTCGGTAGCGGGCGCTGTCCAATCATTTGCCCAGGCCGTTCGCGACGGCAGCTTCCCGGACGCCGAACACTCCTATGCCTGACCGCCGCACTCCCGTAACTCCCGGCGAGCATGCCGCCAGCCTCCGCAAGCCACGTCCCGGAAAAAACGCCAGGATCGAGACCGTCACCGAGCTTGCCGCGCTGCGCGCGCGGGTCGAGGAGTGGCGTCGCGACGGACTGCGCGTCGCCCTCGTGCCGACCATGGGCAACCTGCACGACGGTCATTTCTCGCTGGTGCGCCTGGCGCGCCAGCATGCCGATCGCGTCGTCGCCAGCGTGTTCGTCAACCCGACCCAGTTCGGCCCCAACGAGGACTTCGCCCAGTACCCGCGCACGCCCGACGCCGATGCACGCGGGCTGGATTCGGCCGGTTGCGACGTGATGTGGTTGCCCGAGGTGGAGACGATGTACCCCTATGGCGTCGAGGCGAACGTGCGCGTGCAGGTGCCGGGCATCACCACGACGCTCGAAGGCGCGCACCGCCCGGGCCATTTCGATGGTGTCGCCACGGTGGTCGCGCGCCTGTTCAACCAGATCCAGCCGCACGTCGCCGTGTTCGGCAGCAAGGATTACCAGCAGCTGGCGGTGATCCGCTACATGGTCCGCGACCTGGCGTTCCCGATCGAGCTGGTCGGCGCCGCCATCGTCCGCGAGGACAGTGGCCTGGCGATGAGTTCGCGCAACCAGTACCTGTCCGCGGACGAGCGCGTCCGTGCGGCGGCGATCCATCGCTGCCTGCTGGCGATGCGCGATGCCGTCGCCGCCGGCACGCCGCGCGCGTCGGTCGAAGCGGAGGCGATCAAGCGCCTCGAGGCGGAAGGTTTCGTTCCTGACTACGCCGTTGTCCGGCGCCAGGACCTGACCGATCCGGCCGACGGCGAGGGCGGCACCCAGGTCGCCCTGATCGCGGCCCGGCTGGGCCGGACGCGGCTCATCGACAACCTCGAATTCGAGGCCTGAGACTGCCGTCCCCGGCGATCTGAACCGTTCCACCGGCGGTGCCAATCCGGTGGTCCGGGAGATGTTGCACTGCGCCATGCGCTGCTAGACTTGCGGTCTGACGCGTCCGCATGCCCGCGGCCGGAGCCATACACATGCAGCTGAACGTACTCAAGGCCAAGATCCACCGCGCCACCGTGACCCACGCCGAGCTTCACTACGAAGGTTCGTGCGCGATCGACGGGCGCCTGCTCGACATCTCGGGTATCCGCGAGTACGAGCAGATCCACATCTACAACGTCAACAACGGCCAGCGCTTCGTCACCTACGCCATCCGCGGCGAAGAGGGCAGCGGCGTGATCTCGGTCAACGGTGCCGCCGCCCACTGCGCGCAGCCCGGCGACCTGGTGATCATCTGCGCCTACGGCGTCTGCGACGAGGCCGAGGCAGCCAAGTACAAGCCGACCCTGGTGTACGTCGATCGCCACAACGCGCTGACGCACACCAACCGTTCGATGCCGGCCCAGGCAGCCTGAGCCGCATGGATGCCGATGCCCGTCTGAGCCGTCTTCGCGCCCAGGCAGGGCGCGTCATCCAGACCCCGCTGAAGGATCTCGTCGCCGCCGACCCGGCGCGCGCGCAGGCATTCGCCCTGCGCGTTGGTCCGCTGTATGCCAACTTCGCCCGCCAGCACTACGACCGCGACGCGCTCGCGGCGCTGTTCGAACTGGCCGAGCAGGCCGGTGTGCGGCAGAAGCTGCAGGCGCTGTTCGACGGCGAGAAGATCAACCTGACCGAAGGCCGCAGCGTGCTGCACACCGCGCTGCGCGGCGACGTGTCGTCGTCGCCGGTGGCGCGAGCCGCGCACGCGCAGGCGCTGGAGGCACGCACCCGCATGCGCGCGCTGGTAGATGCACTGGCGGCGAGCGATGTCACCGACATCGTCAGCGTCGGCATCGGCGGTTCCGACCTTGGCCCGCGCCTGGCAGTCGATGCGCTCACCGGCGCCGCGCCGGGGCGCTTCCGCGTCCATTTCCTTTCCAATGTCGACGGCCACGCCGCCCAGCGCGTGCTTGCCGGCCTCGATCCGCGCTGCACGGCCGCGGTGCTGATCTCCAAGACCTTCGGCACGCAGGAGACGCTGCTCAACGGCGCGATCCTGCGCGACTGGCTGGGCGGCACCGAACGCCTGTACGCGGTCTCGGCGAACGTCGAGCGCGCGGCCGAGGCATTTGCCATTCCGCCCGAACGCATCCTGCCGATGTGGGACTGGGTCGGTGGTCGCTACTCGCTGTGGTCCGCCGTCGGTTTTCCGATCGCGCTGGCGATCGGCATGGACGCCTTCGAAGCGATGCTCGACGGTGCTTCGCAGATGGACGCGCATGTCCTCGATACGCCGTTGCCGCAGAACCTCGCGGCGTGGCATGCGTTGACCGCGATCTGGAACCGCAACGCCCTCGGCTACGCCACGCAGGCCGTGCTCGCCTACGACGAGCGCCTGAAGCTGCTGTCGAATTACCTGCAGCAGCTGGTGATGGAAAGCCTGGGCAAGTCGGTGCGCACCGATGGCTCGGCGGTCACCGTCGACACCGTGCCGGTGTGGTGGGGCGGTGCCGGCACCGACACCCAGCACAGCTTCTTCCAGGCGCTGCACCAGGGCACGTCGATCGTTCCGGCCGACTTCATCGGCGTGGTCCGCTCCGATGCGCCGTACCCGGACAACCATCGCGCGCTGCAGGCCAACCTGCTGGCGCAGACCGAAGCCTTCGCCAACGGCCAGGCCAGCGACGACCCGCACCGCGCGTACGCCGGTGGCCGCCCGAGCACGATGATCCTGCTCGATGCGTTGACGCCGCAGTCGTTTGGCGCGCTGCTCGCGCTGTACGAGCACAGCGTGTACCTGCAGTCGGTGATCTGGGGCATCAACGCCTTCGACCAGTTCGGCGTGGAACTGGGCAAGCAGGTCGCCAGCCGCCTGCTGCCGGCGCTGGCCGGGGATGCACAGGCCGATGATCCGGTGACCCGGGAGTTGCTGGCGCAATTGCGCTAGGGGCCGATCGGCGCTCAGGCGGCGTGATGCCGCCGCAGCGCCCATTCGATGTGTTCGCGCACCATCGGGCTCGACGTTTCGCGCCGCGCCTTCAGTGCGGCGATCAGCTCCGGGCTGGTGCGCGCATTTCCCAGTGCGACCGCGATGTTGCGCAGCCAGCGCTCGTGCCCGCTGCGGCGGATGGCAGTGCCTTCGGTCCGTTGCAGGAACTCCGCTTCGTCCCATGCGAACAGCTGCAGCAGCGACGCCTTGTCGAGGTCGTTGCGCGCGCGGAAGTCGGCCTCGTCGGTGCGCTTGGCGAACTTGTTCCAGGGGCAGATGAGCTGGCAGTCGTCGCAGCCGAAGATGCGGTTGCCGATGGGCGGGCGCAGCTCCTCGGGAATCGACCCTTCATGCTCGATGGTGAGGTAGGCGATGCAGCGACGCGCGTCGAGCCGGTACGGCGCGATGATGGCCTGTGTCGGGCAGATGTCGATGCATTTGCGGCAGGTACCGCAGTGCGCGCTGGCCGGCGTGTCGATCGGCAAGGGCAGGTCGACGTAGATTTCGCCGAGGAAGAAGAACGAACCGCCGTCCTTGTCGATCAGGCAGGTGTGCTTGCCGATCCAGCCCAGGCCGGCGTTGCGGGCGAGCGCGCGTTCGAGCACCGGCGCCGAGTCGACGAAGACGCGATGGCCGAACGGACCCACCTCTTCGGCGATGCGGTCGGCGAGGCGTTGCAGACGCTGGCGCATCAGCTTGTGGTAGTCGCGGCCCAATGCGTAGCGGGCGACGTAGGCGCGCTCGCTGTCGTCCAGCGTGGCCCACGCCTCGTCGCCGTCGCGGCCGTAGTCGAGTCCGACCGAGATCACCCGCACCGTGCCCGGGTGGAGTTCGTCGGGGCGTGCGCGCAGGTCGCCGTGGCGTGCCATCCAGTCCATCGAACCGTACAGGCCCTGCGCGAGCCAGTCGCGCAGGTGCGCTTCGTCCTGGCCCAGTTCGATGTCGGTGATTCCACAGCGCTGGAAACCGAACTCGCGCGCCAGATCGCGCACGCGCTCGGCGAGCGCGGCATGGTCGGGCGTCGCGACGGGCAGGGTGGACAACGGGGCGGCGGGGGACTTCACGATGCACAAGTATAGAATCACGTGATGCCACACGATGCCGTGCCGCTTTCAGGCGTGTTCGCCGACGCGCTCTACGATGCCGCAGCCCTGCGCGCGGTCGAAGCGCGGGCGGCGCAGGCGCTGGGCGACGCCTTCGGGCTGATGGAGCGGGCCGGCCGGGCCGCCTGGCGCGAGCTGCTCACGCACTGGCCGCAGGCACAGCGGGTCGTGGTCGTCTGTGGGCCCGGTAACAACGGCGGCGATGGCTACGTGCTGGCGCGGCATGCGCGCCAATCGGGCCGCCAGGTCGAGGTCGTGCATCTGCCCGGCCAGTCGCCGAGGGGCGATCTGGCCCGCCGCGCGGCACAGGATTTCTTTGCCGTCGGCGGCGCGGTCGCATTGTTCGAAGGCGCGTTGCCGCCGGCCGATGTGGTGGTCGATGCGTTGTTCGGCATCGGCCTGTCGCGCGAGCCTGACGAGCCGACGCAGTCGCTGATCGCGGCGATCAACGCGCAGGCCGCGCCGGTACTGGCGCTGGATGTCCCGAGCGGCATCGATGCCGATCGCGGCTGCGTCATGGGCGCCGCCGTCGTCGCCGCGCGCACCGTCGAGTTCATGGCAAGCAAGGCCGGTCTGCGCACCGGCGCCGCGCTTGATCACGTCGGCGCGCTGACGCTGGCGACTCTTGAGATCCCCGCGGACTGCTTCGATGGCATCGCGTTGCACGCGCAACGGCTGATGCCGATGGCGCTGGCACACTGGCTGGCGCCGCGACGTCGCGACAGCCACAAGGGCAGCAACGGACGCGTGCTGTGCATCGGTGGCGAACTCGGAAGCGGTGGCGCGATCGTATTGTGCGCACACGCTGCACTGCGCAGTGGCGCCGGGCTGGTCGAGGTCGCCACGCGCGCCGAGCATGTCACCGCGCTGCTCGCGCGGGTGCCCGAGGCGATGGTGCATCACGTTGCCGATGCCGAAGCGTTGCAACCGGCGCTGGATCGCGCAGGCTCGATCGCGCTGGGCCCCGGCCTTGGCCAGCACCCTTGGGGGCGCGGTCTTTACGAGCGCGCGGTCGCCAGTGCCAAGCCATTGCTGCTCGATGCCGATGCGTTGAACCTGCTGGCGACGCATCCGTTTGCATTGCCCGCAGACGCGGTGTTGACCCCGCACCCGGGGGAAGCCGCGCGGCTGCTTGGCACCACCACCGCCGACGTGCAGCGCGATCGCTTCGCTGCTGCCAGAGCGCTGTGCGATCGCTATGCATGCGTGGTGGTGCTCAAGGGCGCGGGCACGATAGTCGCCGCACCACACGAAACACCCCGCGTGATCGCGGCAGGAAATCCCGGCATGGCCGTGGGTGGGATGGGCGATGTGCTCAGCGGCGTCATCGCTGCGTTGCGTGCGCAGGGGCTTGCTGCTTTTGATGCGGCGGGCGCGGGCGCGTTGTTGCACGCGGCAGCAGGCGATGCGGCCGCGCACGAGGGCGGCGAGCGTGGATTGTTGCCGAGCGACCTGATGCCGTGGTTGCGCCACTTCGTCAATCCGGAGCGTTGATGCGTGTTGCAGGGGAGCGTGGATGCGATGAATGAAATCCTGTTGGCCAATGCCGATGCGACCGATGCGCTCGGCGCGCAGCTTGCGCGGACACGACCGGCGAATGCGGTCGTGCATCTGCATGGCGACCTGGGTGCGGGAAAGTCGACACTTGCACGCGCGTTGCTGCGCGCACTGGGTGTGCAAGGTTCGATCCGCAGTCCGACCTACACACTCGTCGAGCGCTATCCACTCGCCGACGGTGGCGAAGCGTGGCATCTGGATCTGTATCGCATCGCCGATCCTGGTGAACTCGAATTCCTCGGGCTCGACGGCGCCGAAGTTCGGTTGTGGCTGGTCGAATGGCCCGAACGTGGCACCGGCGCCTTGCCGCGGCCCGACCTCACGGTTGATCTGGCCATGCACGGGCAGGGGCGGCGGGCCCGGTTGCGGCCGGGGACGGCGGTCGGGGAGGAATGGCTGGGCCGGTTGTCCGTCCGGCACGAGGTTGCGGCGGACTCCTGAATGGTTTCACAGGAAAGTCCGGCAGGTCTTGGATTCGTAAGGGAAAAGTGCTTGCAAATTCCTTGATCCGGTGGTTGACTACGGGCCATGCGCGTAAAGGCCGCCACCGTCCAGAAGTTTCTGCTCGGCATTGCGCTGCTCGCTGCCCTCGCCTGGAATCTGGCTCACGCCAGTGAAATCAAAGGCTTGGAGCTCAGTGCCGGCGCCACCGGCACCCGCGCCGAAATCGCCCTCGATGGCGCCGGCGAGTTCAAGGTCATCAGCCTCAAGGGACCGGACCGTCTGGTCGTGGACCTGCCGGCATCGACCCTGGCCCGGAATTTCAAGCTTCCCGCCAGCGCGGGCGTGGTCCGTTCGGTTCGCACCGGCCAGCCGGCCCCGGGCACGTCGCGCATCGTCTTTGACCTGTCGCAGCCGGTGACGGTGCTCAAGCCGCGGATCGAGCAGGGCGGCAATGGCCCGCGCCTGGTCCTGGAATGGCCGGGCGACGGCGCCGAGCCGGTCGAGGGCATCGCGACTGTCGCCGCGCCGGCTGCCGCGATTCCGACGCCTGCATCGACGACGGCAACGCCGCCGTCGATGTCGCCCTCCACGTCATTGCCGTCGGCTCCGGTCGCGACCGCGCCGTCCTCGTCGGTCCCGGCCGCCGCGGTCGCTGCCTCGCCGACGCCTTCGCCGGGCGACGTGAGCGCGGCCTCGTCCGAGGCCACGACCCGACTCATCTCCGCGATCGTTGCCGGTCGCGGCGGGGCCAGCGATGCGCCTGCCGCCGCCAGCACCTCGCCCGCGGCAACCCCGATCGCCCAGATGCCATCGCCGCAGCAGGTGCCGTCGCCGCAGCAGGTGCCCACGACCGTCGCCACCGGCGTCCCGACCCGCATCGCCACCGGCCAGCCAACGCTGATGCCGGGCGCTTCCGTCGCGGCAGCGACACCGCCGCCGCCCTCAGCGGCAGTGGCGGCAGTGCCCGCACCCGTGCCCGGCCAGGCGCCGGTCAAGACCATGAAGGACGTGATGCGCGGCCGCGGCATGCGTCCGCTCGTGATCGCGATCGATGCAGGTCACGGCGGCCAGGATCCCGGTGCGCTGGGCCCGTCGGGCAAGCGCGAGAAGGACGTGACCCTGGCGATCGCCCGCGAGCTCTCCCGCCAGATCAACGCCACGCCTGGCCTCAAGTCCTATCTGGTGCGCGACAACGACGTGTTCATCCCGCTGCCGCGACGCGCGCAGCTGGCACGCCAGGCCAAGGCCGACATGTTCATCTCGATCCATGCCGATGCCGCCGAGAACCGCGCGGCCAAGGGATCGTCGGTGTACGTGCTGTCGCTCAAGGGCGCGTCCTCGCAGCGTGCGCGCTGGCTCGCCGACAAGGAAAACTCCTCCGACCTGATTGGCGGCGTGCGCCTGGAACAGACCAGCAACACGCTTGCGTCGGTGCTGCTTGACCTCACCCAGAGCGGGCACATGAAGGCGTCGGAAGACGCTGCCGGGCACGTCCTGGACGGCCTCAAGCGCGTCGGCAGCAACCACAAGCCGCACATCGAGCGCGCCAATTTCGCCGTGCTGCGCACCTCCGACATGCCGGCGATGCTGGTCGAGACCGCCTTCATCTCCAACCCGGAGGAAGAGCGTCGCCTGATCGATCCCGCGCACCAGCGCAACCTGGCGCGCGCCGTGCTCGATGGCGTCAACACCTACTTCACCCGCCAGCCGCCGCCGGGCACGCTGTACGCCGCGCGCGCCGATGCGACCTACGTGACTGCAGACGTCGGAGCCGGTGGCGGCAGCCCCTAGGGCCATCCTGGCCCAGGCAGGCTTAGGCGCCGGCTTGCTGGCGAAAGGCGCGTCCGTACCGGTTTCGCCGGTCACCAGCGGGCTCCTTTCCACACCGAGCGTGCCGCGCCCTCGGAACGTGGTCCGCGTCGGCTATCATCTGCAACGATTCCTCCGACGACGCAGTCCTGCGTCGCCCAGTCCGTGACGATCCGCCAACTCCCCGACACCCTCATCAACCAGATCGCGGCAGGCGAGGTCATCGAGCGCCCGGCGTCCGTGGTCAAGGAACTGGTGGAGAATGCGCTCGACGCCGGTGCGCGCCGCATCGACATCGACCTGGAAGAGGGCGGCGTGCGCCTGATCCGCATCCGCGACGACGGCGGCGGCATCGCCGCCGACGAACTGCCGCTGGCCATCCAGCGTCACGCCACCAGCAAGATCGCATCGCTCGACGACCTCGAAGGCGTCGCCACGCTCGGCTTCCGTGGTGAGGCGCTGCCGTCGATCGCTTCGGTCAGCCGCTTCGCGCTGACGTCGCGTCGCGCCGGCAACGACCACGCGGCGACGCTCGACGTGGAAGGCGGTCGCATCGGGGCGGTGGTGCCCAAGCCGCACCCGCAGGGCACCACGGTCGAAGTGCGTGACCTGTTCTTCAACGTGCCGGCACGTCGCAAGTTCCTCAAGGCCGAACGCACCGAGCTTGGCCACATCGAGGAATGGCTGCGCCAGCTCGCACTGGCACGCCCGGATGTCGAGCTGCGCGTTTCCCACAACGGCAAGCCATCGCGACGCTGGAAGGGCGAGGGCGACCTGTTGTCGGAAGTGCGCCTGCACGAAGCGCTCGGCGAGGAGTTCGCACGCAACGTGCTGCGCATCGACCATTCCGGTGGTTCGCACACGATGGGGTCGGGGCAGGGGCTGCGCCTGCATGGCTGGATCGCCCAGCCTGCCTACAACCGCGCCAGCGCCGACCAGCAGTACCTCTACGTCAATGGCCGCGCCGTGCGCGACCGCAGCATCGCCCATGCGATCAAGCAGGCGTATGCCGACGTGCTGTTTCACGGGCGCCAGCCGGCGTACGTGTTGTTCCTCGAACTCGACCCGCGCCGCGTCGACGTCAACGTGCACCCGGCCAAGCACGAGGTGCGCTTCCGCGACGCGCGCTTGCTCCACGACTTTGTCTATCGCACGTTGCAGACCGCGCTGGCGGAAACGCGCGCCGGCACCGTGCCAAACCCGGCTGGAGCATACGAGGGAGTGGCTGCAACCCCGGACTGGGGCATGCAGGCGCCGGTTGGGGCCGGAGGCCCTGGCAACGCCGCGCCCGCGTTCTGGCGCCAGGAGCAATCGCCCCTGCCGATGCAGGTGGCCGAGACGCGTTCGGGTTACGCCGCGCTCTATTCCGGCGCCCAGGCATCGACGCTGGCGATGGCGCCTGCGCCGATGCCTCGCGGCGACGACAGCACGCTGCCGCCGCTGGGCTACGCGATCGCGCAGCTGCACGGCATCTACGTGCTGGCCGAGACCGCCGAAGGCCTGATCGTCATCGACATGCACGCCGCGCACGAGCGCATCGGCTACGAGAAGCTCAAGACCGCCCACGACGGCGAAGGCCTGCGCACGCAGCCGCTGCTGGTGCCCGCCACGATCGCGGTGTCGGAGCGCGAGGCCGAAGTGGCCGAGCGCGAAGGCGACACGCTCGCCGCGCTCGGCTTCGAGGTCACCCGCAGTGGCCCGCAATCGCTGACCCTGCGCAGCGTGCCGGCGCTGCTCGCCCACGGCGATGTCGAGGCGCTGCTGCGTGACGTCCTGGCCGACCTGCGCGAGCATGGCCAATCGCGGCGCGTGTCCGCTGCCCGCGACGAGCTGCTGGCGACGATGGCCTGCCACGGCGCGGTGCGCGCCAACCGCCGCCTGACGCTGCCCGAAATGAATGCCCTGCTGCGCGAGATGGAAGCCACCGAGCGCTCCGGACAGTGCAACCATGGTCGCCCGACCTGGGCACGCTTTACCCTTCCCGAAATCGATCGCTGGTTCCTGCGAGGACGTTGAATGTCGGCATTTGCGAAACGTGCGGTTGCAAAACGTGCTGTCGGGAAGACGGTTCTGATCCTGGCCGTGATCGCGGCGGCGACGGCATGCAGCAAGCCTGTCGAAGACGCTGCCAAAGTGGCGAAGGACCAGGCCACCCAGGTGGCGTTCGCGCGCGATCTGGAGCTGTGGCGCAGCCAGCGCGTGGCCGAGCTGACCAAGCCCGACGGCTGGACCAGCGTGGTCGGCCTGCACTGGGTCGATCCGGGCCCGCACTACATCGGCTCCTCGGCCGGCAATGGCATCCAGCTGACGGTTGGTCCGCCGCACTTCGGCATGATCGACCTCAACAATGGCCGCCTGCGTTTCGTGCCGGAGAAGGGCCTGGCCCTGACCCTCGACGGCCAGCCCTTGCAGGGCACCGCCGAACTGCGTGCAGACGATTCGCCGACCGGGCCCAGCGTGCTGGCATTCGACGAAGGCAAGGGGCTGGTCACGGTGATCAAGCGCGGCGAGCGCTTCGCACTGCGCGTCAAGCATGCCGACAACCCGGGGCGGACCGGCTTCCGTGGCCTGGAGTACTGGCCGGCCAGCAGCGACTGGAAAATCGAAGCCCGTTACGTCCCGCATCCGCCGGGCAAGACGCTTCCGATCGCCAACATCATCGGGATCACCGAAGAAGTGCCCAATCCCGGCGCGCTCGAATTCGAGCGCGACGGCAAGCCGTACCGGATCGAAGCGCTGGACGAAGGCGACGACACGCTGTTCCTGGTGTTCGCCGATCGCACCAGTGGCCATGGCAGTTATCCGGCCGGGCGCTTCCTCGATGCGCCCAAGCCAGGCACCGACTCGCGCGTGATCCTCGACTTCAACCAGGCCTACAACCCGCCGTGCGCGTTCACCGCGTTCGCGACCTGCCCGTTGCCGCCGCCGGAAAACCGCCTCGACCTGGTGGTCAACGCCGGCGAGAAGACCTACGCGCATCTGGCGCCCTGATCCCACCGTCCTCACCGCGCTCCCACAAAGCCGCGCGCTCACAAAGCCGAAGGAAACCGTTCCGATGCGTCGCCTGAAGATGTTCTGCCTGACCCTGATGGCTGTCGCCGGGCTGGCCTCGGTGGCGCTTGCCGTCGAGCGGGCCGCCACGCCGGCACGGGCACCGGAACCGGCAGTCGGCGCGACGAAGGCGGCGCCGCCGCTGCCGCTGTTGTGGAAGGTGTCCGACGCCGACAACGCGGTCTACCTGCTCGGTTCGTTCCACCTGCTCAAGAGCGACGACTATCCGCTGTCGCCCGAGATCGACAGCGTCTTCGCCGCCTCCGACAAGGTGGTCTTCGAGGTGCCGCCGGAACAGATGCTCGACCCGGCGATGGCGCAGAAATTCCTGACCGCCGCGGGCTACAGCGACGGCCGCACGCTCACCCAGGTGCTGCCGGCGGCGTTGCGCGAGAAGTTCAATCGCATCCTCGCCCAGCGCGGGGCCTCCATCGCCCAGTTCGATGGCTACGAACCGTGGTTCATCAACCTGTCGCTGATGCTGGGCATGTCGCAGCAACTGGGCTTCAGCCCGGAGCGGGGCATGGACCAGTACCTCATGCAGCGCGCAGCGCAGAGCAACAAGCCGACCGCGGGCCTGGAGTCGATCGACACCCAGTTGCAGGTGCTCGATTCCTCGCCGATGGACGAGCAGATCGCCTCGTTGAAGGAATTCCTCGACAAGCCGCTGGAGATGCCGTCCCAGCTCAACGACGTCCACTCGGCCTGGCGCGACGGCGACGTCGCCCGCCTGGACAAGCTCACCCGCGAAGAGATGCGCGACAAGACGCCGCAGACGTACCGGATGATCAACGTCGAACGCAACCAGGCGTGGATGCCGCAGATCCAGGGCATGCTCGACGGCGTGAAGAAGGGCGACACCCTGGTCGTTGTCGGCGCGCTGCACCTTCTCGGTACCGACGGCATCGTCGGCAAGCTGCGCGAGAAGGGTTACAAGGTCGAGCGCGTGTGCTCGGCGTGCAACGAGCAGCAGCTCGCCCTGTAGGAGCCAGCTCGCTGGCGAGCGAAGCCTGCGCCTAGGCCGGCAGCAACACGATGCAATCGACTGGACAGGCCGGCACGCACAACTCGCAACCGGTGCACAACGGCTCGATGACCGTATGCATGTGCTTGGATGCGCCAATGATGGCGTCCACCGGGCAGGCCTGGATGCACTTGGTGCAACCGATGCAGTCGGCCTCGACAATCAGCGCGATCTGGGCCGGCTTGTGCTCGCCGCGCGAGCGGTCAAACGGCCGCGCTTTCACGCCAAGCAGGCGCGCCAGGGCGCGCGCGCCGGCATCGCCGCCGGGCGGACAACGATCGACCTCCGCCTCGCCCGCTGCCATGGCTTCGGCATAGGGGCGACACCCGGCATAGCCGCACTGGCCGCATTGGGTCTGCGGCAGGATGCGATCCAGGCGTTCGATCAGGTCTGCGTTCATTCGTTTGCGTAGGAGCGAGCTTGCTCGCGATCAGGCGCTGGCCTTGGCTGTCACGCTGATCGCGAGCAAGCTCGCTCCTACGGGCAGCGTCAGCGCACCGGCATGCCCGGCTCGGCACCGCCGTCGGCGTCGAGCAGGAACAGCGAGCCACCGTCGAAGCCGGCCGACAGGATCATTCCCTCGCTGATGCCGAAGCGCATCTTGCGCGGCGCCAGGTTGGCGATGAACACCACGCTGCGGCCGACCAGGGTTTCCGGTTCGCCGTAGGAACCGCGGATGCCGGAGAAGATCTGGCGCTTGCCCAGCTCGCCGGCATCGAGTTCGAAGCGCAGCAGCTTGTCGGAGCCCTCGACGAACTCGCACGCCAGCACCTTGCCGACGCGCAGGTCGAGCCTTGCGAAGTCGTCGATGGCGATCGTCGCGCCGGCGGCAACCGGTGCCGGGGCTGCGGCCTTCTCGACCTTTGCCGCAGCTGCGGTCGTCTTCGGGCCGGTGTCGGCGGCGGCCTGGTTGGGCTCGGGCTTCAGCGATTCCTTGGATGCGTCGATCATGTGCTCGATGTGCTTGGGGTCGATTCGGGTGAACAGCGGCGTGTAGCTGCCGATGCGGTGCGCGAGCAGTGGCGAGGCCAGGTCGCCCCACTGCGCGACGGGCGCGGCGAGGAAGGTTTCCGCCTGAGCGGTGACGCGCGGGAGCACCGGGCGAAGCGCGGCGTTGAGCACGCGGAACAGGTTCAGGCCCTGCGTGCAGACCGACTGCAGTTGCGCGCCCGCGCCTTCCTGCTTGGCCAGCACCCACGGCTTGTGCTCGTCGATGAACTTGTTGGCCTCGTCGGCCAGGGCCATGGTCAGGCGCACCGCGGTCGCCGCCTCGTTGCGCGCGTAGGCCTCCGCGATCGGCGCCAGCTGCGCGACGAAGCGTGTGTACATCGCCGCGTCGGGCAGCGCATCGGCAAGCTGGCCGTCGAAGCGCTTCTCGATGAAGCCGGCGCAGCGGCTGGCGAGATTGACGAACTTGCCCACGACATCGGAGTTCACGCGCGCGGTGAAATCGGCCAGGTTCAGGTCGAGGTCGTCGACGCCGCCGCTGGTCTTGGTCGCGTAGTAGTAACGCAGCGCCTCGGGGTCGAGGCCGGCATCGAGGTAGGCGCGTGCCATCACGAAGGTGCCGCGCGACTTCGACATCTTGGCGCCATCGACGGTGAGGTAACCGTTGACGTGCAGCCGGGTCGGCGCGCGGAAGCCGGCACCGTGCAGCACCGCCGGCCAGAACAGGCCGTGGAAGTTGACGATGTCCTTGCCGATGAAATGATGCAGCTCGGCCTGGCTGTCACGGGTGAGGTAGGACCAGAAGTCCAGCCCCTCGCGCTCGCACAGCGCCTGGAAGCTCGACAGGTAACCGATCGGCGCATCCAGCCAGACGTACAGGTACTTGCCCGGATGGCCGGGGATCTGGAAACCGAAGTAGGGCGCATCGCGGGAAATGTCCCACGCGCGCAGGCCGCCTTCGGCGTCCAGCCACTCCTGCAGCTTGGCCTTCACGCCCGCTCCGGCGACGTCGCCGGACAGCCACTGGCGCAGGAAGGCATCGAACTGGCCGACCTCGAAGAAGAAATGCTCGGACTCGCGCAGCTCCGGCGTCGCGCCGCTGACCACCGAGCGCGGCTCTTTCAGCTCGCTCGGCGAATAGGTCGCCCCGCAGTTCTCGCAGTTGTCGCCGTACTGGTCGGGCGTGCCGCAGTTTGGGCAGATGCCCTTGACGTAGCGGTCGGGCAGGAACATGCCCTTGACCGGGTCATAAAGCTGCGCGACCGAACGGCGGCTGATGTGGCCGTTGTTGTCGAGCTTGGCGTAGATGGCCTCGGTCAACGCGCGGTTGCGCGCCGAGTTGGTCGAGTCGTAGTGGTCGAAGGCGACGCCGAAGTCGGCGAAATCGCGCTCGTGGCTGGCCTGCATGCCGGCAATGAAGGCTTCCGGCGACTGCCCGGCCTTTTCGGCGGCGAGCATGATCGGCGTGCCGTGGGTGTCATCGGCGCAGACGTACCAGGCCTTGTTGCCGCTCATTCGCTGCGCGCGGCACCAGATGTCGGCTTGGGTATAGCCCACCAGATGGCCAAGGTGCAGGTGCCCGTTGGCATAGGGCAGGGCGCAGGAAACTACGAACTCGCGGGACATGGGGGGCCGGGACGCGTAAAGAGCGGGGGATTATCGCATGCGTGAATCCCCGCTCCCCGATTCCGTACTTCTACGGGGCCCTCACCCCGGCCCTCTCCCGCGAGCGGGAGAGGGGACGTGCAATTACTTGCGCACCCAGGTCTGCGTGCGACCCAGCAGCGAGAAGCCCATGAAACCGCGGACCTCCAGCTTCTTGCCGCCATCGACCGGCGTGACCTTCACCGAGTAGACCTTGCCGCTGGCCGGATCGAGGATCTGGCCACCTTCCCAGGTGTCGCCCTTCTGCTTGATGCCCCACAGGATCACCATGCCCTTGACCGGCTTGTCCTTGCGGTCGCCCGAGCACTTGTCGCAGACCGGATTCGGACCGCGGTCGGACTGCAGGACGTCGCTGACCCGTCCGGCAAGGCTGCCGTCCTTGGCCTGGTAGATCTCGACGATCGACTTGGGCTTCTGGGTCTTGTCGTCGATGGTGGTCCAGTGACCGACCGGCGCCGGCGTCTGGGCGAGCGCGTTGGTGAGCGGCAGGGCGGCCAGGAACAGCAGGGCAAGCAACTTCGTACGCATGAGTCCCCTCCCAGGGATGTATTCGGATCTTGGTTCGCTTCGCTTTTCGACCCGCACCCGAAGTGCGGTTGCGGACCTTTATACCGCATCCGTTGGCGTATGGACCGGACCGGGTGGAGCCTTTGGCAATGACCGTATTTGGCCGCATCCGGCGACCGTTGACGGTCCGATTCCGGGGCAGCCAGGCAATTGCACGTAACATGGCGGCCCCGGGCAATGCCGCATCGAAGAAAGGTCTAGGTCGCTGTCGTGAGTGAGTCCCTGCAAGCCCGAGTCGCCGCCCTGCGCGTCCCTGAAACCGATGTGACCCTAGGCGATACCGGCGCCCGCATCCGTGCCGTCGACGCCGACGGGCGGGTCGTGGTCGAGATCGTGACCGGCTTTCCCTGCATCGCCCTGCGCCCGTGGCTGGAGACGGAAGTCGCCGCCGCCGTGGCGGCCGAGGGCCGCCAGCTGGCGCGGCTGGAACTGCATTCGCGCATCGTTTCGCATGCGGTGCAGCCCAACGTCACGCCGATGCCCAGCGTGCGCAACCTGATCGCGATCGGTTCCGGCAAGGGCGGCGTCGGCAAGTCGACCACCGCCGTCAACCTCGCCCTGGCGCTGGCGGCCGAAGGCGCCCGGGTCGGCGTGCTCGATGCCGACATCTACGGCCCCAGCATCCCGACCATGCTCGGCCTGTCCGGCCGACCTGACAGCCCCGACGGCAAGACCATCGAGCCGATGCGCGCGCACGGCGTGGAGGCGATGTCGATCGGGCTGCTGGTCGAGCAGGACACGCCGATGATCTGGCGCGGGCCGATGGCGACCTCGGCACTGACACAGTTGCTCAACGAAACCCGCTGGGGCGAACTCGACTACCTCATCGTCGACCTGCCGCCGGGCACCGGCGACATCCAGCTGACCCTGGCGCAGAAGATCCCCGTGGCCGGCGCGGTCATCGTCACAACCCCGCAGGACGTGGCCACGCTCGATGCCCGCAAGGCGTTGAAAATGTTCGAAAAGGTGCACGTGCCGGTGCTGGGCCTGGTGGAGAACATGGCGGTGCACGTGTGCTCGAACTGCGGCCACGCCGAGCACGTGTTCGGCGAGGGCGGCGGCCAGCGCATGGCGGCGCAGTACGGCGTGCCGCTGCTGGGCAGCCTGCCGCTGGAAATCGCGATCCGCGAGCAGGGCGATGCCGGCGTGCCGGTGGTTGCCGCCGCGCCTGACAGCGCCGCCGCCCACGCCTACCGCGTCACGGCCCGGCGCATCGCGGTCGAGCTGGCCAGGCGACCGCAGGTGGCGACCCCGCTGTCGGTGTCGCTGCTGTAATCACCGGGTCGCCAGGCGGTTCCCCGTTCCCGCTCCGGCTGACACAATCCCCGTTCCCGTTGTCCAGGACCCCCAAGACCGCATGAGCATCAAGTCCGACCGTTGGATCCGTCGCATGGCCGAGCAACACGGCATGATCGAGCCGTTCGAGCCGGGCCAGGTCAAGACCGCCGCCGATGGCCATCGCATCGTCAGCTACGGCACGTCCAGCTACGGCTACGACGTGCGCTGCTCGCGCGAGTTCAAGGTCTTCACCAACATCAACTCGACCATCGTCGATCCCAAGCATTTCGACAGCGGCAGCTTCGTCGACATCGAGAGCGACGTCTGCATCATCCCGCCCAATTCGTTCGCGCTGGCGCGCACGGTCGAGTACTTCCGGATTCCGCGCGACACGCTGGTGGTGTGCCTGGGCAAGAGCACGTACGCGCGCTGCGGCATCATCGTCAACGTCACGCCGCTCGAGCCGGAATGGGAAGGCCACGTGACGCTCGAATTCAGCAACACCACGCCGCTGCCTGCGCGCATCTACGCCAATGAAGGCGTGGCGCAGATGCTGTTCTTCCAGTCCGACGAAGTCTGCGAGACCTCGTACAAGGACCGCGGTGGCAAGTACCAGGGCCAGGTCGGCGTGACGCTGCCGCGCACCTGATCTGCACGACCCCTCCCCCGTTACGGGGTGAGGGGATGCTGCCTGCGAGCCACCGGCTCGCGCGTCAGCGCCGGACGTAGGTGACGAAAAACCCCTGCAGGTCGCCGTTTTCCGTGTAACCCACCACGCTCGCCACCTGGTAGCCGTTGGCGTTGAACGCGCGGTGGGCCTGGTTGAGTTCGCTCGCCGAGCCATTCTTGCGCGCGCCCAGATCGACGTCGACGTACAGGCTCACGGTCTGCTGGCCGGTCTGTGCGGCTTCGGCCGCCTTCTTGTCGTACTGGGCCTGGCTGGCGGCCAGCGCCAGGGCAGGTGCGAGCAGGCACGCAGCCAGCAGGGCGGCGATGATGGTTTGGCGCATCCGGGGTGTTCCTTCAGTGGGTGGCGCCCGCGGCAATGCGGGCATCGTGTTCGACGGTCAACGCGGTGGCGATCGCCAGGCGCAGGGCCTGGCTCACCACCGTAGGCGGCAGGCTCGGCGCACCGGGGTGTCGCGCAGCCTGCGCGGGAGCATACGGAATGTGGATGAAGCCGCCGCGGACGCCGTGCACATTTCGCAACGCGTGCATCAGGCCGTAAAAGACGTGGTTGCAGACATAGGTGCCGGCCGTCTGCGAAACCTCGGCCGGGATGCCGGCCGCACGCAACGCCGACAGCATCGCCTTGATCGGCAGGTCGCTGAAGTAGGCAGCGGGGCCACCGGCGACGACGGCCTCGTCGATGGGCTGGACGCCGGCGTTGTCGGCAATGCGCGCGTCGTCGACGTTGATGGCGACGCGTTCGAGCGCGATCTGCGCGCGGCCCCCGGCCAGTCCGACGCAGATCGCCAGCACCGGCGCGGCCTCGGCGAGTGCCTGCTGCAATGCCTGCAGCGAAGCGCCGAACTCGACCGGCAGACAGCGCGTGACAATGCGATGGCCGAGGATCTGCTCGCCGTCGAGCGCGGACACCGCCTCCCAGCTCGGGTTGCTGTCCTCGCCGCCGAAGGGGGCGAAGCCGGTGAGCAGGACGGTGGGAGCGCGGTCACTCATCGGAATCCCAACCAGTACATCAGCACGAGATTGACCAGCAGCAACGGCACCGCGGTCGCGACCTGCATACGGATCACCGCATTGGGGTCATCGAGTTCCAGCAGCGCCGCCGGCACCAGGTTGAAGTTGGCCGCCATCGGCGTCATCAGCGTCCCGCAGTAACCGGTAAGCATGCCCAGCGCACCGAGGATTGCCGGCTCCGCGCCATGCTGCTGGATCAGCAGCGGCAGGCCGATGCCCGCGGTCATCACCGGGAACGCGGCAAACGCATTGCCCATGATCATCGTGAACAGCACCATCCCCAGCCCGTAGGCCAGCACGCAGGCGAGGCGACTGTCGGCAGGAATGACGGCCGAGACGATCGATGCCACCGCGTCGCCGACGCCACTGGCAGCAAAGACGCCGCCCAGGGTGGCCAGCACCAGCGGCAGCAATGCCGCCCAGCCCATCGTGTCGAGCAGGCGCCGGCCTTCGCTGGCGGCGCGCAGGCTGCCGGAAAGCATGCTGCCGGGAAGCATGCGCCGCTCGCGCGTGACCACCACCGCGGCCAGGGCCGACAGCACGCACGCCAGCGCCAGTCCGATCAGGGTGATGCTGCCCTCGCCGAACAGCGGCGTGCCGAAGATGACGACGTGCTTTCCGAACAGCACGATCAGCACCGTGATGGCCGGGATCAGCAGCGCCGGCACGAACAGGCGATGGCCCAGGCGCAGGGCCGAGGCCAGGCGCTGCGCCTCGGGCGCTTCGGCGATGTGTTCGCGGCGCATGCGCGTTGCCAGCAGTGCCAGCGCGATGACCGCAGCGCCAGCAAGCTGCGAAGGCAGTGGATTGCCGGCCTTGCTGGCGGCCAGCACGATCCTGCCGGTGGCGAACAGCACGCCCAGCAGCGACCAGAACGCCGCATGCGCATGGCGGCCTTCGCGCAGGTTGCAGCCACCGGCGAAGAACAGGAACAGTGCCAGCAGGACGTAGAAGTGCTCAATCGACAGCACGGCTTCGCTCCACGCTGGCCGCCGCCGTGCGGCGGGCAAGGCCACGCTGGAAGAACACGATGCGCACGGCATGGATCACGAATGCGGCAATCGCGGTCGGAATCGCCCACAGCGCGATCTGCAGCGGTTCCAGCGCGATGCCGTGCTCGGCATAGAAGCCCTGGATCAGCAGCACCGCACCGAAGGCCAGGAAGACGTCTTCGCCAAAGAAGCGGCCGACGTTGTCGGTGGCTGCGGCCAGTGCGCGCACACGCTGGACCTCCGCGTGCGGCAGCGGCCCATGCTCGTGCAGTCCGGGCGTGCGGTTCGCCGCCGACTCCGACATCGGCGCCAGCAGCGGGCGGACGGTCTGCGCGTGCCCGGCGATGTCGATCAGGCCAAGCGTGCTCAGGCCCTGGCGCACGGCGAGGTAGACGATCAGCAGCTTTGCCAGGGTGAGCCCGCGCCAGCGCGCGATCCACTGCAGGGCATGCTCGCGCAGACCGGCGCGTTCGAGCAGGCCGATGGTCGGCAGCGTCATCGCGAACAGCAGCAAGGCACGGTTGGAAACGAAGCTGTCGCCCAGCAGGGCCAGCAGCTCCGGCATCGACTTGCCGGCAGCCAGGCCGCTGACCAGGCCGGCGCTGACGACCACGATCACCGGGTTGGCGCGCAGGACGAAACCAGCGACGACCCAGGCGACGCCGAGGAGGGGCCAGTAGTTCATGGGTGTTCCGATTTGGTGGTCCCGGCCATTACGGGCGCTGTTACGGGCGCGATCGCGACCCCATCGGCCTGCAGCGCAGCGCGCACCGCGCGGGCGAATTGCGCCGCATCGCTGCGGTCGCCGTGCAGGCAGAGCGTGTCGGCGCGCAATGCCACGACGCTGCCATCGTCGGCAACGACTTCGCCGCGGGTCGCCAGTCGCCGCACCTGGACGATGGCGGCATCGAGCGATTCGATCACGGCGCCTTCGCTGCCGCGTGGCAGCAGCCGGCCGCGCCGGTCGTAGCCGCGCTCGGCGAACACCTCGTGCGCCACGCGCAGGCCATGCGCGATGCCGGCGTCGGTCAGCGCCGAGCCCGACAGCCCGAACAGCACCAGCGACGGGTCGAATGCCTTCACCGTGGCGGCGATGGCATCGGCAACCTCGCGATCGTCGGCGGCCACGTTGTAGAGCGCGCCGTGCGGTTTGACGTGCGCCAGGCGCACGCCTTCCCCGGCAGCGATGGCGGCCAGGCGCTCGATCTGCGCCTTCACCGCACGGGCAATGTCGGCCGCAGGCAAGGGCAGGGCGCGCCGGCCGAAATGCTCGCGATCCTCGAACGAGGGATGGGCGCCGGCCACGACTCCGTGCGCGCGGCACAGGCGCAACGTCGCGCGCATGGTGGCATCGTCGCCGGCGTGGCCGCCGCAGGCGATGCTGGCGGAGCTGACCATCGGCAGGATCGCCGCGTCGTCACCACAGCCTTCGCCCAGATCGCAGTTGAAGTCGATGCGCCTGCTCACGTCATGGCCGGCTGCGGCCTCAGCCGCGCTTGAACAGCATGCCCAGGCCGACCACGATCAGCACGGCTGGCCACCAGGTCATCAGCAGGCGGCCCAGGCTCATGTCGGTGTAGCCAAGATTGTTGAGCAGGAACAGGGTGCCGATGACGACCAGCACCAGCGCGCCGACGATATTGGATTTCATGGGATTCCGGAAAGAGGTTGGAAGGGTGAGGTCCGGTGGGGCTCAGGGCGCGTTGGCGTCCTGCAACCTCGCATCGATCATCACGCCGATTCTGGCGACCCGTGCCCGCGCTGCGCAAGCGAGGCGATGGGCGGTGGTGGCATCGCAGGGAGCGAAATGCAGGGTCTGTCCCGGAATGCACTGCGCCAACCGCGCCAGATCGGCGGCAATGACGTGGCCCAGTCGCGGGTAGCCGCCGACCGTCTGGGCATCGGCCAGCAGGATGATCGGCTGGCCGTCGGGCGGCAGCTGGATCGTGCCGGGCGCAACCGGTTCGGAGATGCCATCGGCTTGCGGCGTGGGCAGTGCCTCGCCCTGCAACCGCAAGCCCTGGCGGTTGCTGCTGGCGCTGACCTTCCAGCCGCGTCGCGCCAGTGGCGCCGACCAGGCGTGCGCCGAAGGCCGGTAGCGGATCGGCGCGCGCGGGTCGTCGTCGTGGGCCGGATCGATCCACCAGCGCACGGCGCGCATGCGCACGCATTCGGGTGGTGTCGCGGCGGCGAGAGGCAGCCAGTCGCCGCCCTGGAGGGCTCGTCCGTCGAGCCCGCCAAAGCCACCGCGCAGGTCGGTGCTGCGACTGCCGAGCACGGGTGCCACATCGATACCGCCCCCGGCGATCGCCAGCCATGCGCGGGCGCCATTGCGGACCGCGCCGAGCTCGAGCGTGCCGGCCGGCAACAGGACCGGACGACCGCAGGGCACCGGCTCGCCGTCGAATCGCGCCACCACCGGGGCACCGGTCAGTGCGATGCGCAACGGCGCATCGAGTTGCAGCGTCGGCCCGTGCAGGGTCAGTTCCAGCACGGCGTCGTCGTCGGCGTTGCCGACCAGCCGGTTGGCCAGCCTCGCCGCATCGGCATCGAGGGCGCCGGCGCGGGCAACGCCGAGATGGCGCCAGCCGGTTCGGCCGAGGTCCTGCACCGTGGTGAGCAGGCCGGGGCGGAGCACGCGCAGGACGGGCTTGGCCGCGCTCATTCGCCGCTTTCCGCGTAGATGCCAGCATCGAACTGAGCGGCTTCGATGGCGACGAAGCGCACGCGGTCGCCCGGCAACAGGAGCGATGGGGGCGTGCGCGCAGGATCGAACAGCACCCGCGGCGTCCGTCCCAGCAGGCGCCAACCGCCGGGGCTTTCGCGCGGATAGATGCCGGTCTGCGCGCCACCGATGGCGACGCTGCCTGCGGCGACCCGTGCTCGCGGCGTCGCCAGGCGCGGCAAGGCCAGCGCCGGATCGAGTCCGGCCAGGTAGGGGAATCCGGGGGCGAAGCCGATCATCGCCACCGTGTAGTCGCCGCCGCTGTGGCGTGCGATCAACTCCTCGGGCGTCAGTTCCAGTTCGGCCGCTGCCGATTCCAGGTCAGGCCCGAAGGAACCGCCGTAGACGACGGGAATCTTCACCGTGGTGGCCCGCACCGTCCGCATCGACGGCGCGATGGAATCGACCGCAGTCGCACCGTCCGCTTCAAGCAGTGCCAGCAGTTCCTCGTGGACGCGCGCCGGGTCGATGTTCGGGTCGAAGAACACGCCCAGGCTGGCAAACGCCGGGACCAGTCCGCGCAACCAGTCCGGGCCGTGATCGCGCAGGCGCCGCGCAACCGTGTGCACGTGGGCATTGAGTTGCGGATCGAGGCGGTCGCCGAAACGGAGCAGCCAGGCATCGTCTGCAAGCGCTTCGATGTCGCAGCCGGGTGGACTGCCTGCGGCTCCCGGGCTCACTTCGGCAGGGTGCCCTGCAACTGCTGTATCCGCGTGACCAGAGCTTCGGGGGTGTAGGCCTGCGCGCTGGCAGTTCCCCAGACCGGCCGCGGCCAGGCGATGTCGTCGTGGAAGCGTGCGATGACATGCACGTGCAACTGCGGCACGGCATTGCCAAGGGCGGCGACGTTGATCTTGTTCGGCTTGAATTCGGCCTGCAGCGCGCGGCTGGCGGCGGCGATCTCGCGCATCAGCGTGGTTTGCTGCTGCTCGTCGAGGTCAACCAGCTCGACCGCATCGGCAACGCGCGGAATCAGGATCAGCCACGGGTGGTTGGCATCGTCCATCAGGCGCAGTTCGCTCAGGCCCAGATGGGCGACCGGATGCGTGTCTTCGGCCAGTTGCGGATGCAGTTGCCAGCCGCCCGTGTTAGCTGAGCGATTCATCGAAGGTTCTCCGCCAGGAAGTCGAGTGTACGGCGCCAAGCCAGTTCGGCGCTCGCGGGATGGTGGGCGTGGTTGTCGACGTCGCGGTTGAACGCGTGTCCGGCGCCGGCGTAGACATGGACGGTAGCGGCCGGTTGCTTGCGGCGGTGCTGCTCGATCGCCTCGCCTGGGATGCTGCTGTCGTTTTCGCCGAAATGGAACAGCATCGGCGCGCGCAGCGCTTCGTCGAGGAAGGGCACCGTGCGCGCGCCGTAATAGGACACGGCCGGCAGGCCGAGGCGGGTGTTGGCCAGGAACGCCAGGCTGCCGCCCCAGCAGAAGCCGACCACCGCCACGCGCAGCCCCTCGCGATGCAGCTCGTCGGCCGCGGCGGTGATGATGTCGACGGCGCGCTCGAAGCCCAGTTCGTTGCGCAGGGCGGAGCCGCGTTGCATGCCAGCATCGTCGTACCCCAGCTCGACGCCCGCAGCCACCGGGTCGTACAGCGACGGTGCCAGGGCGATGAAGCCGGCCGCGGCGAAGCGTTCGGCCACGCGGCGGATGTGGGCGTTGGCGCCAAAGATTTCCTGCAGGACGATCACTGCGCCCTGCGAAGGGCCAGTGGGCTCGGCGCGCCAGGCCCGGACCGGGCCGTGCGGGGTGTCCAGATCGATCCATTGGGCCATGGGCTGAGGTCCATTCAGTTGGCGGGAGTGACTGGCGTATTCAGTTTCGCGGTGCAATTGGCCCCGCAATTCGCCATGGGGGCCAGTTGATTCTAGCTCCAGCGCTATAATCCGCAGCCATCCTGTCGTCCCGAGCGCAGCGAGGGACCTGCTGTAGCCGCCGAGCGCGTGGCCAGCAGGTCGCTCGCTGCGCTCGGCGCGACTGCATATTTTTGATCAGCGCGGTTCACTTAATGTCCCTAGCCAATCCCAAAGTCGGTTTCGTCAGCCTCGGTTGCCCCAAGGCGCTGGTCGACTCCGAACGCATCCTCACCCAGTTGCGCGTGGAGGGCTACGACATCGTCCAGACCTACGACGACGCCGACGTGGTGGTGGTCAACACCTGCGGTTTCATCGACTCGGCCGTTACCGAATCGCTGGACGCGATCGGCGAAGCGATCGCCGAGAACGGCAAGGTCATCGTCACCGGCTGCCTTGGCAAGAAGCCCGAGCAGATCCGCCAGGCGCACCCGGGTGTGCTGTCGATCAGCGGCCCGCAGGACTACGGCAGCGTGATGAGCGCGGTGCATGCGGCGCTTCCGCCCAAGCACGATCCGTTCCTCAACCTGGTGCCGGACACCGGCATCAAGCTCACGCCGAAGCATTACGCGTACCTGAAGATCTCCGAAGGCTGCAATCACCGCTGCAGCTTCTGCATCATCCCTTCGATGCGCGGCGACCTGGTCAGCCGCCCGGTCGACCAGGTGCTGCGCGAAGCCGAGAAGCTGGCGATGGGCGGCGTCAAGGAACTGCTGGTGATCTCGCAGGACACCTCGGCCTACGGCGTCGACGTGAAGTACGCCGAA
>DATDBK010000079.1:0-2750 GCA_036524935.1 Lysobacter sp. | reverse complement strand
GAGCAGGCCGACCCAGAACGCCGGCAACGCGCAGATGCGGTTCCACGGACCGGAGTCGGCACCGCGCATCTCCAGGTATTTCTTCAGGCGCACTTCCGGGAAGGCGGTGGTGCTGTGGTCGGCCCAGTCGCGCAGCAGCGGACGCTGGCCCGGGTAGGCCGGCAGCTTGCCGTCCAGAAAATCGCGGAACGACTGCCCCGACGCGTCGATGTACTGGCCGTCGCGGTAGACGAAGTACATCGGCACGTCGAGCAGGTAATCGGTGTAGCGCTCGTAGCCGAAACCGTCCTCGAAGACGAAATCGAGCAGGCCGGTGCGGCCGGCGTCGGTGTCGGTCCAGATGTGCGAGCGGTAGCTGAGGTAGCCGTTGGGCTTGCCCTCGGTGAACGGCGAGTCGGCGAACAGCGCGGTCGCGATCGACTGCAGCGCCAGCGACACGCGGAACTTCTTCACCATGTCGGCTTCCGAGCCGACGTCGAGGTTGACCTGCACGGTGGAGGTGCGCGTCATCATGTCCAGGCCGAGCGAGCCGACCTTGGGCATGTACTCGCGCATGATTTTGTAGCGGCCCTTGGGCATCCACGGCATCTCGTCGCGGCGCCACTTGGGCTGGAAGCCCATGCCGAGGAAGCCCAGGCCCATCGGCTCGGCGACCGCGCGCACTTCCTTGAGGTGGCTGGAGGTCTCGCTGCAGGTCTGGTGCAGGTTGGCCAGCGGCGCGCCGGACAGCTCGAGCTGGCCGGCCGGCTCGAGCGACACCGAGGCCTGGTCGCGGGTGAGCGCGATGACGCGGGCCGGCTGGTCGGGCAGATGCTCCTCGACCGGCTGCCAGCCGAAACGGGTCAGGCCCTTGAGCAGCGCCTCGATGCCGCGATCGCCGTCGAAGGTGGGCGGGCGCAGGTCATCGTTGCGGAAGCCGAACTTCTCGTGCTCGGTGCCGATCTTCCAGTCCTCGCGCGGGCGCACGCCGGAGCTGAGGAACTCGACCAGGTCGGCCCGGCTCTCGATGGCTACTTCCTTGACAAGACTGGGACCGGACACGTGCACCTCGCGGGGGGAACTCCATCTGCAAGGCCCGATGCCCTGCTCGCGCGATGTGGCCAAAGCGCGGAACGGCGATGCAGTGTCGCAAGGAGCGACGTGAAGGCACCGACCAGACCAGCAGGGTGGGGTCGGAACCGGTGATAGCAAGCCTCAGGCAGTGTAGCGACGCGCGCGTGCGGAACAATGGCGGCGCTGAAACGCTGTGGGTCCTGTTTTGAGGTTGTCCTGAGGACGGTGATCCGGAGGTGACACCGGGTCCGGGCGCGGACCCGGCGCCCGGGGTCGGCGCGCCCTCCGCTGCGCTGCGGCATGCCTTGTGGGACAACGCTCCCTACACTCCCCGGATGTCGCAATTGCAGTTCGTCGGTCGCAGCAAGAAGACCAAGACCACCTCGCTTGATATCGCCCACCGGGCCGGTGTCTCGCAGGCCACCGTATCGCGCGTGCTGCGCGGCAGCCCGCTGGTCAATGCCGAGACCCGGCGCCGGGTCGAGGACGCGGTCCGCGAACTCAACTACAAGGTCGACCGCCACGCCTCCAGCCTGCGCACGCAGCGCTCGGGCACCCTGGCGTTGCTGCTGTTCGAGGACCCGACCCCGGACGAGTCGCACATCAACCCGTTCTTCCTGTCGATGGTCGGCTCGATCACCCGTGCCTGCGCGCGCGAGGGCCAGGACCTGCTGATCTCGTTCCAGCAGCTGTCCGACGACTGGCACGCCGACTACGAGGACAGCATGAAGGCCGACGGCCTGATCCTGCTGGGCTACGGCGACTACCTGGCCTACGAGGGCAAGCTGGAGAAGCTGGTGGAACAGGGCACGCGCTTCGTGCGTTGGGGCGCGGTGCTGTCCGACCAGCCCGGCGTGTCGATCGGCTGCGACAATTTCAATGGCGGCCGTCTCGCCGCTGAGCACCTGGTGGGACTGGGCCGTCGCCGCATCGCCTTCCTGGGCGGCGCGTCCAGCCATTGGCCGGAATTCTTCGACCGCTTCCGCGGCTGCGACGCCGCGTTGCGCGAGGTCGGTGGCGCGATGGAAGCGATCCTGCAGGTCGATGCGGAGAGCTTCGAAGAGGACGGCTATACCGCGGCGCGCGAATTGCTCGCTCGCGGTGGCGAGTTCGATGCGGTGTTCGCGGCCAGCGACCTGATCGCCATCGGCGCGCTGCGCGCGTTCGCCGAAGCCGGCCTGCGCGTGCCGGAGGACATCGCCGTGGTCGGCTTCGACGACATCCCGATGGCGCGCTTCGCCAGCCCGCCGCTGACCACGGTGTTCCAGGACACCAAGCGTGCCGGCGAGCTGCTCGTGGAGACGCTGCTGCGGCAGGTGCATGGCGAGCCGACGGAGTGCATCACGCTGCCGGCGTCGCTGGTGGTGAGGCGGTCGAGCGGGGCGTAGCGCTTGTGTCCTCTCCCCTTGTGGGAGAGGGGCAGGCCGCCGCAGGCGGCACCTTCTCCCACAAAGGGGAGAAGCAAGAACCTATCGCTTGCGTGACGTCTGCATCGCCTTGCTCAGTTGCTGATGCAGATCGGTGCGAGTGACCGGCGCATCCAGCAGATACACCTCGACGCCATGCCCCGGCACGCTGGTTTCCAGCGCCTGCCCTTCACCGATCTCGATGTCGGTACCGGCAACGGCCGCACGCCAACGCCCCGGCTGCAGCCACTGCTTCACCTCGAACGTAGCCGGCGACTGGCCCTTGTTGAG
>DATDBK010000078.1:0-20721 GCA_036524935.1 Lysobacter sp. | reverse complement strand
TGTACCAGCAAAGCTGAAGGAACCCCGGCCCAGCTAATCACCTGCTCAAGGTGACGGTCATCTTTCCATTGCTGAGCGGCGTCCGTGCTGTCGCATAAACCGGGCTGCCGGGGCCTGACCAGAATCGCGCCTGAACCTGAGTCAATGCCATCGGTCTATGGCGCGAGGCTGGGTAGGGTTTTTCTGACAATGCCTGCCGCAAATGACCGGCATGTGTCCGTCACCGCCGCCTTGGCGCGATCGAACGCCGCTTCGCCAGTTCGCTGAGGGTGCGCAGCAGGCCCATCTCGCTGGACAGGGCCAGGTCGTAGACCAGTTCTCCCTCGATCCTGGCATCGCGCCGCCAGACCCGGGCCTGGCCGCCGAGGGCGAGGTCGGATGCCATCACCAGTGTCCGGTACCGCGCGCTGCGCAGGGCCGACTCGTGCGCGCGCCAGTGCTCCTCGACGAAGTCGCCGCGGCCTTGCAGGATCGCCCGCGCCGGGCTGCCCGGCATGTCCTCGCCGTGTGCCAGTGCCGGCGACACCGCCAGCAGCAGATGGGCGGTGTCGTGGGCCAGGCTGGCGCGCTCCTCCGGGGTGTAGCTGTGCTCGCGCCGAAGCAGCCCGTCGGCGCGCTGCTGGCAGGCTGCGAACAACTGCGACAGGGGGCGATCGAGATACGGGTTGGTTCCGGCGAAAGGCGAGGGCCGGGGCCGGACCGCGATCGGGCCGTGCGTGATTGGGGTGGGATGTGTCATGGCGGCAGCCTCTACTTCCGCCGTCTCAGGGAACAAGACTCCAAACGTGCCGAAGGTACGCCCCAAGTTGATAGCGCAGCGTCAACGCCTGCGCCGCTGCGTCGCAACGAATGAGACGGCCATGCCGTCCACTCGCCAGCGCCCACGCAGGAGAACACGATGGCCCCGGCCAACCACGCGCTTGCCTTGAACCACGATTCTGACGAGCGCGCGATCGCGTTGCGCGAGGACGGTCGTCCGGCCGCCGACAGCGGACTGCTGGCGCAGGCGCTGTCGCGGCGCTACGCCGGCCGCATCACCGGCAGCTTCACCCTCCCGGGCAGCGAAGGGCGCTACGCGCCGCTGCCGCCGGATCTGCCGCCCAGGCTGGCACTGGCCCTGCGCGCGCGCGGCATCGAGCACCTCTACAGCCACCAGGCGCAGGCGTGGGATGCGGCGCAGCGTGGCGACAATGTCGCCATCGTCACCCCGACCGCATCGGGAAAGTCGCTGTGCTACACGCTGCCGGTGGTGGCCGCGGCGATGACTTCACGGGCCAAGGCGCTGTACCTGTTTCCGACCAAGGCACTGGCGCAGGACCAGGTGGCCGAGCTGCTCGAGCTCAACCGCGCCGGCGACCTTGGCGTCAAGGCATTCACCTTCGACGGCGACACGCCCGGCGATGCGCGCCAGGCCATCCGCCTGCACGGCGACATCGTCGTCTCCAATCCGGACATGCTGCATCAGGCAATTCTGCCGCACCACACCAAGTGGGCGCAGTTCTTCGAGAATCTGCGCTACGTCGTGATCGATGAAGTGCATACCTATCGCGGCGTGTTCGGCAGCCATGTCACCAACGTGCTGCGCCGGCTCAAGCGGATCTGCGCGTTCTATGGTGCGCGACCGCAGTTCATCCTGTGCTCGGCGACCATCGGCAATCCGCAGGCGCATGCGCAGGCCCTGATCGAGGATCGCGTGCACGCGATCACCGAATCCGGCGCGCCGACCGGCGACAAGCACGTGCTGCTGTGGAACCCGCCGGTCGTCAACGCCGACCTCGGCTTGCGTGCCTCGGCCCGGTCGCAGAGCAACCGCATTGCCCGGATAGCGATCAAGTCGGGGCTGAAGACGCTGGTGTTCGCGCAATCGCGGCTGATGGTCGAGGTGCTGACCAAATACCTCAAGGACGTGTTCGACCACGATCCGCGCAAGCCAGCGCGCATTCGTGCCTACCGTGGTGGCTATCTCCCGAGCGAACGCCGCGACGCCGAACGGGCGATGCGCGACGGCCGCATCGATGGGATCATCTCGACCTCGGCCCTGGAACTCGGCGTCGACATCGGCAGCCTCGACGTGGTCGTGCTCAACGGCTATCCGGGCAGCGTCGCGGCGACGTGGCAGCGGTTTGGCCGCGCCGGCCGTCGCCAGCAGCCGAGCCTGGGGATCCTGGTCGCGAACTCGCAGCCGCTGGACCAGTACATGGTCCGGCATCCGGACTTCTTCGCCGAGAGTCCGCCCGAGCACGCACGCACTGCGCCGGACCAACCGCTGATCCTGTTCGACCACATCCGCTGCGCGGCCTTCGAGCTGCCGTTCAACGTTCGCGAGATGTTCGGTCCGATCGAGCCGGAGGTGTACCTGGAAGCGCTGGCAGAGTCGGCTGTCGTCCACCGCGAAGGCGAGCGTTGGGAATGGATCGCCGACAGCTATCCGGCCAATGCGGTGTCGCTGCGTTCGGTCGCCGATGGCAACTTCGTCGTGGTCGACCGCACCGACGGCCGCCAGACGATCATCGCCGAGGTCGACTACTCGGCAGCGGCGCTGACGCTGTACGAAGGTGCCATCCACATGGTCCAGTCCACGCCTTACCAGGTGGAACGACTGGACTGGGAAGGGCGCAAGGCCTATGTGCAACGCACCCATGTCGATTACTACACCGATTCGATCGACTACACGAAGCTCAAGGTGCTGGAGCGCTTCGACGGCTGTGCCGCGGGCAAGGGCGATGCCAGCCATGGCGAAGTCCATGTGGTGCGGCGCGTGTCTGGCTACAAGAAGATCCGCTACTACACGCACGAGAACATCGGCTACGGTCCGGTCAACCTGCCCGACCAGGAACTGCACACCAGCTCGGTGTGGTGGCAGTTGCCGCAGGCGACGCTGCTGGCGTGGTTCGCAGGCAAGCAGGACGCGCTCGACGGATTTCTTGGCGCTGCATATGCATTGCACATCGTCGCGACCGTGGCGGTGATGGCCGACGCGCGCGACCTGCAGAAGGCCGTCGGCAACGGCGACGGCGCCTGGTTCGCCAGCAGCGACCAGGGTGGCCGCGGCACGTTGCGCGGCGTGGAGGGTGGCAGCGTCGATCTGGCCGAAGTGCAGCAGTTCGTCCCGACCGTCTATCTCTACGATAACTTCCCGGGCGGCGTCGGCCTGAGCGAACCTTTGTGGAGGCGCCAGGAAGAACTGGTCGGACGGGCAATGGAACTGGTCGAGCGCTGTGACTGCCGCAGTGGTTGCCCCGCCTGCGTCGGACCAATCCTGGCCGCGAGCGAGGAGGGCGATGGCACCACGCCGAAGGCATTGGCACGACGGGTGCTGTCGCTGCTGAGCGAAGCACGTGAGCTTGAAACCAATGCTGCCGATCAGGTCGTGCGCGCATGACTGTCACGCTTGAGAAGCTGCGCGCGCTGCGGCGACAGGCGGGTGAGACGGTGGCGAGCCTGCCCGCATCCGTTGCCGGGATTCCGCAAGCCTTGTTTGCCTCGCCATCCCCGGGAGCACCGCGGCCCGATCCGGGGGCGCAACTGGATGCCTTGCGACGCCTGCTCGGCGTACGCCAACGCCACGCGCCGACGCCGGCCGTATCCGCCGACCGCGGCGTGCCGGGAATCGAAATCGAGCCCGGCCTGTACCTGTCCGAGTCGATGCGGCCAATGGACGCGCCGCCCTCGATGCCGCTGACATTCGCCAGGCGCGACGACGCCGTGGACACCGATGCGTTGCTGTTCTTCGACACCGAGACCACCGGCTTGGCCGGTGGCACTGGCACGCGCGCTTTCATGATCGGCGCCGCCGACTGGAGTGCCGGCATGCTGCGAATCCGCCAGCTGACGATCACCACGCTGGCGGCCGAGCCGGCCATGCTGCGCACGTTTGCCCGCTGGCTTTCACCGGGCACTGTCCTGTGCAGCTACAACGGCCGCTGCTACGACGCGCCGCTACTCAAGACCCGCTTCCGCCTCGCGCGCATGGGCGATCCGATCAGTGCGCTCGATCATGTCGATCTGCTGTTCCCGACACGTCGCCGCTACCGGGGAGTGTGGGAGAACTGCCGGCTCGCCACGATAGAGCGCGAAGCATTGCGCATCGTGCGCGAGGACGACCTGCCGGGCTCGGAAGCACCGGCGGCATGGTTGTCGTTCCTGCGCGGCGGATCATCGGCCAACCTGCGACGCGTGGCGGAACACAACCTGCAGGACGTGGTGACGCTGGGGCGGCTGTTCGTGCACCTGGCCGAAGCGGCGTAGCGCGCGGTCCCGTTCTGTCAGGACGTGAGCACGGCCGGTTCGCGCTGGATGGCGACTTCATCGGTCGAGTGTCCCTCGACCGCACGGATCCGGCGGCCGTCGCTGGACAATGCGAAGCGCTTCTTGTCGTGGCCGTCGACGACGGCGCGGATCACGCCCAGGTCGAGCAGGTGACCGGCCCGTCGCGCGCTCGTGATCAGATCATCGATATCGGCCCAGCCTTCATGGTCCAGCGTCAATCCAATTGCACCGGGTGCGTGGCGCAGCACATAGCTGAGGTAACGGCTGGTGTCGGTGTGTCTTCTGCGCATGCTGCCTGCTGCTGTTCGGATGTCGGTGGCCTGCTGGCCGTGAAGGACTACTGGCCCCGGTACGGCTCGCAGCCGATACCGTCGCCATCGCGATCGAGATGGCTTCCATAGCCTGCGTCGCCGCGACGTACAGGCGCGGCTCCGGCTGCGCGGGCTTCGGCGCAGTTGCGGAACGGTCGTGAGGTCGACGCGCTTGTGGTCGCGTCGAACAGCGTCGGGCTCAGCCGGTCGCCTTCAGGTGGCGAAGCTGTCCCGCGATGACAGTGGCGATCACCGGTCTTGTGATTGGTGTGGCAGCCGTTCTTGTCGAGGCCGCCACCGTGCGCGTGCGCAGTGACCCAGCCCGACGCTGTTGCCAGCGCGAGCAGGGCGAAAACGAGAGGTCGCATACAGTCCCCCAACTGTAATGTGACAGCGGTCCGAGTCTAGCGGGCCTTCGAGGTACAGCGGGCACCGGGTAATGCGAGAAAAAGTCGCGGTCGGACGCGGCTCCCCTGTTCAGCTGGCGACGGAAAGAAAAGACCCCGCAAGGCAACAGCCTTGCGGGGTCCATTTCGATCCTTGATGTCGTGTAGCGGGGCTCAGTCGTATCCCCACACCTTGAGTTCGGCAGTCTCTGCCCCGCCGAGGATCTTGTAGTTGACCGTCACGGACTTCAGGCGGCCCTTCATTCCGGGAGCATTGTGGGGAGCGGTTTGTCCGCCCGCCTTCAGAGTTCCGACGTCCTTCATCGTGTCGTCGGGGCGGTTGTCCCAGTGGAGGACGAGCGATGTGACCTGCACATCGGCGCCTTCGGCGGAAAGCTTGACCTGCTTGACGTCCTTATCCCATCGACCACCTTGGCTCTTGATCTGGGTGCTTGGATCGGCGGCCTTGATGGTCTGCTGTCCGAGCACGAACCACTGGTCGGCAGCGACGGCGGAGCCCATGGCGCCGATGAAGGCGACGGAGGCGACTACGGATGAGGCGATCAAGATGCGGAATTTCGTCTTCATTGACGGACCCTCTGAATCCCCATGAACCCCTGCTCTGTGTCGGACGTCCGCTGAAGCCCATTCAGGTTGGCGGCTCGACGACATTCGCGAGGATATCCGCAGCGGTGTTACCGGCAGGTCAATCGCGGACGCCGTGCCGCGTCTCCCGCCGGATGTCCGCCGCGCGTGCAGCGGACAGGTGCGGGGCGTGAAAGGCTACTTGTCGAGGAACGCGACGAGTGCGGGGATCGTCTGGTCCGGGGCCTCTTCCATCAGCCAGTGTCCCGAGCCTTTCACCAGCACGCCCTCGACATTGCTGTCCACCATTCGGCCCTGGTCGATCAGGAACTGGCCGCCGGCTTTCTCCCCGGCAAGGACCAGCATCGGCATCTGCAACTTGTTCTGCGCGAAGCCAGCGAAGTCCTTCGCATCCTGTTCGAAACTCTTGAAGTACTCGAAGCCAGCGCGCATGCCACCTGGCTTGGCGTATTGGGCTGCATAGAACTGGCGGTCCGCTTCCGGCACCGAGTGGTTACGGTCGGCGGCGAAGTCGTTCCAGAAGTGCTCGAAGTAGATGCGCTCGCGGCCGTCGACCAGCTTCAGCGGCGTTTCGCCATAGAAGTGGAAGTGCCACAGGTCGCGCAGCAGCCAGACCTTGGTCCAGTCGCCGACGCCGGGCAGGAATGCATCCATCAGCACGATGCTCTCCACTTCATCCGGATACTGCGCCGCGTAGGCGTAGGCGACCATCAGTCCGATGTCGTGACCGACGATCTTGACCTTGGGATACCCCAGGGACTTCACCAGCGCGTGGATGTCCTGGGCCAGGATCTTCTTCTCGTAGCCGCTGTCCGGCCTGGACGACGAGCCCGCACCGCGCAGGTCGGGCGCGATGATGACGTGGCGATCGGCCAGCAGCGGCATCAGCGGACGCCACATGTGGCTGGTCTCGGCATAGCCGTGCAACAGCACGACCGGGGACTGACTGCCTTTGCCAGCCTGGAGGTAGTGCAGCGTGACGCCGTTGACCGTTGCCGAATGGCTCTGGATCGCGTCGTTGCCGGTGGCATGCGCCGCCGACTGCATGGCGAGGATCATCAGCAATGTCGCAGCGGCACGCTTGAACGGACGCAGCAGGGTGTTCATTAGGGTTTCCTTGGAGTGAACTGCGTGAAGGGTGCTGGTCGCCTCAGAGCTGGCTCATGCCGCCGTCAGCGATGATCTCGGTGCCGACAATGTAGGCAGATTCGGGTGACGACAGGTGCAGCACGGTCGCGGCGATCTCTTCCGGCGTGCCGAACCGGCCCAGTGGAATCTGGTTCTGGATCTGTGCGGCCGTTGCTTCGAGCGTGGCAGCATCCAGTCCCAGTTTTCCGTAGATCGGCGTCGTGACCGGTCCCGGGCTGAGCACGTTTACGCGCACACCACGCGGCAGAAGCTCGGCAGACAGCGTCTTCGCCAGCGAAATCACCGCGGCCTTGCTCGCCGCGTACACGGACGTGTTAGGCATGCCGATGCGCGCGTTGATCGAGCCGTTGATCACGATCGAAGCGCCCGGGTTGAGCAGGGGCAGCAGCGCCTGGATCTGGAAGTACGGGCCCTTGATGTTGGTGTCGAAGATCTGGTCCCACAGGGCCTCGTCCACGTCCGGGAAGGCGGCGAACTTCGCCGCGCCGGCGTTGACGAACACGGCGTCCAGTCGCAGGTCGCTGGCGGTGAGCGTGGCGGCGAGTGACCTGGCGTCGGCGGTGTCGCCGGCGTCGTTGACGAGCGCCACGGCCTTCGGGCCGATCGCTGCCCTGGCCTGTTCCAGGGTCGCGGCGTCGCGGCCGGTGATGACCACCCGTGCGCCCTCGGCGGCGAACGCCCTGGCAGCGGCCAGGCCGATGCCGCTGCTGCCGCCGGTGACGAGAACGGTCTTGTTGGTAAAGCGGTTCATGGTGAAGTCCTTCGGTACCAGCTCATTGCTGTGAGCTCATACTGGCCTCGATTCCCGCGCTATCCGTGCCACAATCGCGACGAACTCGTTCGAAGGCATCGAACATGTTGTCGGCAGACGAACTGGCCCTGCTGGAAGCCATCCGGGAAAGCGGCAGCCTCTCCCGCGCCGCCGCCAGGCTGGGCAAGGCACCGTCGACGGTGTCGCATGCCGCGCGGCAGCTCGAAGCGCGTTTCGATGCACTGCTGTTCGACCGCCGCCGTTATCGCCTGCAGCTGACGCCGGCCGGGCACCTGCTTGCGCACGAGGCCGCGCGCCTGATGCTGGATGTGTCACGCCTGACCCAGCGGGTCAAGCAGGTGGCCGGTGGCTGGGAGGATCGTCTCTGGATCGTCACCGACGAGATCCTCGAATTCGAAACGCTGCTGCCTGTCATCCGTGCGTTCGACGCGCTCAAGTCCGGCGTGACGCTGCGCATCACCCACGAAGTGCTGACCGGTACCTGGGACGCATTGCGCGATGGCCGCGCCGACCTCGTGGTGGGCGCCACCAACGAGCCGCCGGTCATTCCCGGCCTGCGCTGGTTCGAACTGGGCGTGATGGACTGGGTGTTCGCGGTATCGCCACGGCATCCGCTGGCCAAAGCCAGCGAACCGGTGGAGGCATCGGCGGTGCAGCAACACCGCGCCGTCGTGGTGGCCGACACATCGCGCAGGGTGGACGTGCGCGGTTACGGCGTACTCGGCGGGCAACCATCGCTGGCGGTACCGAGCATGCGCGCCAAGATCCAGGCGCATAGCGAAGGGCTGGGTGTTGGCTGGCTGCCGCGCGATCGCGTCGCCGGCCTGCTCAAGCGCGGCGAGCTGGTGGAGAAGAAGATGGCCGACCCGCGCGAGCCCAATCTGCTGTATGTCGCCTGGCGTGGCGATCACCAGGGCAGGGCACTGGAGTGGTGGCTGGCGCAGTTGCAGAACAAGCGGCTGGCGTCGCGACTGGTCAAGGGCATCGCCGTCGCTTCTGCAAGCTGACCATGCGGCAATGCCGGTGTCATTCAGCATCCGTTCTTTTTCGACGGGTGCTGCCTACATCACGATCACCGCAGCCAGCAGACAGTCGTCGCTCCCGAGCCGGAGCAACGACATGACCAACGAGAACAAAGATCTCAATCGCGATCCCATTACCGGAACTCCCGGGTCGCACCCTGTCGGAGTGGGCGTGGGCGGTATCGGCGGCGCTGCAGCAGGCGCGGTCATCGGCGCCCTCGGCGGACCCATCGGCATGCTGATCGGTGGCGGCATCGGCGCGGTTGCGGGTGCACTCGCTGGCAAGGGTGTGGCCGAGCGCCTGGATCCGACGCTCGAGAACGAATACTGGAGCACCGAGCACAAGACGCGCCCTTACTACGATCCCCAGTACGACTACCAGTCTGACTACGGCCCCGCGTACGCGTATGGCGCCACGTCGCGTGCCGAGTTCGCCGACCGTCGCTGGGACGCATCGCTGGAAGACGACCTGCGACAGCGCTGGAGCGAAGCTCGCGGAACGTCCAAGCTGGACTGGGAACGCGCACAGGGCGCCGTCCGCGACGCATGGGACCGGAGCGATCGCAGCTATCGGGCGTTCGACGTGTCCGATCGCTACTACGAGTCGTAGTTCAGTCAGTCACCGTATCGGCTGTCCGGTTCGACGTTCGACGACTATCGTCCCGCTTATCGATATGGAACTGCCGCACGCAGCCGCTATCCGGACCAGCGCTGGGAAGATGCCGAGCCCGGCCTCGGCCGCCAGTGGGACAGCCTGAAGGGCAACTCGCGGCTGACCTGGGACGAGGCGAAGGCCGCCGTGAAGGATGCCTGGCACAACGTCGAGCGCGCCATTCCGGGCGACTTCGACCGCGACGGTCGTTGATCGAGCGAAACGAATCAGTGAGGTCCTGACGCCTCGCACTGACTCCGGTCGGTGCGAGGCGTCCTGATGAGCGCAACCCCCTGCCTGGCGCCCCACATGAGAGGTGCCAGCTCATGGCTGTGGTTCAAGTATTTCCCAACCCCGCCGATAAGCCGATTAGAGAGGCAAAAACGCGACCGGGAACACAATTCCAGGGTGGCGTCAGGGCGGAAGGTTCGGGACTGGCGAAAGATGCACCCAGGTCATCAGTGGATGTCCTGCGGACAACCCCGGGGGGCACGCTCTGGAACCGCCTTCGCATGAATTGACTGGGTGCCGGGAGGCCGCGAAATGCCATTGAGCCGACTGTCTCCCCTGCGGGGATTTCTCATCGCCGCGGCCATTCTCATCGCTCTCGGTGTCTACGTCGCAGCCACCGCCGTGAGCCTCTCGGCGGACTATCGCTGGGTCAACCACACCCACGCGACGCTGAATCTGATCAGCCAGGTCGAGGCGCTCAAGCACCAGGCCATTGCCGAATCACGGGGCTACATCCTGGCCGGCAGCGACGAGAGTCGCGACAACTTCTGGAAGGTTCGCGGGCAACTGCAACGCGAGGTCGAATCGCTGGTCGACATGGTCAGCGACAACCCGGCGCAGCATCAGCGCAGTGTTGCCCTGCAGAGCGCGTTGGAGCGACGGCTGGCGATCAGTTCCGATGCCATTGAGTTCTACCGCCAGCGCGGGGTCGCGCCTGCCGCGAGTGATGCCCGCGCCAACCTCATCCGCGTCGGCGATACCGAGGTGGCCTTGCGGGTAAATGCGTTGCGGCAAGGTGAACAAGCCCTGCTCAATGCGCGCAGCCGCAGTGCCGAGCGTGGCGCATGGCTGATGTTGCTGGCTGCGGGCATCGGCATTCCATTGAGCCTGTTCCTGGTCGGTCACGCGCACCGCCTGCTGGCACGGGAGAACCGGGTGCGCACGACCGCCGAAGCGGCTGCCTCCGCGTCCAATGCCGAACTGAGCCGGACGGTTTCCCAGCTGGCGCGCCTGTCCGACAGCATGGCGGCCCTGAGCACCTATTCGGGGATGCTCCAGGGCGCCTCGGATGCGCAGGAGCTGTACGAGATCAGTTCGACGACCTTCCGCAAGCTGCTGCCCGGGATTTCCGGCTTCCTCTACGTGATTCGCGCCTCGCGCGACCAGGCCGAGTTGATGGCCCGCTGGGGCGAACCGCTGGCGCCAAATGATCCGATGCCGGCTCCGCAGGCCTGCTGGTCAGTGCGCCGAAATGCGGCCTTCTCGATGGAAGACCTGCGCCACGGCCTGCGCTGCCCGCACACCGGCAAGCCGCCAGGTGCCGAGGACGTCATGGGTCTGTGCATACCGCTCAGCGCCCAGGGCGAAGTGATGGGATGGATATCCCTGCAAGGTCGCGGACACGGCCGGATCCCGAACGAAAGCCTGGCGATGAGCCTGTGCGAGCAGATGTCGCTGGCGCTGGCCAATGTGCGCCTGAAAGAAAGTCTCCAGCATCAGGCGATTCGCGATCCGCTGACGGGCCTGTTCAATCGGCGCTACCTCGAGGAGTCGCTCAGTCGCGAGATTGCCCGCTGCGAGCGCAGGCGCCAGCCATTGGCGGTGCTGATGCTGGATGTGGACCACTTCAAGGCATTCAACGATCGCCACGGCCACGCGATGGGCGATGTCGCGCTGGCTGCATTCGGCGCGTTGCTGCAGGCCAAATGCCGCGCCGAAGACATCGCATGCCGGTATGGCGGAGAGGAATTCACGCTGATCCTTCCCGAAACGGATCTGGCCACCGCGCTGGAACGTGCCGAAAGCATCCGCGCAAGTGCTGCAATGCTGCAAATTGGACAGCCCGGAACACTGCCCCGGATCACGGTGTCGATCGGCGTTGCCCTGATGCCCGAGCACGGCAATGTCGGTCTGGAACTGATGCGCGCTGGAGACATGGCGCTGTACCGCGCCAAGCATGAAGGTCGTGACCGGGTCGCGGTAGCGGATGCGGCGATGGCATAGGGCAGAGCAGCGCAACGAGCGACTCGTCTATGTCCTGAGTGAGTCCTGTATTGCCGCACACTTGATGGTTGGATCAGACCTGCTCCATGTTCAACGATCAGTGCGGCGCCGGCACAGGTGATAGGCGAAAAGGGCGATCCCCACACCAGCCGCAATAATCAGTCCCGTCAGCATTGGATTGCCACGGCCAAACACGCCTGAAGCTACAGCTGTAAGCGCGCAAACAAGAAGCGCAAAAAGAAGTGCCTTAACCGGGCTCATGTCGCTTCCACCTCAACAGAAACCGCCCTCTCTCCATAGGCAGAGAGAGCGGAAGGTTCAGTTTGCGCGGGTTTTGACATCGTCATCCTGAGTCAGCGCGTACCCGATTGTGCCGCCTGCGCCGATGCCAAAGTCCACCAGTCCGCCTGCGATTCCGCCGATCGGGCCACCGACGACTAAACCAACTCCCACACCAGCTACAGCGCCCGCCCAGCCGGCGGCGAGGCCCATTGCAATTCCGCCAGCGCGGCCGGCGCCATTGACCAGGTCGACCTCTTCAAAAGTCAGCTCACGCATTGCACTGCTCCATGTTTCGAAGGCGCCGCGATGGCGTCAGATGGAAAGGCTTTCCATCGGCCTCGAAGCTAGCTAGCACTCCAGGGCGCGTCTATGAGAAACGCCTTACGTCCAGAAGGGTCGGTCCGCGTTGTTCTCTCGCCAAAGCACGGCAAGGTGGTTCTTAAATTGATCCGCGCCATAGACATGGCGCTGAATCGCGCCAAGCATGAAGGGCAATCGGGCCAGAACCTCCCATGTACTTCGATTGTGCGACCGGCGATGCTTGCTCCCGTCCGAAAGCAGACAACATTGAGGAGACATCATGGCGATCAAGCGTATGGACAACGTTGGCATCGTGGTGGAAGACCTTGACGCCGCCATAGCGTTCTTCACTGAGCTGGGCATGGAGCTCGAATGGCGCGCTCCGATCGAAGGAGACTGGGCGGATGGCGTCACCGGTTTGCTCGACATGCGCGTCGAAGTTGCAATGATGCGTACGCCAGACGGTCACAGCCGGTTCGAGTTGTAGGGCGAAATTGTTAGGATCGGGTGTTTTCAGTGAGGGTGCACCATCACGCTGAAATTTCGCGGCGCGCGATACATTTCCTCCGCCGATCTGGAAACGAGGAGCAGGCACTTCCGCCGACCTCCTGGACGAGCTGGATCGACCGACGCGAGCGCGCTTTTTCAGCGCCCGGCGCCGGAGGGTCGCCGGTCTCCTCAGAGGCGGCGGCCCTCTTCATTTCCGGCAGCCATTCAGGAGGCCGATGGAGTCCAACGCCGACGAGGGCCGCGCACGGGACGGCGAAGAGTTCGCCGTCCCATCCGTCAACCGTCAGGGGACGATGCTCCAACCCGTCGGGTAATCGGCCATGTGCAGCCCCGCGAAACCAACGCCGTAGGGAGTCCATAGCTGCATCTGGGTGCCGTTGGTCCAGACGATGTCGGCGCGACCGTCGCCGTCCTGGTCGGCGGCCCGCAGGATCCGCCACGAAGCGTCCACGTCGAATTGCCAGCCTGCGATGCGACGCGCGCCTTTCATTTTCCAGTAGACAAACTTGCCTGCACCGGCATGGCGCCACATCAGGTCCTCAACCCGATCGCCGTCGAAATCCGCGGTCCCGACCAGTTCCCATCCGATCGGATAGCCCCCCATGGCTGAAGGTGAGAAGGTCCGGTTCGGGTTGGCGGTCCAAAGCATCATGCGGTTCGCGCTCGCCAGGATCAGGTCCTTGCGCGCATCGGCTGTCATGTCGCCGATTGCGGCCACGCGCCAGTTCGAGTCCAGCGTGCGTCCACGCCCGTCAATGATCGTGGCCCCGCGCATGAACCACGTTGCCACGAAGATGTTGGCATCGTCGCGCCAGACCAGATCGGCATTGCCATCGCCATCCAGGTCTCCCACGGCGACGACGCGATAGCCGACAGGGTACGGCCCCATCTGCAGGCCGACGAAGCCGGTACTGGAGCCGCGCCACATCTGCATGGACACGCCATCCGTCCAGATCAGATCGTTGTGGCCATCGGCATCGAAATCGGCCGAGGCCACGATGCGCCATTCCGGTCCAACCGCGAAGCCGACCCCGCCAGTCTTCTGGGCGCCGTCCATCAGCCAGTACGCCCAATGCGCGTCGGTGCGCCACAGCAAATCCGACTTTCCGTCGGCGTCGATATCGTGGGCGGCTCGGGGCGAGGGAAGGGCATTGCAATCCCGGCCGCGCATCAGCTGCAAGCTGTTGGATGCGCTGCCGTTCGCGATTGCGACGTCACCACAGCCGTCGTTGTTGAAGTCACCAATCGCGACCCCTTGCGGGCTGCCGGGGCCGACGACTCCGAAGCGCCGCTCGACGCCGAAATCACCATCTTGCTGTGTGTAGTACCCGACACTGAACCAGGAGTTATGGCCAACCACGAGATCCGGCCGCCCGTCCCTGTCGAGATCCTTCGCCGTCAGCGAGGCGGGAATGTCGTAAGAGGGCAGGGTCTGCCGGAGGCCAAGCTCGCCGTTGGTCAACTGACCGTAGATGCGGATCCGGGTGGGCGAATTCTGCCATTCGGTCACCGCGACATCGTTGCGGCCGTCATTGTCGAAATCGGCGATGGCCACGCCACCGAGCAGCACGTAGTTGGATGGATCGTAGGACCTGGGCGGCAGGAAGCCGCCTGCACCATTGTTCTGAATGACCGTCAGGCCGTAACCGGCGAACACCAGGTCGTCGAAATCGTCGCCGTTGACATCGCCGGCCTCCATGTCATCAGGCACGGAGGGGGCGGTGGCCGCCAGCCGTTTGTCGCCGAAGCTGCCGTTACCCAGTCCGGGAAGCACCTGCAGCGAGAGCGGCTGATTGAAGGCGCTTTCCAGGCTGGCCAGGTCAAGCAGGCCGTCGTGGTTGAAGTCGAGCGTGGCGATTCGCATCACGCGTGCCCCCATGGGCAGCAACTGGCTGGTGAACTCGCCATTGCCCATCGACATGAAGACCGTCAGGCCCAGGTCGTGGCCGACGATGATGTCGAGCAGGCCATCGTTGTTCAGGTCACCCAGCGCCAGCGTAGTGGTCCAGCCAGTTGCGCCGTACAGCAACGTCACAGTTCGCGAAAGCTGGCCATGCGTGTCCTGGATATGCACGTTGAGATAACCGCGTCCAGTTCCTTCTGACGCCCATCCAGGCGGCAGGCTGCTTGTAGCGACCACGTCGTCCACCCCGTCGCCGGTGACGTCCCCGATGAGGACGGAATCGGTGTAACGAGAATCCGCCACGGGAGCGGGCGCTTCCAGGGAGAAGGTCGGGGTCGCCATGGCCTGGGCCGCTATGCGGGTTGCGTTGTTGCTCGCCAGCACCAACGTCGTCGACCTTCCGGCGGACTCGCTGGCAGGCGTCGCGCTGAACGGTTGGCCTGAACCTGCGTCAAGAAGATGAGCCGCGGCGGCGGCGCACACGCATGCGGCTGCAGCAAATGTGGCACGTACGATGATTTTCATGCTTCCCCTTTTTCGTCTGGATGTGCGTCCGGCCCCCGCCGGATGCTAATCCAAGGGGGGGCGGTCTGCTACGAACTACATTGCTCCTGGGACCGCGGGCCGATACGGCGTACTGCAGGGCAAGCGCCTGGAGACCTTGTCTCGGTGCCCAGGTTAACGGCGGATCACCGACCAGCCTGTCGGATAGCCCGGCATTGCCACGCCGACGAAACCCGTGCCCGTGGACTGCCAGAGCTGCATCACGGAGCCATTGGTCCACACAATGTCCGTGCGACCGTCGCCGCTGAAGTCGCCTGTCTGGGCGATTCGCCACGACGGCCCCGGGGCATAGCCCGCCCCCCACAGCCGTACGCCACCGTCCATCCCCCAGACCGCGAAATCTCCGGTGGTCGAGTAGCGCCAGAGCAGGTCCGACTTGCCGTCCCCACCGGTGTCGCCCACTGCCGCCAACTCCCATCCTGCCGGGAACGCCGGCATGGGCTTCCCCAGGAAGCCCAGCCCGCGTGGCACCGCTTGCCACAGCTGCATGTTCGCGCCATCGGTCCAGATGAGGTCCAGCCGCCCGTCGCCGTTCAAGTCGCCGCTGCCCGTCACCCACCAGCTGGGATTGCTTCCATACCCCGCGCTGTCGATCACCTGCGCACCCTTCATTACCCACAGTCCCACAGACGTATTCGAATCGTCGCGCCACACCAGGTCGGCGTTGCCGTCGCCGTTGAGGTCGCCACTTGCCACTACGCGCCAGCCGGTGGGGTACGACGGCATTTGGACACCGCGGAAGCCCCCGGCGCCGTCGCCTTCCCACAGCTGCATTGCACCGCCGTTCGTCCACACCAGATCGAGCTTGCCGTCGCCCTGGAAATCACCCGTCGCCAACACCCGCCACTCCGGTGGCACTGAAAACCCGATGCCGGCCACTTTCGCACCGCCGTCCATCTGCCAGATCGCCAGGTTCTGCTGCGCGTTGTCGCGCCAGAGCAGGTCGCTCTTGCCGTCCCCATTGATGTCCGTGGATGCGGGCGAGCTGCGGCAGTTGGTGCCGGGGAGCAGGTGCACGCCGCCGGTCATCAGCGCGACGATGTCTCGGCAACGGTCACCATCGAAACTTCCGGCGTCGATATCGATGACGCCGGGCGCGGCGTACTCCGTTTCGTCGCTCATGCCCAGGTCGGTCTGTTGCAAATAGGCGACCGTGCCGAAGTCGGGGCGTGCGAGCACGATGTCGTCGCGACTGTCTCCGTCCATGTCACCGACATACGAGGGGGCCCACCCGGCATCGCGCACCGGGATGAATTCTTCGTTCACCATCAGAAGCGTGTTCGGATAGTGGTTATACGTGCTGGCCAAGTCGGCCTGCCCATCGTTGTCGAAGTCGCCCAGGTAGTTCCACGAGTTGCCGGGCCAGAGCTCCGCCGGAAGCAGCCCGGAACGGCCATCGTGATAGAGGAAGGCCAGCTGCTGCGTCTGCGCGCTGAACGCCAGGTCTGTCACGCCATCGCGGTTGAAGTCGGCAGCGAATCCCTGGGCGCCGTCAGGCCGGGCGCTTGTGTTGACCACGGTAAATGCACGCAGCTCCCCGGTCGCGCTTCCCGGGAAGTAGCCAACATCGCGCGAGCTCATGTTCGTGCTCAACTCAGCGGTCATGTGCACGACGTCGGGATAACCGTCGCGATTGACGTCCATCACCACCACCTGCGCCAGGGAGCCGATGTTGTCGCCGCGGGAATAGTAGCGCCCCTCGTAGCGCGGAACCGGAGCTGCCTTGTACTCGTACACATACAGTCCGCCCTCTCCGCCGACGAGGATCTCCCTGCGTCCATCGCCGTTGAGGTCGGCCAGTTCGAGCGCCGCGTTGGAGCGAGGGGATGGGTAGGCGCCGATGCGCTGGTGGGAGAGCTGACCCGAAGCGGACTGGGCGAGCACGAAGACGGACCAGTCGTTCAGTGGGTCTGCGGCACCGGAGGTCGCGGTCAGCACCACGATGTCATCCTGGGGTCCCGCATCCACGTTGCCGACACGGAGTCGATAAGGGCGGCTCGGCAGTGCGGAAATCAACCTGGCCGGGAGGAAGTGGCCGCGGCTGGGTGTATTTGGCAAGCCGGCGGACTTGAGCGCGACTTTCCGGATGCGATTGGAGGAACTGTCGGCGATGTACAGGTTGCCTTCGCGGTCCACACCGAGGCCGGATGCGCTGTTGAGGGCAGCGCGAGTCGCATCGGCGCCATCGCCGTACAGGCCGCTGGGAGCGCTGCTGTCGCCGGCGATGTGCTCGATCGAACCGTCTGGATGCAGGGCATGGACCTGTTGCGAGTTTTCCAGGTAGAACACGACGCCTTGCGCATCGACCGCGATGCTTCGCGGGGATCGCACGCCGGTGTCGTAGTCGCCGAGTGTCACAATCCGGCCGTCGGGGGTGAGGCGGCGGATCCGGTTAGCACCGGCCTCGGTGATGTACAGCGCCCCTGCTGGGTTGAATGCCAGCCCGTCCGGCTGGTACATCGGGGCATCGGTCGCCAGCGCGCCATTGCTCGTGTCCGTGCCGCCGCCTGCGATGACGGTCAGCGTGCCATCCGCGTTGAGGCGACGGATGCAATTGTTCTGTGTGTCGGCAATGTAGAGCACGCCGTTGCCGTCGACCGCCACCGCCGTGGGGAAGTTCAGGCTGGCCTGGGTCGCCGGCTGGCCATCGATGACCGGTCCGGGAGTGGCGCCATTGCCCGCAATCGTCGTGACGATGCCCTGGACCGAGATGCGACGGATGCGATGGTTGCCGGCGTCGGCGACGTACACCGTACCGTCCGGCGCAACGGCGATGCCGCGCGGATAGTTGAAGCGGGCTCCCGATGCCGGGCCGCCGTCGCCGGCAAAACCCGCCGTGGCACCGACCTGGCCCGCTATGACGCGGATCACGCCATTGGGCTCGATCAGCCGCACCGACGAGGAGTCGACAACGTACATGCGATCGTCGGCGGTGACGTGCACCGCTTGGGGGGAATACAAACTGACGCGTGTTGCGGTCTGTCCGTTCAAGCCTCCGCCGACGACGGAAGTGATGATCGCTGCCGGCGAAGCGAGCGCGAGCAGGGCGCACAGAGCACCCACGGAACGCGAAATGATATTGCGCACATCTCCCCCTTGCGCGGATTAATCGACCACAATGTCCGGTCGCGGGCTCCCCAGCCCAAGCCAATGATAGCCATACAGACCTGATCCGGACTAGGTGCCAGTGAGCGGTCACGAGGGCGCCTCTGGCAGGGTGCATGGGCCGGAGGAAAGGTCGATCCGAGAGGTGTTGGCCGGGATCCGACGGATTGCACAGCGCCGCCCTCAATGGCGTCGATCCTTCAGGATGGCCAGACGTATGAAATGGAAAGTAGTGGTGACCGGAATCGCTATGGCCGCCGGGCCCTTGACGGCCTGGGCTGCGGGCCCGTCCGACGGCTTCTCACGACTCCGGTCCATAGCCGATCTCATGCGGCTCATTCTCGTGCCGTTACTTTGCCTGTCGGTAGCTGCGCGCGCTTGGGAGACGCTCGACACATCCTTCAGTACTGCCAAGGAAGCCGTCGACGCTGGAATGGTCGAGAAGGGGTGGATTCCTGATTGGCTTCCTCAGGACGCGACTGGTCTTCGTGAGGTGCATGACGTCGATTCGAACGCGAGTGAGCTTTCGTTCGCTTCACCAACTTTCAGCCAAATCCATCTGCCCTCGGATTGCAGGCCAATCGCATACAAGGACACAGTGCCGGCGCGGATAGGACGCGACTGGTGGCCCGCAGAGGATGTGCTGGGACGATCGTACACGTTCTTTCGATGCCAGGCCGATCACACCGAATATCGGTTCGTCGGGATTAGCAGGGCGGAGGGTCGCGCGTTGCATTGGCGCACCTATACTCGCTGATCTGGCTGATCTGGCTGATCTGGCTGATCTGGCTGATCTCGCGGACGCACGGGCCGGGTGCGCGGTCATCCGCCTCCGGAAAGTAGGCCATCTCGTCTGAATATGGCCGGAGCGAGGCGCCATCCGCGTTGGAATACATGCTGCAGCTGAACAAGCGGCCATGTTCCCTCGCGCCCGACAATTCGTCCCTTTCCTGCGTGCCAGTCTGATGGCCACGCTACTGCTCGGGTTGGCGACGCAGCCGATCTTGATTGCGGTCGGGCAGGTGCATGAGATCGAGCACGCCGCTTTCGGCTTGGAGGGCCATGACCATGGTTCGGAGGCCGACCACCGTGATGGCGTTCCCTCCGACCATGATCCCGGTCATGCAACGGGCACGCACAGCCTCATGCATCACCAGACGGTCGTGGTGGTAGCAATCGTTCCTTCCGTTGGCGCCCTGTGCGGTGTTGTCGCGACATCTCCAACGACCTTCAACCCGCTCCGGCGCAACCTCCCAACGGGAGGATGCGGCCTGCCGTTCCGTCCTCCTATCGCCTGATAGGTTTCGGCCCCAGCGCCACCGATCGACGGAGTTTCGAACTCGGTGCATTCGGCAGATGCGAAAGCCGTGCATGAACATGCGCGTGGCTCAGCCTGCCCGTCATCTCCCGAGCGTGAAACCGCGGGCGTCATCCTGACGTTCGAATCGGTGGCCATCTCCCGAATATGGACGATGGACACCCATGAACACGCATCCGAAAGGGTCGTTTGCGCCCCAGTTGCTGCCAATCGGTCGCTGGCTCTGGCGGCGGCTGCCGGCATCCTTGCTTGCCAGCAGGCCCATGCGCAGGTTGAACATGGAAATCTACGATCGCTACGTACGGCACACTGAGCGCTACCAGACTCATTTCACATGGTTCGTGCGCAATCCCCCGCAGCTTGCGCTGATAACGGATCTGATCTTCAGCTCGCCTCCCACAGGTACAAAGCTGCGCGTCATGTCTGTTGGCTGCAGTGTCGGCGCCGAGCTCTATTCTTTGCTGTGGCTGATTCGCCGGGTGCAGCCTGACATTTCAATCGACGCGAGAGGCATCGACATCGTGCCTGACGCAGTCGCGTCAGCGCGGCGAGGGAGCTATTGGCTTGAGCTTCCTTCGTCGTGCGGTGGCACCTTGCAGATAGACGGCAGGAATGTCTTGTCCACATCCGCCGAAGCGATCGGCGAGATATTCGAGGTCTGCTCCAACGGGGTCTACGTGGTCAAGGACGCCATCCGCGCCGGTGCTACCTGGTATGTCGGCAATGCAGCAGATCCTGACCTGCGTGACGCACACGGGCTGCAGGACGTCGTGCTGGCCTGCAACTTTCTAGGGCCGATGGAGCCGGGCATGGCGGAGTCATGCATCCGTAACGTCGCGGCGCTCGTGATCCCGGGTGGCTATCTCGTAATAGACGGTGTTGACCTCGGCGTGAAGGCGCGAGTCCTGAAGCAGTTGGGCTTTCTACCCATCACGGAAGACGCGCAGTGCATCCACGAAGCCGACCCGACCAAGCGCGATTGGCCATGGACGCGGTGGTCACTGGAGCCCTTTGACGACTCCAAGGCTGACTGGCCCTATAGATATGTGACCATCTTCCAGCGTCCTATGGTGCGCCTCGCCCAGGGCTAACGTCCGCTTCCGATCCAAAGCAGTCTTCGACGATCTCGGTTGGGTGGCTTGCGGCTCCCGCATGGCCCCCGGATGGGAGCGCCCTCAGCGCGCTCGGTCAACTACGGGTTCTACCCCGTTTCCACGGACGGTTGGGTTAAGAGTCTATAGGCCTGATCTTTGGCATCGAGTCTTCGCTGGATGATCGGGTTGTGGAAGCGCTCGATGTAGTCGAACACGTCGGCCCGTGCTTCGGCCAGGGTCAGG
>DATDBK010000077.1:0-5852 GCA_036524935.1 Lysobacter sp. | reverse complement strand
GCGCTGGGTCTGGATGCGGTGCCGACGATGGTGTTCGACGAAGTCGATACCGGCATCGGCGGCGCCGTGGCCGAGATCGTCGGCCAGAAGCTGCGCGCGCTGGGCGCCAGCCGCCAGGTGCTGTGCGTCACTCACCTGCCGCAGGTCGCCGCGCAGGGCCATGCCCATTACCGGGTCAGCAAGGCAGCCAGCGAAGGCGTCACCCAGAGCGCGGTGCAGCTGCTCAATGCCAAGCAGCGCGAGGAAGAACTGGCGCGCATGCTCGGCGGCGTGGAGCTCACGCGAGAAGCGCGGGCGGCTGCCAAGCGCCTGCTCGCCGACGTGTAGCGCAAGCGCAGCCCCCCTATTTCTGGGGAATCCGGTCTTCGATGGCCTTCTTGCGCAGTGTCGACTGCAACACGGCCACGATCAAAGCCACCGACCAGCCGGCGAGCAACACGCCGACCAGGCTTTGCAGTGCGCCGACCAGACGCCATTCCGGCGGCAGCAGTACGTCGCCGTAACCGAGCGTGGCGTAGCTGACCACCGAGAAATACAGCGAAGTGTTCCAGTCCCAGTCGGCGCTCTTCCACTCATAGAAGGTCGCCCAGACAATGGTTTCGGCGCTGTGCAGCAGAATCAGCTCGATCACCACCCGGACCATGAAGAAATGCAGGTAGCGGCCCTGGCGCGGTCGCTGCTGCCTGGCGAGCAGCCTGATGGTGATGGCGCTGTAACCGCTGTGCATCACCACGGTAATGGCGGTCAGCAGCAACGCCCAGAGCAACTGGTTGAGCATGGCTTTCTTCCTTGTGATGGGCCGCCATGGTGGCGGCGATGCTTGCTCTTCAGGCCTGCCTTGGCCTGGCTCTCACTTCTCAGCGCTTCTTGCGCACGTACAGCACCAGCGAGTGCTCTTCGATTTCGTAACCGTGCTTGGCAGCAATCTTGCGCTGCAGTTCCTCGATCTCCGGGCTTTCGAACTCGGTGATCTTGCCGGTGTCGACGTCGACCATGTGGTCGTGGTGATGGCCACGGTCGAGTTCGTACACCGACTGCCCGGCCTCGAAGTTGTGCTTGAGCACCAGGCCGGCGGCCTCGAACTGGGTCAACACGCGGTACACCGTGGCCAGACCGATGTCCTCGCCATGCTCGAGCAGGTGGCGATAGATGTCTTCGGCGGTCATGTGGCGCGGCTTGGACTGCTCCAGCAGTTCCAGGATCCGCAGGCGCGGGTGGGTGACCTTCAGTCCGGCGTTGCGCAGGTCTTGCGATTCCATCTGGGTTCCTCGGGTCAAGCTTTGCCGGACGGGTGTGGCGGCCGCGTATGGGCCTGCTGGTCGGGCGCCGGAACGCCCGATGAACGCTGCCGGGCCGCCGCCGCCTGCCCCCGCGCTTGGTGGATGCGGGCTTCAGTGTATCATCGCCGCGTTATCCGCCTGTCGCAGACACCGATGCCGAAGCACACGATGCACAAGCTCCTGCTGGTCCTTTCCATCGCCATGGTCACCGGTGGGTGCGGCATCCTCTACAAGCAGCCGATCTACCAGGGCAACCTGCTGGAGAAGGCCAATGTCGACCAGTTGCAGGCCGGCATGAGCAAGCAGCAGGTCACCTTGCTGCTGGGTTCGCCGTCGATCGAGGACCCGTTCCACCACAACCGGTGGGACTACACCTCGACCCAGCGCACCGACCGCGTTGGCCACACCGAGATCAAGAACCTCACCCTGTGGTTCGAGGCCGACACCCTGGCCAAGTGGGAAGGTGACTACTTCCCCGAGCAGGACGAGGAACTGGCCAAGTCCGCGCCGAAGCAGTTCGGCCGCAACCTGCCCAAGGAAAAGGACAAGCGCCGAGGGCGCTGAGTCCGGCTGCAGCGCGGCCTCCGCGCTGCCTCCCTCCCCGACCGCTGCCCGACTACCTGCCCGCCGGCTTGCCTGGCTGCTGCTTCGCGCGTCGGCGGCGTGACTCTTTCGGGTCCGCCTGCAGCGGCCTGAGCAATTCCAGGCGATCGCCGTCGCGCAGCCGCGTGTCGGCATCGGCGCGCTGGCCGAACACGGCATAGCCACTGGTTTCCGCATCGGCGGCCAGACCGGCGGCACGCAACGCATCGGCCACGCAGGCCCCTTCGGTCAGTTCCAGCTCGATCGCCGCGAATCGCCGCGGCCAAGCGCGGACTACTTCGACTTTCATGCCCCTTCCCGCGCCTCTTCGCCGCGGTCGGCCACCTTGATGAAGTCGTCGACCATGCGGTCGGCCAGGCCCTGGAAACCGATCGCCATCGCCGGGCCGAGCAGCTTCACCTTCGGTTCGAAGCTCAGCGTCAGGGTGACCTTGCAGGCCGACTCGTCCAGCGCGTGGAACTCCCAACGCCCGCTCAGGCTGCGGAACGGCCCATCGACGAGCTTCAGCTCGATGTGATGCGGCGGCGACATCGTGTTCTCGGTGGTGAACCAGGTGCGCAGCGCACCGAAGCCGATATCGAGGCGCGCGAGCATGCGGCCGGCGTCCGCTTCCAGCACCTGCGCCGCCTCGCACCAGTCGAAGCGGCGCGGATAGGCGGCCACGTCGTTGACCAGCGCGAACATGCGCGCAGCGGAGTGTTCGACAAGGGCGGAGCGGCGGATGGTCTGCATGGTCTGGGCTGGCGCGCCTGTTTCGTGCCTGGTTCTCAAGCCTGGTTCTCAGGCCTGGACGGGGCCTGGTATCGCCCAGGGCCCGCTTCGGGGACAATGGTGCGATGTCCAAGAATTCCAACAACAAGACCGGCAAGGATAAGGGAAAGGGCGGCGGAGGCGGCACCATCGCGCTTAACAAGCGCGCCCGCCACGACTACCTCCTCGAGGAGAAGTTCGAGGCCGGCCTGTCCCTGCAGGGCTGGGAGCTGAAGGCGATCCGCGCCGGCCGCGCCAACATCGTCGAAGGCTACGCGATGGTGCGTAATGGCGAGATCTTCCTGCACGGCATGCAGATCACCCCGCTGATCTCGGCCTCGACCCATGTGATCCCGGAAGAGCGCCGCACCCGCAAGCTGCTGATGCACCGCCACGAGATCGACAACCTGATCGGCCGCATCCAGCGCGACGGCTACACGGTCGTGCCCACTGCGCTGTACTGGAAGGGCAACAAGGTGAAGGCCGAGATTGCCCTGGCCAAGGGCAAGCAGGCCCAGGACAAGCGCCAGGCCAGCAAGGAACACGACTGGCAGCGCGAAAAGCAGCGCGTGATGCGCCGCCACAACAAAAACGCCTGACGCTGTCATTCCGGTGAAAGCCGGCTACCGTCATTCCGGCGAAAGCCGGAATCCATTTTGACGCTGGCTTTCCCGGCAGCGACAGCGGCAAGGTCCAAATGGGTGGTCCCTGCCTTCGCCGGGACGACGAACGTTCAGTCGATCAGTTTCTCGCGCGGCAGCGTGAACCAGAACGTCGCGCCACGACCGACCTCGCCTTCGGCGCGGATCGTGCCGCCGTGGCGCTCGACGATCCGCTTGACCGACGCCAGGCCGATGCCGTGGCCGGCGAAGTCCTCGTTCTGGTGCAGGCGCTGGAACGGCCGGAACAGCTTGTCGACGTATTCCTGCGAGAAGCCCGCGCCGTTGTCGCGGACGAAATATTCCTGGCCCGATTCGCGCTGGACCGCACCGAACTCGATCTGCGCGCCGACGCGGTCACGGGTGAACTTCCAGGCGTTGCCCAGCAGATTGCCGAGCAGGTTGCGCAGCAGGGTGGCATCGCCGATGACGAACAGGTCCGGCTCGATCTGAATGTCGACCTGGCGCTTGCCATCGCCGACCTTCAGCTCCTCCATCACTTCGCTGGCAAGGCGGCTCAGGTCGACGCGCTCCAGCTTCAGTTCGCCACGACTCAGGCGCGACATCTTCAACAGCGCATCGATGAGCTCGCCCATGCGCGCGGCCGCGCGGCGCACCCGAACCAGGTAACCCCTGCCGGCATCGTCCAGGCCGCTGGAATGGCGCTCCACCAGGATCCGGCTGAACCCGTCGATCGCCCGCAGCGGCGCGCGCAAGTCATGCGAGATGCTGTAGGCGAACGCCTCCAGCTCCTGGTTGGCCTGGCTCAGCTCACGCGTGCGCAATGCCACGCGCGCCTCCAGCGTGCGGTTCAACGCATGCACGCGCGCCTCCGCGCGCAGGCGTTCGGTTACGTCCTCGACCTGCACTAGGCCGGCGATGTCCTGACCGACGTTACCCGGCACGGGCGCATAAGTCAGCTGCGCCTGGCGCGGTTCGCCACCCTCGCGGTGCAGGCGTCGCGTGGCGCGATGCACGCCCTGCGCATCGGTGCTGCCGCTGGCGTGCGCGATCATCTCCGGCTCGTCGCTCTCGAACAGCGCGTCGAAGCGGATGCCCACCAATGCCTGCGGGGTCAGTCCGACGATCGTCGCCAGCGCCGGGTTGGCCTCGACGATATGGCCCTCGCTGTCGAGCAGCGCCTTGCCGATCGCCGAATACAGCATCGCGCTGCGGAAGCGCGTTTCGCTGCGGCGGAAGTCTTCGGTCATGCGCACGGCGATGCGGTACGCCTGCGCTTCGGTACGCGCCAGCATCCAGGCGATGGCATACAGCAATAACGACGAGAACAGCCCCAGAGCAAGGAGGTTCTGCAGGCCCTGCAGGCGCGGCGCGGCCACGGCCAGAGGCGGCGAATCGAAATCCACGCGCCAGCGGCGGCCGTACTGGTTGAAGCGCTCGCTGTGATGGAACGCGGGCGGACGCTTGTCGCTGCTGACGGGCGTGGTGAACAGCAACCGCTCTTCGCCGCCCTCGTCGAAGACACGGAAGCGCGTGCTGCCGTGCACCGCCCCCAGTGCGTTGCGCACGAAGCCATCCATGCGCAGTGGCACGTACGCCCAGCCCTGCAACTCGGCCCGGCGCAACCCGGTCGTCGCCGGCCGGCTGCCGCCACGGTAGACGGGCAGGTACAGCAGCAGCCCGGTGGCCTGCAGGGGGCCGTCCTGGATCAGGTGCACCGGGCCTGACAGATAGGTGTTGCCGGTGTCCATCGACGCGGTCATCGACGCTCGCCGCACCGGCTCGGAGTACATGTCGTAGCCAACCGCGGCGACGTTGGCCGGGGTCTTCGGCTCGAGGTACAGAATCGGCCCATAGTCGGCGCGCTCACCGCGCGGCCAGACTTCCAGCATCCCGTAGCCCGAATCGCGCCACTCCAGTTGCAGTTCCGGCAGGCGGGTGGCGGTCACGTACTCGGCAAAGCCAAGTCCGACCATTCCCGGGAACCGCTCCTGGATGTCCATGCCATCGACATAGGCCTTCCATTGCGACGGTGTCGGCCTCGCCCGCGTCACCGAAGCGAACAGCGATACGCCGCCGCGCGCGACCAGTTCGTACTTGATCATGCCCTGGCGCAGCAGTTCGGTGACTTCGGCACTCTTGCTGATGAACTCCGCCTCGGCGGCACGCAGCTCACGTTCGCGCGCCGCGCGCCAGGCGGTGAATACCAGCACCAGCGAGCCGACCAGCACGATCAGCGCCAACAGGTAGCCCCGTCGCGGCGACAGCTCGGCGAGCTCGGGGGTACGGGGGCCGGCGGCATCGGTCATTGGGCCAAGCATACAAAGCCCGGGCGTCTGGCGGAGGATCGTCCGCGAGGCGCCCGGGCTGGCCTGCCCTCGCCGCCCGGGTTGAATGGCGCCCAAGGCCGGAACGCCCCGGCGCTTGTGTAGCCCGGATGCGCCCCTATACTGGCCAGGTCAGCGAACAGCTGTCCCCGGGGGTGCACTGGCTTCGACGGGGGTTGCGAAATCGCCTGGTGCATGCCGAGGGGGTAGCTTTCCTCGTAAATCCAGCTGCAAACTTCTAGTTGCCAACGACGACAACTACGCTCTCGCCG
>DATDBK010000076.1:0-17999 GCA_036524935.1 Lysobacter sp. | reverse complement strand
CGGCACGGTTGGACAGGATCACCGCATCGGGGCCCTGTTCGTCGCGGACCATGCGCAACGCGGTGCGCATGTCGGGGGCGATGAAACGCTTGATTCTCACTGCTTCCTCCTGCCGCGCCGGAACGCCGACGCCACGTCTGTTTCAGCACCCATGTTCTGGAGACGTCTGTTCAGGACACTCCTGACCAGCTATCCGATCGCACCGACCAGGCGCAGGCGCTTGTCCTCTGGGACCTCGCCGTAAGCCAGCACCGACAGCGAGGGAACGCTGTGCCGTACCAGCCGCGCCAGCGTCGCGCGGACCCCGCCCGGTACCAGCAGCACCGCGGGTTCACCGCGGCCTTCCTGGCGGGTCACGCACTCGCTGAGGTTCTGGTGCAAACGCTCGGCGAGTCCGGGTTCCAGCGCGGCGCCCTGGCCGCTGACGGAGTCCTGCAATACCCGTTCCAGAGCCGGCGCCAGCGTGTAGACGGGCAGCTCTGCGGCCATGCCGTTGAGTTCCTGGACGATGAAACGGCCCAGCGCGGTGCGCACCGCGGCGGTCAGCAACGCCGGATCCTGGGTGTGCGCGCCGTGTTCCAGCAGCGCTTCGACGATCTGGCGCATCTGCCGCACCGGCACGCGCTCGGCCAGCAGCGACTGCAGGACCTTGACCACCACCGACAGCGGCAGGAGTTTTGGCGTCAAATCTTCGACGAGCTTGGGAACGCTGCGTCCAAGACCCGTCAGCAGTTGCTGCACCTCTTCATGGCCGAGCAGTTCTGCGGCGCGCTCGCGGACCAGGTGGGAGAGGTGGGTGGCGACCACGGTGGCGGCGTCGACCACGGTGTAGCCGAGCGATTCGGCGTGCGCACGCTGGCCCGGCGGGATCCAGACCGCGTCCAGGCCGAACGCCGGATCCTTGCCCGGGATGCCCTCGAGCGGGCCGAAGACGCGGCCCGGATCCAGCGCGAGTTCGCGGTCGGGATGCAGGTCACCGCTGGCGATCGGCACGCCGTGGACGAGCAGGCGGTACTGGCCCGGCGCGAGCTCGAGGTTGTCGCGGACGTGCACGGCCGGGACCAGGAAGCCCAGGTCCTGGGTGAGCTTGCGGCGCACGCCTTTCAGCCGCGCCAGGAGTTCGCCGCCCTGGGCCTTGTCGACCAGCGCGATCAGGCGGTAGCCGACTTCCAGTGCCAGAGGCTCGACCGGGCGGATCTCGTCCCAGCTCAACTCGGCACTCGGCGACGGCGTGCTGGTGACGGTATCCGGCGGCGCATGGGCTTCGGCCTCCTCGCGCTGGCGCAGTTTCCAGGCGGCGAAACCGAGGATTCCGGCCAGCAACAGGAACGGCACGTTCGGCATGCCGGGAACGATGCCGACCAGGCCCATCAGCAGGGCGGAAACGGTGAGAGCGCGCTGCTGGCCGAAGACCTGCTTCGACACCGCCGCGCCCATTTCCTGCTCACCGGTGGAGCGGGTGACCAGCATCGCCACCGCGGTCGCGACCAGCAGAGCCGGCAGCTGGGCCACCAGACCATCGCCGATCGCGAGCAGGGTGTAGGTCTTCACTGCCTCGCCGAAGGCCAGGTCGTGCTGCAGCACGCCGATCAGGATGCCGCCGACGAGGTTGATGACCAGGATCAGGATGCCGGCGATCGCGTCGCCGCGGACGAACTTGCTGGCGCCGTCCATCGAGCCGTAGAAGTCGGCTTCCTCACGGACTTCCTGGCGGCGTGCCTTGGCGTCCTCGCGAGTAAGCAGGCCGGCGTTGAGGTCGGCGTCGATCGCCATCTGCTTGCCGGGCAGGGCATCGAGGATGAAGCGTGCCGACACTTCCGAGATGCGGCCGGCGCCCTTGGTGACGACCACGAAGTTGACGATGGTCAGGATCGCGAACACCACCAGGCCGACGGCGTAGCTGCCGCCGATCACGAACTGGCCGAACGACTCGATCACGTGACCGGCCGCACCGGCACCCTCATGGCCGTGCAGCAGCACCACGCGCGTGGACGCGACATTCAGTGCCAGCCGCAGCAGGGTGACCATCAGCAGGACGCTGGGGAAGATCGAAAACTCCAGCGGCCGCTTGACGTAGACCACCGCGAGCATCACCACCAGCGACAGCGCGATGTTGATCGTGAACAGCGCGTCCAGCAGCAGGGGCGGCAATGGCACGACCACCATCGCCAGCATCGCCATGACCACCAGCGGTGCGGCGGCGCCGTCGCGGATGGCGTTCATCCAGCCGGCGGCGGGGGCGCGGACGTCGCCGCTCATTGCGGCGCGGCCTCATCGACGGCACCGTCGCTGCCGACGTCGACGGTGGCCAGCGACGGCATCGGGCCGCGGCCGGGCACCCAGGCCTTGAGCTGGTACACGTAGGACAGTACTTGTGCGACGGCGGCGTAGAGTTTCACCGGTATTTCCTGGTCGACCTTCGCCTGTCGATACAAGGCGCGTGCCAGAGGCGGCGCCTCGACCACGGCGACCCGGTTCTTCTCGGCCACGGCGCGGATCGCCAGGGCCATTTCGTCGATGCCCTTGGCCACCACGGTCGGCGCACGCATGCGCCCGGCGGCGTACTTCAGCGCCACCGCGTAGTGGGTCGGGTTCATGACCACGACGTCGGCACCCGGCACCGCCTCCATCATCCGGCGCCGCGACATCTCGCGGGCAACCTGGCGGACGCGGGCCTTGACCTCGGGGTTGCCCTCGGCTTCCTTGGCCTCGTCGCGCAGCTCCTGCTTGGTCATCTTCAGCTTGCTGCGGTACTGGAAGTGCTGCCATGGCACGTCGATCGCGGCCAGCACACCCAGTGCACCGACCATCGCCAGAAGCGCAGTCAGGGCCAGGTCGACGCCCTGGGCGACCGCGACCTCCAGCGACGCCTGCGGCATCGCCAGCAGGCTGGTGAACGCACGGTGCACCACCCAGGTGCCGATGCCGCCGATGAGCAGCACGCGCAGCAGCGAGCGCAGCACCTCGGCCAGGCTCTCACGGCCGTACATGCGCGACAGGCCGGTCATCGGATTGAGGCGCTTGAAGTCAGGCTGCAGCGACTGTCCGGCAAAGCGCAGGCCGCCCATCAGCATCGGCGCGAGCACGCACGCCGCCAGCGCCGCCAGTAGCAGCGGCAGCATCGGCAGTGCCAGGCCGGCGACCAGGCTCGCGGCATGCGGGATGAAACGGTCCGGCGCGTCGATCAGGGCGCGATCGAAGCTCAGCGCGCCGCGCATCCAGTCGCGCGAGGCCGCGCCGATATGGCCGCCGCTGGCCTTGAGCGCGATCACCGCACAACCCAGCACCGCGACATTGGCCAGTTCCCGCGAGCGCGGAACGTCGCCGCGTTCGCGCGCTTCGCGAAGTCGCTTCTCTGACGGTTGCTCGGTGCGGTCTTCCTGGTCTTCGCTGCTCATCGCGGCTCAGCCGGTGAGGCCGCGAGCGGCGCGGAAAGCGTCATCGAACAGGTGCTGCACCGGCGCCTGCAGTTCGCGCACGAGCAGCATCAGCAGCAGCAGGCCGACCAGCAGCGACACCGGCAGGCCGATCGCCATCGGGTTGAGCTGCGAGGCGGCGCGGGCAAGCACGCCGAAGGCGATGTTCACCGCCAGCAACGCCATCACCACCGGCAGCGCGAGCAGCACGCCGGCGCGCAGGCAGACGCTGAAGAACGCCGGCACCGCGGCGAGGAATGCGTGGGGGTCGGGGAGCGCCGCGCCGATCGGCAGGCTCGCATAGCTTTCGGCGAGCAGCCGTACCAGCGCGAGGTGGGCGTCGAAGGTGAAGAACAGCAGCCCAAACACCAGGTAGAACCATTGCGACAGCACCGGCGATGAGGCGCCGCTCAGCGGGTCGGCCATCGTCGCGAACGACAGGCCCATGCCCTGCGACACCAGTTCACCGGCGAGTTGCCCGGCCTCGAATGCGAGGCGCAGCATCAGCCCGATGGCGATGCCGACCGCGAACTCGCGCACCACGCCCAGCACCGTGGCCGCGTCGACGGCCATCGCCGGCGGCGCAGGCAGCACGGTCGAAATGGCCGCCGCCAACGCCAGGGTGATGATCAGACGCGCGCGCGCCGGCAAACCGTGACCGCCGATCATCGGCAACACCTGCATGGCTGCGCCCACGCGCACCGCGTGCCAGATCACCGTGCCGAGCATCGCGAACAGGTCGAGGCCGGCGGCGGAGGCGAGGGTGACGGTGTCGGCTTCCATGCCGCAATCAGCCGATCAGGTGCGGGATGCGGTGGAACAGGTCGATGGTGAACGCGACCAGGCGGCCGAGCAGGAAGTGCCCGGTCAGCGCCAGCGTGGCGATCAGCGTGATCGCCTTGACCACGAAGGCGATGGTCGGTTCATTGATCTGCGTGGCGGCCTGCAGGATGCCAACCACGACACCGACGGCAAGCACTGCCAGCAGCGGCGGTGCACCGAGCAGCATGGCCATCTGCAGGCCACGGGCGATTTCGCCGAGGGCGACTTCCGGACTCATCGTCGTCGCCCCGTCAGACCGGGTTGAAACTGGCCGCGAGCGAACCGACGACCAGGACCCAGCCATCGACCAGCACGAACAGCAGGATCTTGAACGGCGCCGAGATCAGCATCGGCGACAGCATCATCATGCCCATCGACATCAGCACGCTCGCCACCACCAGGTCGATGATCACGAACGGGATGTAGATCAGGAACGCGATCTCGAACGCGGTCTTGAGCTCGCTGGTCAGGAACGAGGCGGCGAGCACGCTGAACGGCACATCCTGCGGCGTTGCATACGGGCCGGTGTGCGACAGGCCGGCAAAGGTGATCAGGTCGTTCTGCCGGACCTGGGCGAACATGAAGCCGCGGAAAGGCTCCGACGCAGCGGTCCAGGCGCTCTTGAAGTCGAGCGTGTTGTTGAGATACGGCGAGATGCCCGCGTCCCAGGCCTGGTCGAACACCGGCATCATCACCATCGATGTCAGGAACAGCGCCAGCGCCAGCAGCACCTGATTGCCCGGCGTCTGGCCGGTGCCGAGTGCCTGGCGCAGCAGGCTTAGCACGATGATGATGCGGGTGAATGCGGTGATGCCCATCAACGCAGCCGGCAACAGCGTGATGCCGGTCATCAGCGCCAGCACCTGCAGCGGCATGCTGACCGGTTCGCCGCCGATCTTGCCGACGGTGACCGAGGGCAGGGCGCGCGTCGGTGCTGCAGCCGCGGCAGGCGCAGGCACCGACGCTGCGGCGGCAGCCGGCCCGGCCGGGCGAGCCTGCGCCGAAGCCGTGCCGGGCGCGGTCAAGATCGTCAGCAGCGCCGCGACCAGCAGGCCGCCGAATGCGCGCAGTGACCAGCGGATGAGCGTGTTGCGGTTCATGCCTTCTTTCCGAAATGCTGTGCGAGCAACTGCGCGAATGCCGGCGTGGCCGGCGCGGCGACCGGCAGCGGCTGCTCGAGGGTATGCAGGGTGCGGGTGCCACCGGCGCCGACGCCGAGCAGCAACTGGGTGTCGCCGACGGCGACCACCACCAGCCGCTCACGCGGCCCGAGTGCGAGCGAGCCGACGATGCGCAACGCCGGGTTGCTGGCGCCGCCGAGGCCCGGCATGCGTTTGGCCAGCCAGGCGAGGGCGAGGATCAGGCCGATCACCACGACCAGTGCGAACACGGCGCCGCCAATGCTGCCGGCCGTGGAAGGCGAGGCGGCCGGCGCCGACGGCACCGCGACGTGGGCGCTGCCGGCAGGCGTGGCGATGACGCCGGGGATTGCGTTGGCGCTCATCGCAGCCTCTTGATCCGCTCGGCCGGACTGACGACGTCGGTCAGGCGCACACCGAAGCGGTCGTTCACCACCACCACTTCGCCCTGTGCGATCAGCGTTCCGTTGACGTAGACGTCCAGCGGTTCGCCGGCGCCGCGCTCGAGCTCGACCACCGAACCCTGGTTGAGCTGCAGCAGGTTGCGGATCGGGATCCGTGCGCGGCCGACTTCCAGCGACAGCGACACCGGTACGTCCAGGATCACGTCGAGGTTGAGGTCGGTGCCGTGGCCGAAGCCGGCATCGGCGGTCAGTGGATCGAATGCGGCGCGTGCCGCGGAGAGATCGGAGTTGTTCATGGCGTCGCCGTGAGTGATTCGATGGTCGGTATGGTCCGCGCGGCATGCACCTGCGTGACCTTGATGGCGTTGCGGCCGTTGTGGACGCCGAACTCGCCGGAGAACAGCGGCATCTGCTCGACCTGCAGCTGCACGCTGGTGGCCAGTTCGATCGGGATGATGTCGCCGACGCGCAAGCGCGATAGTTCACGAAGGCTGATCTGGCGGCGCGCGATCGCCGAGCTGAGTTCGACCTCGGCGTCCTGCAACTGCAGGCGCATGGCGCGCGTCCAGCTTTCGTCCTTCTCGACGCGGTCGCTCTGCACGCCGGCGTCGAGCTGTTCCCGAATCGGCTCGAGCATTGCGTAGGGCAGGGCGACGTGCAGTTCGCCGCCGCCACCTTCCAGTTCCACATGGAAGCGGCTGACGACGATGTAGTCGCGCGGGCTGATGATGTTGGCGAAGTGCGGGTTGACTTCCGAGTTCAGGTACTCGAACTCGACCGGCATGACCGGTGCCCAGGCATCGACCAGGTCGGCGAAGGTCTGCTTGAGCAGCAGCTGGATCACCCGCATCTCGGTCGGGGTGAACTCGCGCCCCTCGATCTTGGCCGGGTACTTGCCCATGCCGCCGAAGAAGTTGTCGACCACGGTGAACACCAGGCGCGGCTCGTACATCACGATCGCGGTGCCGCGCAGCGGCTTCATCTTGACCAGGTTGAGGTTGGTCGGGACCTGCAGCGAGTGCATGTACTCGCCGAAGCGCACCAGGTCGATGCCACGAACCGACAGGTCGGCCGAGCGACGCAGCAGGTTGAACAGGCCAATGCGCCAGGTGCGCGCGAAACGCTCGTTGATCATTTCCAGCGTCGGCAGCTTGCCGCGGACGATGCGGTCCTGGCTGGCGAAGTCGTAGCTGCGTGCTTCACCCGGCGCCGGCGGCGGCTCGGTCTCGACCACGCCGCTGTCAACGCCGTGCAGCAGCGCGTCGATCTCGTCCTGGGAGAGCAGGTCGGCGCTCATCATTGCGTGACCATGCTGGTGAAGATCACCGCTTCGACCTTGTCGGGTGCGCCTTCGGCCTTGAGCAGCTGGCGTACTTCGGCGAGCGCGGCTTCCTGCAGCCGCTCCTTGCCGCTGCGCTGCGCCAGCCGCAATGAAGACTGCTGTCCGAACAGCAGCAGCAGGCGGTTGCGGATCGCCGGCACGTGCGCCTCGAATGCGGCGAGCGTGGCCGGGTCGCGCGTCACCAGTTGCAGGTCGGCCTGCAGGTAGCGAACTTCGTTCTCGTCGGCGAGGTTGACCACGAACGCCGGTTCAAGGGCGAAGTAGTGGGCGAGCGGGCGAACATTGGCGACGGGCTGCGTCGTGGCCGGCGTTGCCGCCTGGGCCTGCTGCTGTTGCCACCACCAGCCGCCGCCGGCCGCCGCGGCAATCAGGACGATGGCGATCGTAAGCCCGTGGCGCTTGCCGCCTTCTTCGCGCTTGCGATTGCTGGGTGTCGGGGCTTGGGAACTGGTGGCTGGCACGGACGGCGCTCCTGGGGGCTCTGCCGGAGATCCGTGCAAGCGCCGTGCCGCGGCGCAGTGCGATGTCGTGTCGGTGTTTTGACGTGAACCTGAACCTCAATCTGAACCCGTCGACGCCAATCCGTTGACGGGCCTGGCGCTACACCCGCTCGGACTCAGGCGTACTCGTCGAGCAGGCCGCGGCTGCGCACACTGGCTGCCGCGACGGGTGGCTGGCGCGCACCGGAAGCATCGAGGTCGTTGTCGCTCTGGAACTGACCAGCGGCCTGTCCCTGACTGCCCGTACTGCCGTGGCGCTGGCCGACGTCGGCATGGCCAAGCTGCAGTCCTTGCTGGCCAAGCATTTCGCGCAGGCGCGGCACGCTGGCTTCGATCGCCTGGCGGACTTCGGCGTGAGCGCTGTGGAACTCGGCGCTGACGCGGGTGCCGTCCAACTGCACGCGGACATCGATCGGGCCGACATGCTCGGGATTCAGGCGGATCTCGGCGTGGCCCACGCGCTGCTCCGCCATCCAGGCGATGCGGGCGCCGAAGCCGTCATCGAAACCGGCGTCGGGATCGGTCGGCACCGTCAACGGAGCGCCGCCGAGTACCGGGACATCCGCGCGAAGTGGCGTCGCGGCCGGAGCGGCGATGGTGAACGTTGCGGCATCGAAAGGCGCGGCATCGATCGGGCCGGAGGCGACGTCGCCGTCTGCGGCCGTTGCACCGGCCAGTTCTGCCAGGCCGGACATGATCGTCGATGCGCCGGCAGCCTCGGCAGGCGTGCCGTTGGCGGACGTCAACGGCAGGTTGAATGGCATTGCCGAAGACGCTGCCGACAGGGCGCGCGGTGCAGCGCTGCTGGCCGCTGGCGCTGACGGCGCCGTCGGCGACGGTGCCGCTGTCGCAGCCGGCAGGGCCCAGCTACCGGTGATCAGGGCAAGCAGCTGGTCGGGCAGGGCAGCGTTCGCCGTCGTGGCATCGACAGCAACCGGTTCGGGTGCTGCCGGTAACGGCGTCGAAGCGACAACAGCGGCCGGTTCGGCAGTCGCGGCGAGCATGCCGGCAAAGTCGTCCTCGGCATCCGCGTCGCGCGAGGCGCCGTCTGCGGCGCCGTCCCGCTTTGTCGCGGCGTTGACCGGCGCCGCGTCCTTTCCGCCGTCGGCCTTCGGCCCTGTGCGGGAAGGTGCACTGGACGTCGAATCGCTCGCGGCGCCGGCCGGAGCTGTCTGCTCGACGGCGCCCTGGCGCGTTCCGGCACCCCCGGTCGCGGCCGGAGGCGCCGGCGGAGCGCTGACTGCGCTGGCCGTCGAGCCGATCACGGCTTGGATCCGGAAGGATCGCCGGCTTCGGTGGCATGTTCGGCGGCCACCACGGCGGCACGCGCGGCACGGCCGCCGATATCGTCCAGCTCACGTTGCACGCGTTGTTCGGCCTGCTTCGATTCCTGCGCCCGGTAGCTGTCTGCCAGCTGCTCGAGCACCTTGGTTTCGCGGCTGGCCAGCATCAGGCGCGCGCGCTCGACATCGCTGAGCCGGCGGCTGTTGTCGACCACGCCTGCCTGCTGCACGACCGCGGCGTTGAGGCGCTCGCGGAACGCCAGCCGGTTGACCAGCAATGCCGGCGCGATCGTCGCCGCGGCGGGCGCGGCGGCGTACTCGTCGGCGTAGCGGCGCAACGCGTCCAGGCGCTCCTGTTGCGCGGCCAGTTCGCGTTCGCGTTCGGCGACTTCGCGGGCGGCCTTGTCCTGGCGTTGCTGTACCACCTTGATCAGGGGATCGAGACGTTGCGATCGCATCGGGGTCAGGTCTCCAGGGTCATCGGCAGTGCAGTGGTATCGGTGCCGTCGAGCAGGCGCGCGAGCGCGGCGCGACTGGCCTCGACGTCGGAAGCTTCGGTCACGTCCTGGCCAAGGAATGCCTGGATCGCCGGCCAGCGCGCCATCGCCTCGTCGACCGACGGGTCGCTGCCGCGCTGGTAGGCGCCGATCGCGATCAGGTCGCGCTGGGCCGAGTACGCGGCCATGAGCCGCTTGAGCTTGCGGATGCGCTCGCGCCATGCCGGGTCGGTGATGTCCTGCATCACGCGGCTGACCGAGACCTCGACGTCGATCGCCGGATACTGGCCGGCGTCGGCGATGCGGCGGGTCAGCACGATGTGGCCATCGAGAATCGCGCGGGCGGCATCGGCGATCGGTTCCTGCTGGTCGTCGCCTTCGGTGAGCACGGTGTAGAAGGCGGTGATCGAGCCAAGACCCTCGGCGCCGTTGCCGGCACGTTCGACCAGCTGCGGAAGCTTGGCGAACACCGATGGCGGGTAGCCGCGCGTGGTCGGGGGCTCGCCGACCGACAGACCGATTTCACGTTGCGCATGGGCGAAACGGGTGAGCGAATCCATCAGCAGCAGCACGTGCAGGCCCTGGTCGCGGTACCACTCGGCGATGGCGGTCGCACGCAGGGCGCCGTGCAGGCGTGCCAGCGGCGGCCGGTCGGCGGGTGCGGCGACAACCACCGAACGGCGCAGGCCTTCCTCGCCGAGCGTGCTCTCGACGAAATCGCGCACTTCGCGACCGCGTTCGCCGATCAGCCCGACCACGATGACGTCGGCGGCGGTGTAGCGGGTCATCATGCCCAGCAGCGTCGACTTGCCGACGCCGGAGCCGGCGAACAGACCGATGCGCTGGCCACGGCCGATCGGCAGCAATGCATTGATCGCGCGCACGCCGACGTCGAGCGAGCGCGTGATCGGCTCGCGCATCAGCGGATTGATCGCCACGCCACCCAGGCCGACCCAGTTCTCGGCGCGGATCGGACCGCGACCGTCGAACGGCACGCCGTCACTGTCGATCACGCGCCCGAGCAGGCCTTCGCCAACGGCGACTTCGCCACGGCGGCGCGTAGGCACCACCCGCGCGTTCGGCAGCAGGCCTTCGAGGTTGGCGGTGGGCATCAGGAAGGTACGGTCGCCGGCAAAGCCGACGACTTCGGTTTCGACCCAGCGGCCGCCGGCGGTTTCGACCCGGCAGCGCGAGCCCAGGGGCGCGCTGCAGCCGGAGGCTTCGAGGGTCAGGCCGACGGCGCGACGCAGCACGCCTTCGCGGGCCAGGCCGAGCGACGGCGGCTGTGGGTTGGCCGCGTCCAGTCGTGCCGCCAGGCGCAGGCCGCGTGCTTCCTGCCAATGGGCGGCGGCGACGCTGGTCATGGCGTGGCCTCCGGGCTGGCGATGAGTGCGGCATCGAGTACCGACTGCAGGCGCGCGGCAAGCGTGCCGTCGATGCGGACGCTCTCGCTGTGCAGGCGCAGCTCGCCGCGGCCCAGGGTGCTGTCGATGGTCAGGCGCACGCCGTCGAGCCCGGCCAGGTGAGGGGCGAGCACACCGAAATCGTCGGGGTGCAGGCGCAGTTCCATTTCGCGGCTGCCGGTGCCGACTGCATCCAGCGCTTCGCGCACGAGGTCGGCGAGCAGGGTCGCATCGGCGATGTAGGCACGGCCGAGCAGGGTGCCGGCGATGCGGACGGCGAGGTCGGCCAGGGCATCGGCCACTTCGCCGTCGAGGCGGGCCAGCGGTCGGGTGAAACCGTCGAGGATGCCTTCGATCTGCGCCATCGTGCGCCGCACTTCATCCTGCGCCGCGGCGAGCCCTTCGGCATGGCCGCGGGCGTAACCTTCGGCCTGGGCGGCGCGTTCCAGCGCCTGCAGTTCCTCGACGCTCGGCGGCGCCGGCAGCGGCGGTAATTCTTCGGCGACCAGCGCCAAGCCCGGCGCCAGGCCGGACGCCAGGCCCGGCGCATTCCAGCGCACCACATCGAACGACGCGGCCGAGGCGTTCATACGAAGGCCTCGGTCTTGGCGGCCAGCTGGATCTCGCCGCTATCGGCCATCTTGCGCACGATCGACAGGATTTCCTTCTGTGCGGCCTCGACCTCGGCCAGGCGCACGGGACCACGCGCTTCCATGTCCTCGATCAGGATCTCGGCGGCGCGCTGGGACATGTTGCTGGTGATCTTTTCGCGGACCTTAGCCTCGGCCCCGCGCAGCGCCAGTGCGAGGCGATCGCTGGGGACGTCGCGCAGGACCGACTGCATCGCGCGGTCGTCGAGCTCGGACAGGTTGTCGAACACGAACATGAGGTCGCGGATGCGACTGCCGAGGTCACCGTCGACCTGGCCGATCGCGCCGAGGATGATTTCGTCCTGGCCCGAGTCCATGAAGTTGAGGATGTTGGCGGCGACCTTGATGCCGCCGACCGAGGACGACTTGAGGTTCTGGCTGCCGGCAAACTGGCGCGCCATCACGTCGTTGAGTTCGTTGAGCGCGTGCGGCGGGATGCCGTCGAGGGTGGCGATGCGCACCAGCACGTCGGCACGGACGCGGTCGGGCAGGCACTTGAGCACCTCGGCAGCCTGGTCGGCGTCGAGGTGCGACATCACGATGGCGATGATCTGCGGGTGCTCCAGCCGGACCAGGTCGGCGATCGCGCGCGGCTCCATCCACTTCAGCGTGTCCAGGCCGGAGGTGTTGCGGCCGAGCAGAATGCGGTCGATCAGGCTGCTTGCGCGTTCCTCGCCCAGTGCCTGGGTCAGCACCGCGCGCACGTATTCGTCAGCGCCCGAACCCAGCCCGCTGGGCTGGGCGAGCACGTCGACAAATTCGTCGAACACGCGCAGCACGTCGTCGCGTGAAACGCCGCCCACCGAGGTCATCGCCACGCCGAGCTTCTGCACTTCCTTGGCGCCCATGTGCTTGAGCACTTCGGCGGCCTGCTGCTCGCCGAGCGACAGCAGTACGATCGCGGCGCGCTGCACGCCGGACAGGGCCATCTGCTCAGCCATCGGATTCAACCCAGTCGCGGACGACCTGTGCGACGCGCTTGGCGTCGGTGTTGACCGCGGTGCGCGCCACTTCGAGCTTCTCGTCGAAGTTCAGCTGCGCCGGGCCGGCAACCTTGGCCGTCTGCGGCGCCGTCAAGGCAACCGGAACCTCCTCGTCGTGGCCCAGCACGACCGCGGTCGTGGTGGTGGTGCGCGCCTTGGGTGCGATCAGCTGGCGCAGTGCCGGGCGCAGCACGGTGAAGATCAGCAGCAGTACCGCGAGGCCGCCGAGTACGGTACGCAGCAGGTCGCGCGCGCGCGGGTTCTGCCAGATCGGCGGCCCGTCCTTGCCGGTGTCGAGGGCTTCGCGGGCGAAGGGCGCGTTGACCACCGAGACGACGTCACCGCGTTGCGCGTCGAAGCCGATGGCCTGCTGCACCAGGGTCTCGATGCGCTGCAGTTCGGCGGCGCTGAGTGCGCGGGCCTTGCCCGGCTTGCCGGTCTCGCTCGCGGCAGCGGCGACGTTGTCGACCAGCACCGCGGCAGTGACGCGGCGGATGCGGCCAGGCGCTTGGCGGGTGTGGGTAAGGGTGCGGTCGAGTTCGTAGTTGCGCACCGAGCTGCGGCTGCCGGGGCCGGTCTGCACCTGTGCAACGCTGGCCGCCGCCGGGGCAGGTGCGGGCGCCGCCGCTGCAGCCGGGCTTCCGCCAGCGCCGACGGTATTCGCTGCGGTCGGCGTGTTGCTGACGCTGCCCGGGACACCCTGGGCCGGCGCCGACGCGCCGCCGAGGTTGCCCGACTCGGAGATCTGTTCGCTGCGCACCATCGCGGTCTGCGGGCCGTAGCGTTCGCTGGCCTGCTCGGTCTGGGCGAAATCCATGTCGACGCTGACCTGGGCGCTGACACGGCCCGGTCCCGTCATCGGCTCGAGCAACTCCTGGATGCGCTGCACGTAGACCGATTCCTGCCGGTGCTGCTGCTCGAACTGCTTGGCGCCGATCGCGTCGTCGCTGTCGGGGTCGGCGTTGGATAGCATGCGGCCGAACTGGTCGACCACGGTCACGCGCTCGGGCGGAAGGTCGGCGATGCTCGATGCCACCAGGTGCACGATCGCATCGACCTGGCCGCGCTCGAGGGTGCTGCCGGTCTGCAACTGAAGGACGACCGACGCGCTGGCCGGTTCGTTCTGGCGTGTGAATGCGCTGGGCTTGGGCAGCGCGAGGTGGACGCGTGCTTCGCGGACCGGGCGCAGGTTGCTGATGGTGCGCGCCAGCTCGATCTCCAGCGCGTGCTGGTAGCGCGCGGTCTCGATGAACTGACTGGTGCCGAACCCCTGGTCGCCCTGCATCGATTCAAAGCCGGCGCTGTTGTCGGCAGGCAGCCCAGCCGAAGCCAGTGCCATCTTGGCCGCGCCGAGCTGCTCGGTGGGCACGGCAAGCGCGCCGCTGCCCGGATCGATGCGGAACGGGATCTGCGCGGTGCGCAGCAGGTCGGACGCCTCGCCCGTGGCCTTGGCGTCGAGGCCGGCGAACACCGGCACGTAGTCGGGCTTCTGCGTCCAGAAGAACAGCCACAGGCCCAGCGCGATGGCTGCGGCGACCAGTGCGAACACGCCGAGCTGGCGCACGGCGGGGATGTCCTGCAAGCGACGCAGGTCGCGCAGGTTGCCGGCGGTGCCTTGGGGAAGTGCGATCACGCTCATCGTTGCGGGTCTGCTGCTGAGAGGTGGAGGCGGGAAGGCGGTTCAGGCCGACAGGTCGACAGGTTGTATAGGTGGCCGGGTGGCCGAGTGACCGGATCAGGCTCAGACAGGCATGTTCATGACGTCCTGGTAGGCCTGCACCAGGCGGTTGCGCACTTCGACGGTCGCGCGGAAGGCGACCTGCGACTGCTGCATCGCGACCATCACGCGCGCCAGGTCGGCACGCGGATCGCCCAGTTCGAATGCCTGCTGCAAACTGCTTGCGTTGGCCTGGGTCTGGCTGACCTTGTCGATCGCGTTCGACAGCGTCTGCTGGAAGCCAGGCGCCGAGCTGCTGCCAGCGACCGGTGCATTGCCCCCGCCGATCCCTATCTCATTGCCGATCGGCGCATCGGCCAGCGTTCCGCGCGAACGCATCTCGTGCGCGCGGATCTGGGAAAGGATCGATGAAATGGCGTCGGTCATCGGGTCGGTCGCTGCCAAACGGTCTTGCAGTGACTAGGCAAGGCGCGTGCCAGAGCGGCGCCGGGATCCCGTCGTCAGGACCCGGACGTCAGAACCCCGCCGCCTGGTCCCCGGCGACGTCCGCCGTCTCGCGATCGATGCCGTACTTGCGCAGCTTTTCCACCAGCGTGGTGCGGCGCAGGCCGAGCAGGGGCGCGGCATGGGCGACCACACCGCCGGACTGGCTCAGCGCCGCACGGATCAGTTCCAGTTCGATGCCCGCGATATGCCCGCGCAGGTCGATGCCCTGCGGCGGCAGTGTTGCCGTGGGCGACAGCTGACCCGGATCGATAGCCACAGGCTGGCCGATGCTGGCGACAGCGGCCGGGGCGCCCATCGGCGCCGCGATCCGGGTCGGCGTCGGCGGTGATTCGAACATCTCGCCGGGCGGCAGCGCGGCGCGGTAACGCGCCGGCAGGTCGGAGGCGCGAACGGTGCCGCCCGGGTGCAGCACGGCCAGGCGTTCGAGCAGGTTGCTCAGTTCGCGGACATTGCCCGGCCAGGCGTAGTGACGGAGTGCCGACACGGCGTCGTCGGCCAGGGTCACCCGGCCGCGGCCACTGTCGCTGAGCTGCTGGGCGATCGCGGCGATGAGGTCGGGCAGGTCTTCGCTGCGTTCACGCAGCGCCGGCATCTCGATCGGGAAGACGTTCAGCCGGTAGAACAGGTCCTCGCGGAAGTTGCCCTTGGCGATCTGGTCTTCGAGGTTGCGATGGGTCGCGGCGACGACGCGCACATCGCACCGGCGCGTTTCGTTGCCACCGACGCGCTCGAAGCAGCGCTCCTGCAGCACGCGCAGCAGTTTGACCTGCATCGGCAGACTCATGTCGCCGATTTCGTCGAGCAGCAGCGTGCCGCCCTCGGCCATCTCGAAGCGGCCCTTGCGTTGGGTCAGCGCGCCGGTGAAGGCGCCTTTTTCGTGGCCGAACAGTTCGCTCTCGAGCAGGTCCGGTGGGATCGCACCGCAGTTGATTGCCACGAACGGTTTGTCGCGACGCGCCGAGCGGGCGTGGATCGCACGCGCTGCGACTTCCTTGCCGGTGCCGGACTCGCCCAGCACCAGCACCGTGGTGTCGTGCGGGGCGACCTGGTCGATCATGCGGTTGAGCTGCATCACGCCGCCGCTGCGACCGGTCGGGCCGACCTTCGGGATGTCGAGGCGCGCATCCTCGTCGAGGCGCTTGAGGCTGGCCCGGCGCAGCGCTTCCTGCAGCTCGGTGCGGCGGATCGGGTAGTGCAGCGGCCACACGGTCTGCGGGTGCAACGCCGCGCGCCAGCCGGCGTCGGCGGCCTGGCCGGGCAGCTCCAGCACGGGCGGGTGCAGCGACTGCTTCGCCAGCCAGCCGGCAAACGCCTGCCAGCTCGCGCCATCGCCGACGTCGCCGAGGATCACGGCAACCCAGTCACTGCCGCGGGCGCGGGTGAGGTCGATGTCGGCCGCGTCGAGGACGATGCGCGGGCTGAAGTCCATGAACTCGAGCAGGGTGGAGACGCGCTCGGCGCGCTCCAGGTCGTGGTCGAGAACGAGGATGCGCGACTCGCTCATGCCGCGTCTCCCGATGCCGCCACGAGGCCCGAAGTGGCGTGCAGCGTTTCGAGCAGCGGCACCACGTCGTGCAGGTAGGCCAGCTTGCTGACGAATGCATCGGCGCCGGCACGCAGGGCGTGTTCGCGGTGCTCGCCGTCATCGAAGTGGCTGGCGATCACGATGTAGGGCGGATTGTCCTGTGCCTTGATCAGGCGCGTCGCCTGCAATCCGCCCATTTCCGGCATGGCCAGGTCCATCAGCACCGCATCCGGGCGCAGTGTCTCGCACTGGGCAATCGCTTCGATGCCATTGCCGGCGGTGCCGACCACATTCAGCCAGTCCAGGCGGCGCAGGCTTCGCATCGCTGCGGATATGAAGCCGGCATGATCGTCGACCAGCAGTACATTCAATTGGCGCATGTCATTCATTCCTTTCAGCTCGCCATCGCGCGGGCGGGCATGCGCTGACGCGCACGGGCCGGACCGATCGACAGCTGGTCGCGGTACTTGGCGACGGTCCGGCGTGCAACGCGCACGCCCTGGCGTGCCAGCAGGCCGGCGATGACATCATCTGCAAGCGGTGCAGTGGCCGGTTCGGACTCGATCAACCGCTTGACCATGGCCCGCACGGCGCTGCCGGCGACCTCCGCGCCTTCCAGCCGCACCGCGAACAGGCGCTTGAGTTCGAACGTGCCACGCGGTGTCTGGATGAACTTGCCGTTGACGATGCGCGATACGGTGGACTCGTGCATGCCGATCGCCTCGGCAACCTCGTTCAGGGTCAGCGGCACGATGGCCTCTTCGCCGCGATCGAGGAAGGCGCGCTGGCGCTCGATCAGTACCTGTGCGGTGCGCAGCAGCGTGTCATTGCGCATGGCCAGGCCGCGCACGAGCCAGCGGGCTTCGTCGAGCATGCCGCGCAGCACGGCGTGGCTGCCGGCGTTGCCGCCACTGCCGGTCAGGGCACGCTCGCAATGCGGGGCGATGCGGACGCGCGGGGCAGTGCGCTGATTGAGTGCCACGCGCCAGTTGCCGCCGGCGTGCCAGACCAGGACGTCCGGCACGATGTGCGCGGCTTCGACCTCGGTCGGGGATTCGATGGGATGCGCGCGCAGCGTCAGGATCAGCGCGATCGCGGCGCGCACGGCGTCCGGTTGCTCGCCCAGCGCGACGGCGAGTGCGGCATCGTCGTGTGCGGCCAGCAGGTGCAGGTGCTCGCCGAGGATGCGCATGGCGAGACTGCGCATTGCGCCGTCGGGCTGCTGCGCCAGTTGCGCGCGCAGGCATTCACCGGCGTCGGCGGCCGCCATGCCAGGCCAGTCGCCGTGCAGCAGGCGCTGGCGCACGACTTCAAGGTCGTCGACCTGGCGCGGGAAGGCCGCTGCGCCGAGTGCGATCAGTTCGGAGACGGGTTGCTCCAGGTAGCCCCGGTCGTCGCAGTGGTCCAGCCACCATGCGGCCAGTTCCAGGTCGCGGGCGTTCCAGTGCAGGGCGAGCTGTTCGAGCAGGCGTACGCGCGGGTCGCTGGAGCCTTGCGCGGCGATGCGCATGGTCGCGTCGTCGGCATCTCCGCCGGCGATGCCACCGCCCGACAGGAAGGCCGGGTCCGGCAGTTCGTCCCAGGCCGCCATGTCGAGACCTGCGCTGTCGGCTTCGCCTGCCGGCTCGCTGTCGTCGGCGGCTTCTTCCTGTTCCAGCAACGGGTTGCGGTCAAGCGTCTGGCGCAGTTCCTGTTCCAGTTGCAGCGAGTTGAGCTGCAGCAACCGGATCGATTGCAGGAGTTGCGGCGTCAGATTGACGCCCTGCACGAGATTGGCGCGAATTACGGCTTTCACTTCGGTTCCCCTGATCGGCATCCAGCCGATCCCCGGAAACCATCGTCAACGTTCC
>DATDBK010000075.1:0-11240 GCA_036524935.1 Lysobacter sp. | reverse complement strand
GCCAGGCGGGCCTTGGTCACGGCCATGCCGCCCTGGGTGTACTTGGTTTCCGGATCGTCACCGAGGTTGCCGACCAGGATCACCTTGTTGATGCCACGTGCCATGGGTATGCGTGCCCTCTCGTCTGGATTCACTATCAATGGGTTGCGCCGGCGGGCGCCAACCGCGTGGGATGGGGGGCCGCCGGATCGGTGGCCATCATAGCAGTCCGCCCATGCGGGCTGGACTGGCCGCCGGGGGATGCAAGGCCGGCAGCCAAGGCGGCAGGTAGGGGGTCTACAAGGCGTCAGCGGCGGGGCAAGGCGCGGCTTTCGGTGCCGACCGGCCCGCGAGGCTTGGCAGAATGCGGTCCGGCGGCCCGACGTCCGCCAGGCGCCGGCATCCATCAGTGCTCGGAGACCCCACCGCAGCGGATACGGGCATGGGTGTGCTGGAGGAAGCCCAGCAGCATGCCCTCCCGACACTCCATGAGCGGCCGCCTGCTGCGCTGCGCGTACTTCCAGCAGGCGTGAGTGAACAAGTCGGCCAGGAGGATGCCGAAATCCTCCGCTTCACCTTCGACATCGCACCGCAGGTTCATGGACAGCCGGCCGTTGGCGACCCAAAGCCGGAGGATCTCGAAGGCTGCCAGGTCCGAGCCGATATCCGGTGGCATGGCGAGCTCTTCGGCCATCGTGAGGCTTCCTGTTGACGTGAACTTCCTGCCGTCGTCCATGACTGCGTCCTCCTGTGACAATCGAAAATGCCGCCAGCAGGCACGGCGGCCAGACCCTCGGCCGACCGCCACCGCAGGCGGGCATGTCAGGACATCGGGGCCTGGATTGACGCGCCCGACCGCGCAACCTGACGCTGCAGTTCCCTGGAAATCAGGCTCAGCACGCCATCCAGCGCGTCTTCGACCGATCGACGTGAAACACCGCCCTGCACGTCCGCGGCCAGGTGCTGGACGACCGCATCGGCCATCAGCCGGTACATCGCATCCCCCTCACCCCTGGCGACTTCACGCAGGCTGTCGGCGACGAGGTCGACGAAGCGCCGGCCCGGCCACAGCGGCAAGGCCACCCGCGGCAAACTTGCTGCGCCGCGTGGAGGAGAGCCTTGCGGAAACAATGCGGCGACGGGATTGCCATTGCGATCGTGCATCTCGATACCTCGCGGGGCCCGAATGACGGAGCGGCGCCGATCGCGCGCTCCAGACGCTGCAGACTGGCCATCCGGTCGCCGAGCCGACATGAGAATCGTCTGAAACTCGCTGCGGCCGCGTGGCCCAGCCCCGCCCGCATGACACCGAAAGGCCCGACCCGGCACGGCGGCAAATCCGCACTCGCGGCTCGGACTGCCGGGCCTGCCCCTTATAATCCCGGGACCAACCGACTCGGTCCGCCCATGCAATCCAGCCCCACGCTCCTGGCCGTCCCCGACCTGGTCGCCATCCAGGCCCTGGCCCGCGAGGACATGGCGGCCGTCGATGCCTTGATCCGGCGCCGGCTCGCTTCGGACGTGGTGCTGATCAACCAGGTCGCCGAGTACATCGTCGGTGCCGGTGGAAAGCGGCTGCGGCCGATGTTGCTGCTGCTGGCAACCGGGTCCCTGGGCGGCCGCAGTGGCCGGGGCATCGGCGCCGATGCCCACCAGCTGGCCGCCGTGGTCGAGTTCATCCATACCGCCACCCTGCTGCATGACGACGTGGTAGACGAGTCGGACCTGCGCCGCGGCCGCCGCACCGCCAACGCGGTGTGGGGCAACGCCGCCAGCGTGCTGGTCGGCGACTTCCTGTATTCGCGCAGCTTCCAGTTGATGGTCGAACTGGAGCGCATGCCGGTCATGCAGATCCTCGCCGACACCACCAACCGCATCGCCGAAGGCGAAGTGCTGCAGTTGCTGCACGTGCGCAACCCGGACACCGACGAGGCCGCATATCTGCGCGTGATCGAGCGCAAGACGGCAGTGCTGTTCGCCGCCGCGACGCGCCTGGGCGCGCTGCTTTGCGATGCCGACGCCGCGACCTGCGATGCCATGCACGACTACGGCCTCAACCTGGGCTATGCCTTCCAAATCGCGGACGACGTCCTCGACTATGCATCCGACGCGCAGACGCTGGGCAAGAATCTCGGCGACGACCTGGCCGAGGGCAAGGCAACGCTGCCGCTGATCCACGCCATCGCCCACAGCGACGAGGCAACGCGCGCGATGCTGCGCGCCGCCATCGAGCAGGGCGATACCGGCGCGTTGCCCGGCGTGCTGGCGGCAATCCACGCCAGCGGCGGCCTCGACTACAGCCGCGGTCGCGCAGCCGAGTATGCGCAGGCCGCCGAACGCGCCCTCGATGGCCTCGAGGACAACGACTACACGGCTGCACTGCGTGGTCTGGCGCGATACGCGGTAAGCCGCGATCACTGATCCCGCGGGGTCACTTGGTCGCGAAGCGCTCGCGGAAGAAGTCGAACATCATCTCGTACGCGCGCTTGGCGGCCCGCTCGTTGTAGACGCAGCCCGGCGGGTTGTTGGCCTCTGGCTCGGCGAAGCAGTGCACCGCGCCGCTGAAATTGACAAACTGCCAGTCGGCACCGGCTGCATCCATCTCCTTCTCGAATGCGGCGATGTCCTCGTCGGTAACGCTGCGGTCGTCGGCGCCGTTGAGCACCAGCACCGGCGTGCGCGCGCCATCGTCTTTGGTGGGCGCCGGCGTCGACAACGCGCCGTGCAGGCTGACCACGCCGGCCAGCTCGCTGCCGCCGCGGACAAGTTCGAGTGCGGTGGTGCCGCCGAAACAGAAGCCGAGCGCGCCGATCCGGCTGGCATCGAGCGGGGCCTTGCCGGCCTGCGCCTTCAGCACCGCGACGGATTTCTCGACGCGCGCGCGCAAAGTCGCCCGGTCCTCGCGCAATGGCACGGCGACCTTGCCGGCCTCTTCGTCCGTGGTCGGCCGGATCTTGCTGCCATAGACATCGGCCACCAGCACGACATAGTCGTCGCCCGCAATCTGCCTGGCCTTCTCGATCGCCGCCGGGTTGATGCCCTTCCAGTTCGGCACCATCACCAGGCCCGGGCGCTTGATTGCGTTGGTACCGTCGTAGACGAGGACGCCGCTGAACGTGTCCTTGCCGATCGTCCAGTCCACCGGCTTCTCGACCATCGCTGCCATGGCCGGCAGTGCGCACAGCGACAGTACTGCAGCAAGCATGAGGCGTTGCATGGCGTGGTTCCCCTTGCGATGGATGGCGACTGCGCGCGAGCCTAACCCGCGCCTGTACTTGGCGCGTGAAGTGAGGAAGGGGCGGTTCAGGCGATGCCGATGCCCGGTATCGCGCTGATCATGTCCGGATCGAACCCGGCCAGCCCGGCGAAATGGCGACCGCGGGCGACGTAGTCGCGATAGGGACCGAAACTCGGCGCCCCCGGCGAAAGCAGGATCACGCCCTCGCCACCGAGCAATGCCCGGGCCTGCGCCATGGCGTCGGCCAGGTCCGCCGCCGAGCTCAGCTGGAAGCCCGCCGCGTCCGCGACCGGGGCGAGCAACGCATGGATGCGCGGTCCGTTCTGCCCCATCGTGATCACCACCTCAGGGGCATGGGTGCGCATCGCATCGGCGAACTCCCGCCATGGCAAGCCGCGGTCGTGGCCGCCGACCAGCAATGCAACGCGGCGATCGCTGAAGCAGTCGAGCGCGGCCAGGCTGGCGTGCGGCGTGGTGCTGATCGAGTCATTGACGTAGGTGATGCCGTCGCGCGTCCCGATCGTCTGCAGGCGATGCGGGAGCGGCTGGAAATCCGCCGCGTGCGGGGCCAGGGCCACTGCGTCGAGGCCGAGCGCTTCGATCGCGGTCAGCACGGCGCACAGGTTGCCGCGGTTGTGGCGACCCGGCAGCGGCAGGGCGCGCGTGTCCATGACCCGGACGTCGCCGCGGTACAGCGTGTCCTCGCGCAGATGCCAGCCATCGCGGCCGCCAAACCAGCGCACGTCGGTGCCGGCGTCGTCCTTGGCCGTGCGGCCCGCGGCAATCAGGCGCGGATCGTTGGTGTTGAGCACGGCGATCGCCGGCGCGGCCCCGGACAGCAGGAGCAGCTTGTCCTCGACGTAGCGCTCGTGCGAACCGTGCCAATCGAGATGTTCCGGGAACACATTCAGCACCACCGCGACCTGCGGGTGTGCCCCGCTCGCGGCGACGTCTCCGGTCTGGTAGCTCGACAACTCGATCGTCCAGAACTCCGGCGCCTGCGCGGGATCGAGCACTTCCAGCAGCGGCATGCCGATGTTGCCCGCCAGTGCGGTGACATGGCCGCCGCTGCGTAGCAGGTGCGCCAGCAGCGCCGTGGTCGTGCTTTTGCCCTTGGTGCCGGTCACGCAGATGGTGCGGGCGACGACGCCGTCGCTGCCTGCATGCTCGCCGAACCACAACGCGGTGCCGCCAATGAAGCGGGTACCACGCGCCGTGGCGGCAGTGGCTTCAGCTCCGTACGGACTGATGCCCGGTGACTTCACCACCACGTCGAAGGCCGACAGGCGCTCCGCGCTGGCGTCGGTCTCGACGTTCAACCCGGGATCGGCGAGCGTCGCGACCTCGGTGGCTTCATCGCCCGAGCAGAACAGTGTCAGCGCCTGCCGCGGCAGGCGCGAGCGGATCGCGTGGTAGGCCGCGCGGCCTTCGCGGCCCCAGCCCCACAACGCGACCTTCCGGCCTTCAAGCTGCGAGATGCGCACGCAGGCGTTCCCACAAAGCGGGCGGAATACGCTGCTCGTCGTCGATCACCAGCAGCGGCTCGATGCGCAGGTCGTCGCCATCGAGTTGCGGACGGATCTCAGTGGCGAAGCGCTCGACCAGGGCGTCCTCGCGCCATTCCGGGCGAACGGTAAGCGCAGCCATCGCGGCGCGCGATTCGCGACCCTCGCCCACGCACTCGAACGGCTTGTGGTCCTGGTACTCGAGCAGTGCGTCGTAGCCGGCTGTCTGCGCCGGGTCATCGAGCAGGTTGCGGCCGAAGATGCCGACCAGTCGTGGCTTGGACATGAAAGGCGCCAGCGCCAGGAACACGAAATGGCACTTCGGGCAAACGCCGCACCAGCGATTGGCCGGGCGTTCGCCGAGGATGTGGAAGTTGCGGTTGCAGCTGCTGAAATGCGCGTCGTAGCGGTCGGTGCGGCTGAACTGGCGCGCCACCGCGAGCTCGCTGAGCGGACGCAGCAGTGAGTAGTAATGCAGGTCGGCGGCGATGTGGCGCTGCACGTGGTCGCCGATCGCCGACTCGCAGGCCCAGCCCTTCGACCACTGATGGTTCACCTCGCCGGTGCCCTCGATCAGGCTGCCGTAGCTGGCCGAGCGCTCATTGGAGAACACCACCTGGTCGACGCCCAGCAGCAGCGCGGCGAACAGCATGATCATCGAATTGATCGCGGTCACCGGAATGTGGCCGTTCCAGGCCCCTTCGCGGTTGTAGTCGAACAGCTGCGGTGCCAGCGAGCGGCCAATGTTGAACGTCGGCAGGCCGGTGCGCTCGGCGCAGGCGCGGATCAGCTGCGAGCCGCCAATCCAGGTCACGGTCTGCTCGACGCCCAGCGCGCGCAGCGCCTCGATGCTGACCAGCGAATCCTTGCCGCCGCCAATGGCGACCAGCGCGTGGTGATCGAGGCCGAGTGCCGGCGCGCCCGGTCCTGCTTGGGCATTTACCGGGAACTTGATCCTGCCGTGCAGGTCCAGGCCGTTGCGGTAGGCGAACTCGCCCAGGCCGTTGACGTACAGCAGCTCCAGCAGCTCTGCGGTGTCGGCATCGATCTCGTAGCTGTCGATCAGGATCTGTTCCGGCACTGCGGCCTTGTAGTAGCTGACACCGGTGAACAGGTGCAGCAGGCGCAGCGCGCGTTCGACCGCCGCGGCGCGCTCGCCCCCGAGCACGAACGGTGCGCCGGGCACGGTCACGGTCTCGATCAGCTCCGGGCCATCGTCGAAGGCGTATACCAGCTGCGCGACGCCGGTCTGCGCATCGAACCCGCAGCGCACGAACCGGAACGCGCGGATGTCGTCGCGTTTGAATTTCCACTCACTCATTCGATTACTTCCTCTGCCGGCAGTGCCCGCAGGTTGTAGGTGTTGGCCATCGCCATGCCGTAGGCACCGGCGTCGGCGACCAGCATCACGTCGTCTTCGGTGGTATCGACCGGCAGCGTGCGACCGCGGCCGAGCACGTCGCTGCTTTCACAGACCGGCCCGACCACATCGAACGTCGCCGTCTCGCCATCGTCGAGGCGGCTCAGGTTGAAGATGCCGTGGTACGCCTCGTACATTGCCGGGCGCATCAGCGCGTTCATGCCGGCATCGCAGCCGATGCGCAGCACGCCGTCCTTCTCGATCACCTGGGTCACGGCCAGCAGCAGCGCGCCGCTCTCGGCCACCAGGTAGCGACCGGGCTCGATCACCAGGCCGAAGCGCGGATACGCCGACTTGATCTCCTCCAGCCCGGCGCGCCACAGCGCCAGATCGAACTCGGGCGACTCGGGCGTGTACGGGATCGGCAGGCCGCCGCCGATGTCGATCGTCTCGATCGTGCCGACGCTGTCCGCCAGCCCGGCCAGGTGTGCATACACACCGCGCCAGTGCCGCGGGTCCTCGATGCCGCTGCCGAGGTGCGCATGCAGACCGCTGATGCGCACGCCGAGCTTGCGCGCCTCTTCGATGAAGGCATCGAAGCGCGTCATCGGCAGGCCGAACTTGGCGGCCACGCCACCGGTCCGGACCTTCTCGTGATGACCCTCGCCATGGCCCAGGTCGATGCGCAGCCAGATCGTGCGGCCGCGGAATACCTCCGGCCAGCGCTGCAGCGCCTCGATGTTGTCGAGGGTGACGATGATCCCGCGTTCGAACGCCGCCTCGTACTCGCGCCTCGGCGCAAAGCTCGGTGTGAACAGCACGCGGCCCGGTGCGAAATCGGGCAGCGCGGCGAACACGTGTTCGAACTCACCCTGCGACACGCACTCCAGGCCGAAGCCCTCGCCGGCGATGGCCTTGAGGATCGCCGGGTGCGGATTGGCCTTGATCGCGTAGAAGCAGCGATCGACTGCGACCGACGACGTCAGCGAACGCGCGCGTTCGCGCACCGTCGCCAGATCGTAGACGTAGCGCGGCGTGCCCTGCCCGGCCAGCGCGAGCAACTGCTCGCGGCGGCCGCGCCACCACGCCGGAATGCGCTGCGGCTTGCCGTGCGCGATCTCGCGCCAGCTCGGCCCGAACACGCTGGCGTCGCGCACCGGCATCGCCCGCGAGCGGATCAGCTCGGCGTGCAGGTGCGGCAGCAGGCCGTCGGCATCGGCCTCGTCGATGACGAAGGTCAGGTTGAGGTCGTTAGACGACTGCGAGATCAGATGCACGCGCTCGCGCCCGAACGTCGCCCAGATGTCGGACAGGCGATGCAGCAGCGAGCGCATGCCGCGTCCGACCAGGGTGATCGCCGCACACGGCGCGATCACCTTGACCCGGCACACCTCGGCCAGGTCGGCGCTGAGTGCTTCCAGCACATTGGTGGTGACCAGGTTCTCGCTCGGATCGAGCGAGACGGTGACGTTGGTTTCCGACGAGCCGATCAGGTCGATCGACAGGCCATGGCGCTTGAAGCGTTCGAACACGTCGGCGAGGAAGCCGACCTGCTGCCACATGCCGATGCTCTCCATCGACACCAGCACGATGCCATTGCGGCGGCTGATCGCCTTGACGCCAGGCACGGTCGCCGCGGTCGCATCGATGCGCGTACCCGGAAGGTCCGGCCGCTCGGTGTCGAGGATCGCCATCGGCACGCCGGCGTCGCGGCACGGTGCGATCGAACGCGGGTGCAGCACCTTGGCACCGGTGGTGGCGATTTCCTGCGCTTCGGCATAGTGCAGGCGGGTCAGCAGCCGTGCCTCGGGCACGTCGCGCGGGTTGGCGCTGAACATGCCCGGCACGTCGGTCCAGATCTCCACGCGCTGCGCTTTCAGCAATGCGCCAAAGTAGGCGGCCGAAGTATCGGAGCCGCCGCGGCCGAGGATCGCCGTGCCGCCGTCGCCATGACGGGAGATGAAGCCCTGGGTGATCAGCATCGGCGCCGCTTGCGCGGAGAAGCGCTCGCGGAACGTTTCTTTCGGAAGCGTGCCGTCGCCATCGAGCCTGCAGTTCACCGACAGTCGCTGCGACCACGCACTGGCATTGGGCAGCGATACGGCGTCGAGCCAGTGGCGCGCATCGCACCAGCCGAAGTCGTGCCCCTGCGTGCGCAGGTAGGCAGCGCCGAGTGTCGACGACAGCAGCTCGCCCTGCGCCAGCACTTCGGCCTGCCAGTCGAGCGTGCACTGCGGCGCGCGCGGATCGGTCGCCAATGCCTGCAGGATCGCCAGGCGCTCGCCCAGGACGGTATCGGCGTCGAGGTCGAGCTCGGCGCAGAACGCGCGGTGGCGTTCGACCAGCGCCGCAATCCTCACGGCGATGCCATCACCATTGGCGATCGCCTGCAGCTCGTTGGTCACGCCCGACAGCGCCGAGACCACCACCAGCACGCGCACGCCTTCCTCGGCCATGCGTTTTCCGGCGAGGCGTCCGATGGTGTCCCAACGATTGCGGCGAGACACTGATGTGCCGCCGAACTTGAGTACTACCCAGCGATTCGCTTCCGCCACCGCAACTGCCCTCTGAGGATTGATGTGAATGATGTTCAGGGTTGGTAAGTTGATTACGACTGCAACCGTACGGGCAGCGCGCCCGGACAGAATCTAGAATGGCGCTCCGGCCGCGGGCTCTTGCCCGGGCCAGGCCGCCAAAGTAATGCGGCCTCAAAGAACGACTGCCACAAAGACGACTGCCACAAAGACGACAATTCTAGTCGAATAGCCCCGGTCGATTCGCCTTGATCTGTTGACCACCTCGGACCCCCGCCGAATGACGCTTCGCCGCTACCTGCAACTGGATGTATTCGCCGACCGGCCTGGCGCCGGCAACCCCCTGGCCGTGGTGCTCGACACCGACGGCCTCGACGACCTGCAGATGCAGGCCATCGCCCGCTGGACGCGACTGCCGGAAACCACCTTTGTCTTCGCCCCGACCCAGCCCGGTGCCAGCTACCGCATCCGCATGTTCAGCCCACGCCGCGAGGTGCCGTTTGCCGGGCATCCGAGCGTCGGCACGGCGCATGTCGTGCTCGAAGCAGGCCTGGCCGAGGCCAGTTCGGGCCGGTTGCTGCAGGAAGGCGTGGCCGGCTTGCTGCCGCTGGCGGTCGATGGCGCCGGCCCATCGCGCACGATCGCGGTGCGCACGCCGAAAGCGCAGGTCGTCGAAGTCGCTGACGGCAACGACCCGCGGCTGCAGGCGGCACTGGCGGGCCTTCCCCTGGGTGCGCTGCCTCCGGCGCTGATGGACGGCGGCCGGCGCTGGTGGCTGGCCGAGCTGGCCAGCGAGTCGGCCCTACGTGCCGCCAACCCGGACTGGGATGCGATCGCCGCCCTGGCCGAGGACACCGCCAGCATGGGCCTGTGCGCCTTCGCCCGCGCCGATGCCAGCCGCGACTACGATCTGGTCGTGCGCGCCTTCGTCGGCGCCCCGGCCCGGTTCGAAGACGCCGCGTCGGGCGCGGCCAATGCCACCCTGGCTGCCTGGCTCAACCACAACCGCGCCCTCCCCGGTCGCCCGCGGGACGACGGCAGCCACGGCTACACGGTCAGCCAGGGCCGTGAAGTTGGCTTCGATGCGCGCCTGCAACTGCGCGTGGACGGCGATGGCGAGGTCTGGTCAGGTGGCCAGATCTGCAACGTCGTGCGCGGCACGATCGACTGGGCCTGATTCACTGGGCCTGCCCCCCGGCCGGGGGCGACGCAAACCACGCCACGACCTGCGCGGCGACATCTGCCGCGTTGCGCCCCAGCAACGGACCGACATGGCTGGCGCCGGGCAGATGCACCAGGCTGGCGTTCCAGGCGGCCGCGAGCTCCACGGTCGCCGTCGCAGGCACTTCGTCGTCGCGTTCGGAGGCGATGCAGAGCACCGGGCAATCCGGGCGGGCAACCTCGACCCCGGACTGCGCCTGGCGCAACACCGCCCCGGACTCGTCACGCCAGCGACGGAAGGCGAACAGCGCGGTCGCATCGTCGGCATCGGAAAGCGATCGCCGGGTCGAAGCCAGGCGCGCGTCCCGGCGCCACGGCACCACGTCAGGCCACTGGCGCGGCGCAATCACCCCTGACCAGGGCGCCGGCGGCAGTGGATTGACCAGCACCAGCGCGTCGGCAGAACCGACACAAGCCGCCGCCAGCAGTCCGCCCAGGCTGGCACCGACCAGCGCGCGCGTGCGCGGCAGTGCATCCATGGCAGCCATCACCTGGTTGCGGTAGTCGTTGAAACCCGTCGCGGCCAGCCCGGCGAGCGCTGGCTCGAGGTCGATACAGGCACAGGCGATGCCATGCGCCTCCAGCACCCCGCGCCAGATGTCCCACTCCCAGCCGCCGCCGCCCGCGCCGTGCACCAGCACGGCATGGCGGATCGGCGAAAGCCGCATTGGCGACCGTCAGTCCTGCAACGTTGCCGACAGCGTCACCGGCACCGACAACGCGCGTGAGATCACGCAACCGGCCTTGGCCGCGTCGGCGATCTGCTGGAACTGCTCGGCAGTGATGCCCGGCACCTTGGCTTTGACCATCAGCTCGACACCGGTGATGGTCGGCCCCGGGTCCATGCCCGGATCCATCGCCGCTTCGGCGCGCGTCTCGATCCGCTCGGCGGTGAAGCCGGACTTGCCCAGGACCGCCGACAGCGCCATCGAAAAACAGCCCGCGTGCGCCACGGCCAGCAGCTCCTCCGGGTTGGTCCCCTTCTCGTCGCCGAAGCGGGTCTTGAAGGAATAGTTCTGGTCGGCGAACAGGCCGCTTTGCGGCGTGCTCAGCGCGCCCTTGCCCGACTGCAGGTCACCCTGCCAGACCGCCTCGCCGAAACGCTTGAATGCCATGTCGCTGCTCCCGCTGTGTGGACGAGCGGACAGCCTAGCGCCCGGAACGTTAGGGCGACATCGCGGGACTGAGGCCTGCGACCGCATCCCCCGGAAGGTGCAGCCGCGCCCGGACTGGAGGATTCGGAAAGTGGGACCTGGGTGGCGCCCGCAGGCTTGACCCACCCTGTTGCTTGCGCGAGGCTTGCCCTCCCGGCTCCCGCCGGTACCCGCCATGACCGCCCGCCGAGCGCCCAACGCTTCGGCGCGAAGCGCGGACAGCCATGACGGCCTTCCCTCCTATGCACC
>DATDBK010000074.1:0-32719 GCA_036524935.1 Lysobacter sp. | reverse complement strand
CACCGGGCCGTCGTACTTCTGGTCGATCTTCACCGCAGTGTGGGCGCGCGACGTCGTCGCACCCCCGATGAGCAGCGGGATGGTGAACTCCTGCCGCTGCATCTCGGCCGCCAGGTTGACCATCTCGTCCAGCGACGGGGTGATCAGGCCGCTCAGCCCGATGACGTCGGCGCCGATCTCGCGGGCCGTGTCGAGGATCTTCTGGGCGGGCACCATCACGCCGAGGTCGATGACCTCGTAGTTGTTGCACTGGAGCACGACGCCGACGATGTTCTTGCCGATGTCGTGGACGTCGCCCTTGACGGTCGCCATCACGATGGTGCCGTTGGTGTCCTTGGCGGTGGCGAGCTCCGGGTTGTCGAGCTTCTCCTGCTCGATGAACGGGATCAGGTAGGCGACGGCCTTCTTCATGACACGCGCCGATTTCACCACTTGCGGCAGGAACATTTTGCCGGCGCCGAACAGGTCGCCGACGACGTTCATGCCGTCCATCAGCGCGCCTTCGATCACGTCGAGCGGGCGGCTGGTCAGTAAGCGCGCTTCCTCGGTGTCGGTCTCGATGTACAGGTCGATGCCGTGCACCAGCGAGTGGCTCAGTCGCTCCCGCACCGGGCGCTCGCGCCAGGCGAGGTCCTCGACCCGCTTCTCGCCCTTCTTTCCCTTGTAGCGGTCGGCGATCTCGAGCAGGCGCTCGGTACCGTCGCTGCGGCGGTTGAGCACGACGTCCTCGACCCGCTCGCGCAGGTCGGCGTCGAGGTCGTCATAGAGGGGCAGGGCACCGGCGTTGACGATGCCCATGTCCATGCCGGCGCGGATCGCGTGGTACAGGAACACCACGTGGATCGCCTGGCGCACCAGTTCGTTGCCGCGGAAGGAGAAGCTGACGTTGGAGACGCCGCCGGAAATATGGCTGAACGGAAAGCGACGCTTGAGCTCGCGGGTGGCCTCGATGAACGCCACCGCGTAGTCGTTGTGCTCCTCGATGCCGGTGGCGATGGCGAAGACGTTGGGGTCGAAGATGATGTCTTCCGGCGGAAATCCGATTTCCTGCGTGAGCAGCCGGTAGGCGCGCGAGCAGATCTCGACCTTGCGCTCGATCGTGTCGGCCTGGCCGACTTCGTCGAAGGCCATCACCACCACGGCGGCGCCATAGCGGTGCACCAGGCGCGCCTGGCGCAGGAACTCGGCCTCGCCTTCCTTCATCGAGATCGAGTTGACGATGCCCTTGCCCTGCAGGCACTTCAGGCCAGCCTCGATCACGCTGAACCTGGAGCTGTCGACCATCACCGGCACGCGCGCGATGTCGGGCTCGGCGGCCATCAGGTTGAGGAACTCGACCATGGCCCGCTCGGAGTCGAGCATGCCTTCGTCCATGTTGACGTCGATGACCTGTGCGCCGCTCTCGACCTGCTGGCGCGCCACCACGACCGCCTCGTCGAGGCGGCCATCCATGATCAGCTTCTTGAACTGCGCCGAGCCGGTGACGTTGGTGCGCTCGCCGACATTGATGAAATTGCTTTCCGGGGTGATCTGCAACGGCTCCAGGCCGCTGAGCCGGGTCTGGCGTGGCAACACGCTCATGCCGCCAGTTCTCCGTCGACGCGCACAAGCGAGGGCAGCACGCGTGGCGGATACGGAGCCACGGCCTGGGCGATCGCCGCGATATGCGCCGGCGTGGTGCCGCAGCAACCACCGACCAGGTTCAGCAGGCCGGCCTCGGCGAACTCTCCCAGCACCGCGGCCATGTCCTCCGGCGTTTCGTCATAGCCACCGAACGCATTGGGCAGGCCGGCGTTGGGGTGGGTGCTGACGTTGGCATCGGCCACCTGGGCCAGTACGTCAACATGCGCCCGCAGGTCCTTGGCGCCAAGCGCGCAGTTGAGCCCGATCGCCAGCGGCTGCGAATGCCGCAGCGAGTTCCAGAACGCTTCGGCGGTCTGGCCGGAAAGCGTGCGGCCCGAGGCATCGGTGATCGTGCCGGAGATCATCACCGGCAATCTCGCGCCACGCGCATCGAACGCTTCTTCAATCGCGAACAGCGCGGCCTTGGCGTTGAGGGTGTCGAACACGGTCTCGACCATCAGCACGTCGGCGCCCCCGTCGATCAGGCCGTCGGCGGCTTCGCGGTACGCCACGCGCAGTTCGTCGAAGGTGATGGCGCGGAAGCCCGGCCGGTTCACATCGGGGCTGAGCGAGGCGGTGCGGCTGGTGGGGCCAAGCACGCCGATGACGAAGCGCGGATGGTCGGGGGTCGCGGCTTCGGCGGCATCGCAGGCGGCCCGCGCCAGGCGCGCGCCGGTTTCGTTGAGTTCGCGCGCCAGATGTTCGAGGCCGTAGTCGGCCAGCGACACCGTGGTGGAGTTGAACGTATTGGTCTCGACCAGGTCTGCGCCGGCATGGAGGTACTGCGAGTGGATGCTGGCTATGATGTCCGGCAGGGTCAGCGTCAGCAGGTCATTGTTGCCGCGCTGGTCGCGCGAACAACCGCAACCTTCGCCATGCACATGCTCCGCGTGCGCATAGGCCCGGTCGTAACCTTCGGCGAAGCGCTCGCCACGGTAGGCGGCCTCGTCGAGTTCGTGGCGCTGGATCATCGTGCCCATGGCGCCGTCGATGATGAGGATGCGCTCGCCGAGCCGTTGCTGCAGCGAGTGGGCGCGTTCGGGGTTGAGCCAGGGGAGGGTGCTCATGTCAGGACTTCCTGCTTGCCTTGCGTGGTGCGGTTCTGGTTTCGGTGACAGTGTCGGCGGCGGGTTTGCGTGCGATCAGTGCGATCACTTCGAAATGCGGCGGACGTCGTTCGCGGGTGACGGTCTGGCAACTGCTGATATCGAACCCCGCCTTGCTGACGAACTTCGACAGGTCTTTCTCGCTGAAGCCGAGGTTGACGTGCCCGTAGGCTTCAACCACGCCGCGGTGTTCGTGCCGGGCGAGGCTGGTCAGCAACAGGCGACCGCCCGGGCGCAGGACGCGCGCCGCTTCGGCCACCGCCTGTGCCGGGTGGTCGGCGTAGGTCAGCGAATGCATCAGCACCACCAGGTCGAAGTGGGCGTCGGCAAAGGGCAGGGCATGCATGTCGCCCTCGCGGACCTCGACGTTCTCAAGTTTGCGCAGGCGCTCGGAGGCTGCCAGCACGACCTTGGTGCTGGAGTCCAGGCAGACGTAACGGTGCGAGTGCGGCGCCAGCAGTTCTGCCAGTACGCCATCGCCGGAGGCGATGTCGAGCACGTCGCCGGGCTCGAGCAGAGGCAGTGCCGAACGCGCAAGCGCTTCCCAGGTCCGGCCCGGCGAATAATGGCGCTCCATGTCGCCCGCCACCGAGTCGGCCCAGTTCTGCTCGGACGCACGCGCGGCGAGGACATTGCCGACGCGCTCGGCATCCTGTCGCAGCAGCGGATCGTCGCTGCCTTCACGCAGCGTTTGCCACAGCGACTTCTGCGCCGGGTCGAGCGAGGCATCGTCGAAGCGGTAATACGCGGAGACGCCGGAACGGCGGTCGCGGACCAGACCGGCTTCCTTGAGCTTTGCCAGATGGGTCGAAACGCGTGGCTGGGCAAGCCGGGTGATAGCCGACAGCTCGGCGACCGTCAGTTCCTCGTGCTCCAGCAGTGCCAGCAGCCGCACCCGGGTTGCGTCGGCGAACGTTTTCAGTCGCAGCGACCAGCCTTCCAGATCCATGATGTATCAACCTATCGCGATATAGCGATAAGTGTGGCCCGCAAGGCCTTGGGGGTCAAGCGCGAGCGCGTGGCCCTGCCACGAACGTCCAGCTACCTCGGTTTTGCCCTAGCCCCTTAGTTAGGGGCGGTTTCCGCCGCAGGCGGAAAAGGGTGGGTATGGCGCTGCGTAATCACCTCGGGGCCTGCCAATCGCGCACGAGACGGCTACAATTCTCGGTCTGTAGCAATCAAACACCCCAACACTTGAAGCCCCGAGGTATTGACCGTGGATTTTCGCTTCACTGAAGAGCAGTTGATGATCCGGGATGTGGCCCGCCGCATCGCCCAGGAAAAGATTGCTCCCAGCGCAGAGCACCACGACCAGACCGGCGAATTCCCGCTGGCAAACATCCGCACCCTCGGCGAGAACGGCCTGATGGGCATCGAAGTGCCGGCCGAGTACGGCGGCGCCGGCATGGACCCGATCAGCTACGTGCTGGCGATGATCGAGATCGCGGCCGGCGATGCCGCCCACTCGACGATTGTTTCCGTCAACAATTCGCTGTTCTGCAACGGCATCCTCAAGTTCGGCACCGAAGACCAGAAGCAGCTCTACGTGCGCGCGATTGCCGAAGGCCGTGAGATCGGCGCCTTCGCCCTGACGGAGCCGCAGTCTGGTTCCGACGCCACCGCGATGCGCTGCAAGGCGATCAAGCAGGCCGACGGCACCTACCTGATCAACGGCAAGAAGAGCTGGATCACCTCCGGCCCGGTCGCCAAGTACATCGTCCTGTTCGCGATGACCGAGCCGGACAAGGGCGCGCGCGGCATCACCGCGTTCATGGTCGACACCACCCGCCCGGGTTTCCACCGTGGCAAGACCGAGCCCAAGCTCGGCATCCGTGCGTCGGCCACCTGCGAGATCGAGTTCGCCGACTATGTGGCCCAAGCCGAAGACGTGCTCGGCGACGAAGGCCATGGTTTCAAGATCGCGATGAGCGTGCTCGACGCCGGGCGCATCGGCATCGCCAGCCAGGCCATCGGCATCGCCCGCGCCGCCTATGAGAAGACCCTGGAGTACGTGCGCGAGCGCAAGGCGTTCGGCGCCCCGATCGGCACGTTCCAGATGACCCAGGCGAAGATCGCCGACATGAAGTGCAAGCTCGATGCGGCGATGCTGCTGACGCTGCGCGCGGCCTGGCAGAAGGGCCAGCATGAGCAGGGCGGTGCCCGTTTCAGCAACGAGGCAGCGATCGCCAAGCTCACCGCCTCCGAGGCGGCGATGTGGATCACCCACCAGGCCGTGCAGATCCACGGCGGCATGGGCTATTCCAAGGAGATGCCGCTGGAGCGGTATTTCCGCGATGCCAAGATCACCGAGATCTACGAGGGCACGAGCGAGATCCAGCGCCTGGTGATCGCCCGCAACGAGACCGGCCTGCGCTGATGAAGGCCGGCCCGTGGCGACGGGCCCGTGAGACAGCGCTGCAGCAGACCATGCTGCAGCTGCGCAAGGAAGTTGCACTCCCGCTGTAGAGATCCACGCAGTAGCGAGCCACGTCATGAAACGTTTCGGATCGTCACGCCCCACGGCCTGCCCTGTCGACCGCGGTGGCGGCCTGACCAGATCACATCTGACAAGCGCCGGCCTCCGCAAACCCGAGGACGGCGTTCCAGACGCCGACCCGGGTGCAATGCACCCGCAGCTCGCACCGCGCGAGATCGCGTCCGCGAACTGCCCGTACTGAACCGTATCCCCTGGCCCGCGCGAATAGCGTGGGCCTTCTTCCATTGGACTTACCGTTCCCATGAGCATCAAACGCAACGTTGCTGCAAAGCCCGCCGCCAAGACCTCCCCGGCCAAATCCAAGGTGCCTGCCAAGGCGGCCCCAAAAGCGTCCGCGGCGATCGCGAAGAACGACACCGTCTCGCTCGAGCCGATCCTGGCCGCCATGCGCAAGCGCTTGCCGAAAGCGCGCCATGCCGAGACCGAGGCGTTCATCAACGCCTTCTACAAGCGCATGAGCAGCGACGAGCTGCCGCAGCACAGCGCCGAGGGCTGGGCCGAGCTGGCCACCGACTTCCTCGACTTCGCGCGTGCGCGCAAGCCGGGTTCGGCGCTGGTGCAGCTGTTCAACCCCACGATCAAGAACGAAGGCTGGGAATCGACCCACACCGTCGTCCAGATCGCCAATGACGACATGCCGTTCCTGGTCGACTCGGTGACCATGGCGCTGGCCGAACAGGGCATCGGCGTACACGTGCTGGGCCACCCGGTGGTGACCTTCCGGCGCGACAAGGCCGGCAAGCTGGTCGCGGTCGGCGAGGGCGTGTCGGAATCCCTGATGCACCTGGAGATCGACCGCCAGCCGCTGGAAGCGATGCCGAAGATCAAGCAGGCGCTGGAAGCGGTGCTGGCCGATGTCCGCGCCTCGGTGCGCGACTGGCCGCAGATGAAGGCGAAGATGCTCGCCATCGCCGAAGACCTCGGCTCGCGCAAGCTGCCGGTCAGCGATGCCGGCAAACACGAGGCGCAGGAGTTCCTGCGCTGGGCGGGCGACAACCATTTCACCTTCCTCGGTTTCCGCGAATACGACGTCGTCGAGAAGGGCGGGCAGCAGGTGCTCGCCGCCGACAAGGCCAGCGGCATGGGTCTGCTGCGTGGCCAGGACGTCGGCAAGCCGCGCCTGCTGACCTCACTGGCAGCGCATTACATGCCGCAGTCGGGTTCGGTCGACGCGCTGATCCTGACCAAGACCAACGCTCGTGCCACGGTCCACCGTCCCGGCTACATGGACTACATCGGCATCCTCAGCTTCGACGCCAAGGGCAAGCCGGTGCGCGAGGAGCGCTTCCTGGGCCTGTACACCTCCAGCGCCTACAACCGTCGCCCGTGGGACATCCCGCTGGTGCGCCAGCGCCATGAGTACGTGATGGACAAGTCCGGCCTGACGCCGGACAGCCACAGCGGCAAGGCGCTGCGCCACATCCTCGAAAGCCTGCCGCGCGACGAGCTGTTCCAGTCCAACGAGGAAGAGCTGCTGCGCACGGCAACCGGCATCCTCGGCCTGCAGGAGCGCGTTCGCAGCAAGTTGTTCCTGCGCCGCGACCGTTACGGTCGCTATTTCTCGGTGCTGGTCTACATCCCGCGCGACCGCTTCAACACCGATATGCGCCTGCGCATCGAGGCGATGCTCAAGCGCGAACTGCACGGCGAGCACGTCGATTCCTCGGTCACTCTTGGCGGCGAGTCGCCGCTGGCGCAGGTGCACCTGATCGTGCGCCCGAAGAGCGGCGAAGCCGCGCGCGAAGGCATTTCCGCCGGCGAGACCGCGCACATCGAGGCCGAGCTGTCCAAGATCGTGCGCAACTGGCAGGACGACCTGCGCGAACAGCTGATCGGACGCCATGGCGAGGAACGCGGCCTGGCGCTGACCAACAGCTTCGGCCGCGCACTGCCCACCGGCTACATCGAGGAAGTCAGCGCCAGCATCGCCGCCGACGACGTCGATAACCTGGCCGCGCTGAGCGGCCCGGATGACCTGCGCCTGAGCCTGTACCGCGCCCATCGTGGCGAGGGCGGCCTGCGCTTCAAGTTCTATCGCGAGCACGACGACATCCCGTTGTCGGATGCGCTGCCGATGATGGAGAACATGGGCCTGCGGGTGATCTCCGAGCACCCGTACCGGCTGGTCGCGGATGGCAAGGCTATGTTCATCCAGGACTTCGAGGTCGAGATCGCCGACGCCAACCTCGACATCTCCAGCCTCGACGCCAATTTCGAGGAAGCGTTCGCGCAGATCTGGCGCGGCAATGCCGAGAACGACGGCTTCAACCGCCTGATCCTCACCGCCAACCTGTCGTGGCGCCAGGTGTCGATGCTGCGCGGCTACACCAAGTACCTCATGCAGGTCGGCGTGCCGTTCTCGCAGCCGTACGTGGAAGCCACGCTCAATCGTTACCCGTTGCTGGCGCGCCTGCTGGTGGAGCTGTTCGAGGCCAGGTTCGATCCGTGCACCGGCAACGAGAGCAAGGCCGAGATCAAGGCCGGCATGGAGCAGTTGACCGCCCAGCTCAAGACCCTGGCCAACGGCGACGACGCCGCGCTGGCCGTGCTCAAGCCGGCCATCGACGCGCGCGCCGGCAAGCGCGAAGTGCAGGTCGAAGCGACCCGTACCGCGCTAAAGGGCCTGCTCGACCGCGTCGCCAGCCTCGACGAGGACCGCATCCTGCGCAGCTTCATCGGCGTGATCGACGCGACCCTGCGCACCAGCTATTACATCCAGTACAAGAACGGCCAGCGTGCAGACGGCGGCCCGACCGACTACATCAGCTTCAAGTTCGACTCCAGCAAGGTGCCGGACCTGCCCAAGCCGCGTCCGTACCGCGAGATCTTCGTGTATGGCCCGCGCGTGGAAGGCGTGCACCTGCGCTTCGGTCCGGTCGCCCGTGGCGGCCTGCGCTGGTCGGACCGCCGCGAGGACTTCCGCACCGAAGTGCTGGGCCTGGTCAAGGCGCAGATGGTGAAGAACACCGTGATCGTGCCGGTCGGTTCCAAGGGTGGCTTCTTCGCCAAGCAGTTGCCGGACCCGGCGGTCGACCGTGACGCATGGTTCAACGAAGGCGTGGCGTGCTACCAGCGCTTCATCAACGGCCTGCTCGACATCACCGACAACCTGGCCGATGGCAAGGTCGTGCCGCCCTCGAACGTGGTTCGCCATGACGGTGACGATCCGTACCTGGTGGTTGCCGCCGACAAGGGCACCGCGACCTTCTCCGACATCGCCAACGCCATTGCCCGCGCGCATGGCTACTGGCTCGACGACGCGTTCGCGTCGGGCGGTTCGGTCGGCTACGACCACAAGGGCATGGGCATCACCGCCCGCGGCGCCTGGGAGTCGGTCAAGCGCCACTTCCGCGCCATGGGCCGCGATTGCCAGAAGGAAGACTTCACCGTGGTCGGCGTCGGCGACATGTCCGGCGACGTGTTCGGCAACGGCATGCTGCTGAGCAAGCACATCCTCCTGCTGGCCGCGTTCGATCACCGCCACATCTTCCTCGATCCGAACCCCGATGCGGCGGTGACGTTCAAGGAGCGCCAGCGCATGTTCAAGCTGCCGCGCTCGAGCTGGGACGACTACGACAAGTCGCTGATCAGCAAGGGCGGTGGCATCTTCCCGCGTTCGGCCAAGTCGATCCCGCTGTCGCCGGAAATCAAGGCCGCGCTCGGCATCGACAACGGCGTGACCGCGATGAGCCCGGTGGAACTGCTCAGCGCTATCCTCAAGGCCCCGGTCGACCTGCTCTGGAACGGCGGCATCGGCACCTACGTCAAGGCCAGCAGCGAAAGCAACGCCGATGTCGGCGACCGCGCCAACAACGCCCTGCGCGTGAACGGCCGCGAGCTGCGCAGCAAGGTGGTGGGCGAGGGCGGCAACCTCGGCATGACCCAGCTCGGTCGCATCGAGGCGGCGCTGCACGGCGTTCTGCTCAATACCGACTTCATCGACAACTCCGCCGGCGTGGACACCTCCGACCATGAGGTGAACATCAAGATCCTGCTCAACGGCGAAGTGCAGAAGAAGAAGCTGACGCTGCCGGAGCGCAACAAGCTGCTGGCGCAGATGACCGACGAGGTCGGCCAGCTGGTGCTCAACGACAACTACCGCCAGAACCAGGCGCTGAGCCTGATGGAGCGGATGAGCGTCCACCGCCTGGGCTCCAAGCAGCACTTCATCCAGACGCTGGAATCGCAGGGCCTGCTCGATCGCCAGATCGAGTACCTGCCTTCCGACGCCGAGATCGCCGAGCGCAAGGCGCGCGGCCAGGGCCTGACCCGTCCCGAACTGGCGGTGCTGCTGTCGTACTCGAAGATCGTGCTGTTCCAGCAGCTGCTTGACTCGGACGTGCCGGAAGACCCGTACCTGTCGAAGGAGCTGGTCCGCTACTTCCCGCAGCCGCTGCAGGCCAAGTACGCCAAGGCGATGGAGAACCACCGCCTGAAGCGCGAGATCATCGCCACCGCCGTGACGAACTCGATGGTCAACCGGATGGGCGCGACGTTCACGCTGCGCATGACCGAGGACACCGGCCGCACGCCAGCCGAGGTCGCAGAGGCCTACACCATCGCCCGCGAAGCGGTGGACGCGCGTGGCCTGTGGGCGCAGATCGACGCGCTCGACGGCAAGGTGCCGGAATCCGTGCAGGTCGACGCGCTGCAGGTGATCTGGCACCTGCTGCGCTCGATGTCGCGCTGGGTGCTGTCACGCCCGGGCAAGATGCCGGAGATCGCCGCCGCGATGTCGCGCTACAGCGATAGCCTCAACGCCGTGCGCAGTGCGGTGCCAGGCGTGCTGTCCGACGTCCGCCGCGACAGCTACGCCGCCCGCGTGGCCGACTGGAAGGGCAAGGGCCTGCCGGCGCCGCTGGCTGAGCAGCTGGCCGTGCTTCCGCTGCTGGAGTTCGGTTGCGACATCGTCGAGATCTCGCTGGCGCGCAAGATGTCGCCGGTCGAGGTCGCGCGTGCCTACTTCGCTCTCGGCGCGGCGCTGCACCTGCCGTGGCTGTACGAGCAGGTCGAACAGTTGCCGGTCGACGGGCGCTGGCAGGCACTGGCCCGTGGCGCGCTGCGCGACGAGCTGGCGACGCAGGCACGCACGCTGGTCTCGCAGATCCTGGCCGACGGCGGCAAGAAGCCGGCGGAAGCCAAGGTCGAGGCCTGGCTCAAGCGCGATGACTCGTCGTTGCGCTTCACCCTGGCCATGTTCTCCGACCTGCTCAACCAGAAGTCGCTCGACTACCCGACGCTGTCGGTGGCAGTCCGGCGCCTGGCGCAGGTGGCGGCCTCGGCGGCGTAAGCCTCAACAGGCAGTGGAAAAGCCCCGGCTGGTCCGGGGCTTTTTTATTGGCCGCGCCTGAATCCGCGCCGGGTTATGCTGAAGGCCACAACCCGGAGCCGCCGATGACTGCGACCCCACGCATCGCCTTCCTCGCCAGTCCTGCCGAAGAGGCGCAACGCGCACTGGCCGACCTTGTGGCCCGACATGGCCAGCACGAGCCCGCGGATGCGGACGTCATCGTCGCGCTCGGTGGCGACGGTTTCATGTTGTCGACCCTCCATCGCCACGGTGGCCTCGGCCGGCCGGTGTACGGAATGAAGCTGGGCACGGTCGGCTTCCTGATGAACCAGCACGGCGGCGATGGCCTGTTCGCACGCCTGCACGCGGCCGAGCCGGCGGTCTTGCGGCCGCTGGAAATGGTCGCGCAGACCGAATCCGGCGCAACCGTGGGCTCGCTGGCGTACAACGAGGTCTCGCTGCTGCGCCAGACCCGCCAGGCCGCGCACCTTCGCATCGACCTCAACGGCGAGACGCGCCTGGATGAGCTGATCTGCGACGGCGTGCTGGTGGCCACCTCGGCCGGCAGCACGGCCTACAACTTCTCCGCGCATGGCCCGATCCTGCCGCTGGGCGCCAACGTGATCGCGCTGACTCCGATCGCCGCGTTCCGTCCGCGGCGCTGGCGCGGCGCGGTGCTCAAGGCCGACACCGAGGTCCGATTCCGGGTCCTCGATCCCTACAAGCGACCGGTCAGCGCCACTGCCGATTCCCACGAAGTGCGCGATGTCGTCGAGGTCACCATCCGCGAATCGCGCGACCGGACCGTCACCCTCCTGTTCGATCCGGAGCACAACCTGGAAGAGCGGATGCTGGCCGAGCAGTTCACCAGCGGCTGACCAAGGCAGCCCGGGTAAGGCCGAAGGCCGCACCCCGGATTGCGTCGGTCGCCGGGACACGTGTTTCCCGGGTGCGCTTCGCTTACCCGGGCTACGTTGCCTACGGCCTTGCCGGTAGCCCGGGTAAGCGAAGCGCACCCGGGGGCATTCCTGTCTCAATCGGCGAGATGGGCGTACGGCATAATGACGGCATGCCCGACCGTGACGCCGATCCCCTGATAGTCGCGATTTCCTCGCGCACCCTGTTCGACATGGAAGACAGCCATGCGCTGTTCGAGCGCGAGGGCATCGATGCCTATGCCGACTTCCAGCGTGCGCACGAGGACGACCTGCTGACGCCAGGCGTCGCTTTCCCGCTGGTACGCAAGCTGCTCGCGCTCAACGAAGGCGCGCCGGCGGAAGCGCCGCGAGTCGAAGTGATCCTGATCTCGCGCAATTCGGCCGACAGCGGCCTGCGCATCTTCAACTCCATCGCGCACCACGGGCTCGCGATCAAGCGCGCTGCGTTCAGCAACGGCGCACCCCCGTTCCCCTACATCCGTCCGTTTGGCGCCGACCTGTTCCTGTCGGCCAATGCCGAAGACGTGCGCAATGCGCTGGCTGCGGGCGTCGCCGCGGCGACGCTGCTGCCGTCACACGTCCCGCAACAGCGCCATGATCAGCTCCGCATTGCTTTCGACGGTGACGCGGTGATCTTCGACGACGAAGGCGAGCGCGTGTCACGCGAGGGCGGCCTGGCCGCGTTCGCCGAGCACGAGCGCAGCCACGCCGGTGAACCGTTGTCGGGCGGGCCGTTCCGCGGATTCCTCGATGCGTTGCACCGGCTCCAGGAAGCATTCCCGACCGGCCAGAACGCGCCGATCCGCACCGCACTGGTCACCGCACGCTCGGTGCCGGCGCATGAGCGCGTCATCCGCACGCTGCGTGAGTGGGGCATCCGGCTCGATGAGGCGCTGTTCCTGGGCGGGCGTCCGAAGGGACCGTTCCTGGAAGCCTTCGGGGCCGACATCTTCTTCGACGATTCCGAGCACAACATCGTCTCGGCGCGCGACCATGTCGCCGCTGGCCACGTTCCCCACGGCATCGCCAACCGCTGACGGCGGTCTGCGCGACGGGTCGCAGGCTCAGTCGGATGGCTGCTGCGGCGTCGAAAGGGGCAGCCGGATATCGGCGAGCTTCCAGTGCATTCCCTGCCGTTGCAGGACGAACACCACAGGCTTCTTGTCCGCGGTCAGCACCGTGGCGGTGAATCTCGAGGGCGATTCGAAGCGGTAACTGGCGTCGCGCAGGGGATCGGGCGGTGTCTGGTGCGCGTACGGGTCGGCTTGGTCGATGCCGCCGCCGCTGATGCGATGCAGCAGCCCCCGGCCCTCGAGGATCGCGCCGATTCCGGCTGGGGTGGCGATCACGTCGACCATCCCGCCAGCCGCCTGGTTGGCCAGCCCGAGTGCGATGGCACCCAGCGCGCTGCCCTGGATGTCGGCACCGGCGCGTCGCGCCAGCGCGTCTTCGACCTGCGCCCGCAGGCTTTGCCGCAGCACCGGGAAATCGACATGCTCCGACAACGCCGCACTGTCCTGCGCCTGGATCGCGTCGCGAATCCCGTGGATGGTCATGAACGGGCCCGCCGCAATCCAGCCAAGCAGGGCCAGGAGGGCGAGCAGCGGCAACGCGATCCATTTCTTCATGCGCGGGCCCCGGATGAGCAGGGCCCAGCATAGCCGCGCGGGTTCCCGCCGCGATGAAGGCCGGTGCAACGCATTGCCGCCACGACCGCAAGTCGAATGAGACGTTTCTCATTGTTACCGCCTGTGCCGGGTGTCACTTTGCTGGCCGCAAGCGACCGGGGCCGGCACGGCGCCGGCCCCGTGGCGACAGCCAGTCACCCCTCATGGAGGAACCGCGTGAAGGCAGCAGCGAAAACAGTGGCCTGCGGAACGAGAGCACGCAGTCGCGCCGCGATGCATCGAGTGTTACTTGCGGGTGCCCTGATGCAATCGGGCCAGGCGCTGGCATCGGGCTCAATGGAAGACAGGATTGCCGATGCGATGGTGTGGGTCGTGATCGTCATTGCGCCGATCGTGGCGGTCACCCTGTTCTGGGTCGTGCACGTGTGGCCCGAGCGGGTCGCGCACGCCCGCAACCATCCGCAGAAGGACGCCATCCAGGCCTTGTGCCTGTTGTCGCTGGTGTTCGGTGGCCTGCTCTGGCCACTGGCCATGCTGTGGGCCTACATGAAGCCATTGCGGTTCCGGCTCGAGGGGGAGGGCGCAGGCGACGAACCTGCCGCGCCACCTGCGCACGCGCCCTCTGATCCGCACTTCGATGGGACCGGCGTTGCGCCGGCAGCGGACGCCACTGACGAAGGACTGGTCCTGCTCCGTCACCGTGTCGCGCTGCTGCAGGGGCGCCTGGATGCCCTCGTCGAGCGTGGCGAGCCGAACCTGCGCCACTGATCGCGCCGTGGCGCTGCCGTGTCCCGCCAGACGCACGTCGCTCCGCCTCCCGCACCCCGCACAGAAGATGAGATCGCCTTGGAAATTCTGATTCTCGCCATCTACAGCCTGGTCGTCTGGCTGGTCTTCATCAAGTTCAGGCTGCTGCCCTGGAACATCTATTCGCAGGTTGCCGTGGTCGTGATCGCGGTGTCCGGCATGGCCACGACAATCCTGGTCCTCAACGTGGTCGCGCCGTCCTCCAGTGACGTGCGCGTGCTCAACTACGCTGTCGAGGTGGTGCCGCGCGTCACCGGTCGCGTCGTCGACGTGCCGATCGAAGGCAACCATCTCTACCGCAAGGGGACACCGATCCTGAAGATCGATCCCGAGCCGTTCGAACTGAAGGTAAAGGAGCTCGAGGCCAGCCTGGTCGGCGCGGAGGCTTCGGCCGAGCAACTTCACCAGGACCTGCTGGTGGCACGCAACAACACGCAATCGGCGCGAGCGCAGCTTGCTCTTGCGCGCAAGCGCCTGCAGCAGTCGCAGAACCTGTCGTCAGCAGGTGCCGGAGCGCATTACGACGTCGAGTCCTACCAGGCAGACGTAGCGCGCCTCGAGCCGGCCCTTCAGGCCGCGATGGTGGCGGAGGCAAGGATACAGACCGGACTCGACGCGCTGGTCGGTGGCGAGCAGTCCTCGGTGGCGGTCACGCGGGTGCAGCTGGAGCAGGCGAAATGGGAGCTGTCGCAGACCGTCGTACTTGCACCAGCCGACGGCTACGCCATCAACCTGCAGGTCCGGGTGGGATCCTTCGCGGCTGCTCTGCCGCTGCGACCGGTGATGACCTTCGTCGAAGTCGAGCAGCAGGTGGTGGCCTTCTACAGCCAGAACGAGCTGACCAAAGTGAGCAGCGGCAACGAAGTGGAGATCGTGCTGCCGACCTTGCCGGGCAAGGTCATCAAGGGCGAGGTCGACTCGATCGTGTGGGCAACCGGGCAGGGGCAGTTCCAGGCTTCCGGTGCGTTGCCGAACCTGCCGGCGGAGCACGAGCGTGCGGCGCCGCCGCAGAAGTATGCCGTCAAGGTCCGCATCACCGATCCGGATCGCAACTTCCTCGCCATGGGAGCGCGAGGCAACGGCGCGATCTATACACCGCACGGCCGCGCCATCCATCTGATCAGGAAGGTCATCATCCGGGTCAACTCGATGACGAACTACCTCATCCTGAAGTTGCATTGACGTGCGCATGACCGTTACCGGACTCCGCAGGGGCCGTGCCCGCCACAACGCGCTGCTGGCGCCACTGGCAGCGGTGCTGCTCACCGTCGCCGCTGGTTGCGCCAATCTGTCCGCGCCTGCGGGCGACGAGATACAGAAGCGCGCCCTGGGTTCCCTGGTGGTGCCTGCACAGTGGACGGCCGCGGCCCAGGCCAATGCCTTTCGCCCGGAATGGCTCGGCTTCGGCAGCGACGGCCAGCTCTCGCAACTGGTCGACGAGGCAATTGCCCATAACCCGGACCTGAGAGTGGCGGGCAGCCGTCTGGAACAGGTCCGCCTGCAGATGCGACTGGCCGGCGCAGACCTGCTGCCTGCCGTCAACCTCGGCGCCAAGTACGCCACCTCGCTGCAGCCGGCCAATGGCCTCGACATCAACGGCTATGGCGTGGTGCTCAACTGGGAGCTGGACCTGTGGGGGCGGGCCCGCGCGGAGAAGAAGGCGGGCGAAGCGGCCTACCGGTCCGCAGAAGCCGACTATGTCTATGCCCGCCAGTCGCTGGCGGCGATGACGGCGCGGGCGTGGCTGCTGGGCATCGAGGCCACGCGCCAGGCCGGACTGGCAACGCGCATGCGCGACGCGACCCAAGCACAGGCCGAACTCGCGGCCAAACGTGAGCGCATCGGCAAGGTGTCCGGGCAGGACGTGGCCGTGGCCCGCGCGCGCGCGCAGACCTTCGAGGAAGCCGCATTCCAGGCCGAGCAGGGCAGGCAGCAGGCGCTGCGAACCCTCGAGTTGCTGGTAGGCCGTTACCCGTCGGCATCGATTGCAGTTCCTCCGGAGCTCCCGGGGGGCCTCGGTGAGGTTCCGGCCGGAGTCCCGGCGGAACTGGTGGATCGGCGCCCCGACCTGCAGGCTGCACGCAGGCGCTACGAGCAGGCCTTCTTCAACCGGGAGGAGGCCAGGGCTGCACGGCTTCCGCGAGTTGCGCTCAACCTCGGTGCGGGACATCTGACCTCGGACTATGTGCAGTTCAAGGATGGTCTTGCCTCGACCGTCTATCCCCTGGGCGGAACCCTGTTGTGGCCACTGTTCGACGCCGGCCGGCTGAAAACGCAGCTGGAAATCCGCGATGAACAGCAGCGCGAAGCGGCCGCCGATTATGCCAGCGCCATCCTGGCCGCCTTCGGCGAGGTCGAGAACGCGCTGGCGGCCGATGTACTGCTGCGTCAGCGCGAATTGGCCCTGACGCGACAGGTCGATGCGCTGCTGCAGGCGCTGGACGCGGCGAACGTGCAGGAGCGCATTGGCAAGGTCGACCACTACGAGGTGCTCGAGCGCCAGGTGGCGCTGGACTCGGCCCGGATCTCACTGGTGCGCGTGTCCACCGAACGGCGCACGCAACGCGCCAATCTGCATCTCGCACTCGGCGGGGACTTCGGTGTTCCGTCGCAGGCGGCAGACCTCGCCCCGGATTCGGCGCTGTCCGGTCCGCCCCTGCGGCCGGGCGGCAGCTGACGTTCCGCCAGTAGGCGAACTGGTATAACGGCCTGCAACCTATCCGGGCCTTCTTCGCCATCGTGCGGCCGCACCGCGCCGTGGCGACCGCGGGTCCGAGCGCCTGCTGTCGTGGAGATGTGCAATGGCGAAGCGCCGTTCCTCCTTGATGGACCGATACCTCGACCCGGCCACGAGCCTGGCGGAGGTCCTGTTCGGCCTGATCATGACGCTGACGTTTACCCTCGGCGCCGGAATCATCATCGAGGACGAGGGCCGCGAAGGCGCGCGCGAGCTGCTGATCGCGTTGATCGGCTGCAATCTCGCCTGGGGCATCATCGATGCGGCGATGTACCTGGTCGGCGTGTTGTTCGACCGCGGCCGCAAGCGGCGCCTGGCGCAGGCCGTCCGCGCGTCGCCCGACGACGCGGCGGCGAGTGCCGTGGTGGCTGGTGAACTGGACGAACTGCTCGGCGACGTCATGCCCGAAGGCGACAGGCTGTCGCTTTATGCACGCATCACTGCTCACTTGCGAGCGAGAAAGGACGGCACGGTGACGTTGAACCGGTCAGACGTCCTCGGTGCCTTCACCAGCTTCTGGCTGGTAGTACTGAGTAGCGTGCCCGCCGCGGTGCCATTCCTTCTGATCGACGATGCACGGTTGGCGTTGCGCGCATCCAACGCAGTGCTGCTGGTGCTGCTGTTCGCGACCGGCCATGCCTGGTCGCGCTATACCCTCGGCAAGCCGTGGCTGGTCGGACTGTGTTTCCTGGTGGGCGGCGCGGCGCTGGTGGCGCTGGCGATCGCGCTCGGCGGCTAGGCCGGAGTGCCGGTGAAAGCCCGGCTGCGGTCATCGCAGCCGGGCCGTTTCCTCAGAAGCGCACGGCGCGTGCGCGCACTTCAATCGCCGAACTGCGGACCTGGTCCTGTAGCTCCAGGCGACGCAGTTCGAACGGCGCGCCGTAGCCGTCCGGCAGACGGAGCTTGCCGAAGTCGAGCGCGAGCACGCCGCGACCGGGCTCGAACCACGCCGCCGAGTGACCTTGGGCAACCGGTCGCAAAACGCGATCCGGACCGGTGGCATACAGCGTGGCGCGCACTTCATAGCGGCCGGCGCTCGTTGCCTGCAACGGCAGCTGCACGCTTCGGCCGCTCCGATTGGCGGTGTAGTCGCCGCTCAGTCGTGCCGTCGGCTGGGTCACGGCGAAGGCAACGCGGGCGTCGCGCTGCACGCCATGGCCGCTGGCGAACACCTGCAGCTCCCACAGTCCCGGTGCATCCGTCGCATCCACGGGCAGTCGCACCTTCGCGCCGAACCCATTGGCACTGCGCTGCAGCCGCACCGGTTGACTGTTGCCGTCAGGCGAGACCAGCAGTGCCTCGGCCTGGGCCCGTTCGTCGCGGCCGGCACCGGTCATGGCGACATCCAGCCTGATGCTGTCGCCGGCCAGTGCATGCAGCCGGTCCGCCTGCGCATGCAACGCGATGGGGCTGTCCGGTTCGAGTACGTGAACCAGGTAACGACCTTCTGCCGTGTCGGATTGCAGGCGGTAACGCCCGCTGCCGTGGTCGCCAGTCATCTGCATCACCACGGTGCCGGCCGCTACCGCCATCCCCGCGCTGCGAAGTTGTGCGGCGCTGGCCATCGGTGCCAGCGTCACTGCGCGCCCGTTCCCGAGGAGCTGCAGATCAGCCGCCTGCATCGGCTTCGCGCCATGCACAGGACTGATCCGGATCAACGCACCAGGCGCGGAGAGATCGACAGCAAACCCGTGCCTGAGCTGCGTTGCGTCGACCGTCTGCCAGAACTCCCGGCTTTCGGCGCGGAACGGCTCGGGGTCGGACAACTCGACCCGCGGATCGAGGGGCCAGGCGAACTGGACAGGGGCGCGTTCAAACTGGCCGGACGGCGCGGGCAGTGCGCTGAGGTGGACAGGCACCTGGTCGGATCCGCCCGGGGGAAGCAGCGGCTGTCCGGCATACGCCGACATGGAGAGTGACGCGATGAGAGCTGACGCGGCGAGGGCGGCGGTCAGCTTCGAATTGATTGCTTTGGACATGGCGGACCTCACAGCTTCAGATCGTTGCGGAGGACGACGTCGAGGCCGAAGCAGCCACGGCGGCTCTGGTTGTGGCTGAGCGGTTCGCCGCCGGCCATGCGCGTCTTGTCGGTGAACCACACGGTTCCCGCGGCCGATTGGCTGCTGCAATCAAGGAACCCGTCGGAGCAACTCGAAAGCCAGTTCTGCGTGGTCTCCAGAGCGAGGGTTTCCTTGTATCCGCCGCAGCGGCTGTCCTTGTCGAACGGCGAGGAATCGACGTCGGTTCCGATCACGGTGCGGAAGGGTTTCGGTAGCGCCGGGCGCCCGGCGGTTCCGTACAAGTTGGTGGCGTTGTAGTTCGCCATCCAGCTGACCTGCTGTTCGCGCACGGAGTCGGACTGATAACCCAATAGCCAGCCCAGCGCCTTTTCGAAGACGTTGCCGTTCGTGACCTGGTCGGCCAACGGGGTGCCGGCGGATGAAGGGGCGATGGCATTCACCCGAACCAGCTTCTCGATGATCGCGGGGTGGCGGCTGTCGAGCGTCGGGTTGGAGAGAATCCAGCGCATGACGTTGCCGCCGTGCGAGTGGGTCAGCACGATCAGGCGCGTGATGCGCTTGTCGCGGATGAAGGTGGTGAGTTGTTCGGCCAGGCAACCGGCAGCGCGCGGGTCGCCCATGCGCTGGTCGAAGTCACAGTTGATGACGATGCTGTTGTCGGCATCGGCCAGGCCTTGTCGAACCGAATCGACGATCTGTGGCTGCCAGTAGTTCTGATAAGCATCGGTATGCAGGCCGGTGCCGTGTACGAAGGCGACACCGGTGACGTCGGCCGCGCTCGCCAATGGCGACGCGACGGCGAATGACAAGCCGCAAACAAGATTCCGGAAAACAAGGGTTCGCATGCAATTGCTCCAGCTGCAGCGGCCCCGCAGCAATGCGCAGGGCCGCGTTTCAAAGCGTGCCTGCGCCGTCCATCCTTAGACGCATCGGTGGTGAGCGTACGCATGCGTATGCAGGCGTCAAGCCGCATACGCACCATCACAGTCGACATCACATCAAATTTGCTAACGTGCTGCTCAATTCGCTGTCTGCGCACGCAGCGCGCGTATCGGCACCACGTGCATCACCAGCGCCAGCACCGCGACCGCGGCGCCCAACAGGAAGGCGAGGTGACCACCGCCGTGCTGCCAACCCGCGGCGGCGATGCCGGCACCGGCAACGCCGCCGATACCGCCGCTGAAGCCGTACAACATCCCCTGGGCGGCGGCCATGTCACGACGCTCGGGGAACAGTTCGGCCATTCGCCGCATGCAGCCGGCGTGGAAGGCGGCGAAGCTCAGCGCGTGTCCGGTCTGAGCGAGAGCCATCCATGCGAACGAGCCGCCGAGCAGCGCGACCAGCGACCATCGCAGCGCGGTCGCGATGATGCATGCGGTCATCAGGCGTTGCGCGCCGAAGCGCTGCACCAGCCGCGGCGCCTGCCAGAACATCACGATCTCGCACAGCACGCCGATCGCCCAGAGCACGCCCACCGCGAAGCCGTCATGTCCCAGCGCCTGCAGGTGCAGGGTGAAGAACACGTAGAACGGGCCGAAACCGAGTTGCATCAGCATCGCCACAAGCAGCAGGCGGCGCACACCGGGACGGCGCCACAGTGCCTGCTTCGGGATGCCGGACACGGCGGTCGCGGCCGGCAACGGGCGGTCGCCGCGATGCAGCCACGAGGCGGCGACGGTCAGCAGCAACCATGGCAACGTCAGCCAGACGAACGCATCGTTGCCGAGCCGATCCAGCAGCCAGCCGTAGGTGCCGGCGACGATCAGGAAGCCGATCGAGCCCCACATGCGGATGCGGCCGTAGTCGTGGTTGCGCTGGCCCAGAGCCGACAGCGTCATTGCTTCGAACTGCGGCATCACCGCGTTGAAGAAGATGCCGAACCACGCCATCGTCACGAACAGCATCGCGCCGCTGGTGAACCCGATGAACGCGGCGAAGCCGAGCAGCGACAGCACGCAGCCGGCCACCAGCCAATGCCCCGGTTGCGCGCTGCGCGCACTCATGCGCGCCCAGGTCGGTGGAGCAACGATGCGCCCGCCGTACCACAGCGCCAGCATCGCGCCGACGGCGTAGCCGCCATGGCCGTTGGCCACCACCCAGCGACCGATGTAGGGGGTGTAGGCGCCGAGCGCGCCGTAGTAACCCAGGTAAAACAGCGCGTAGCGGCGGAAATCAGCGGGCGACAATGCTCAGAACTCCAGGTCCAGCGCCGCACACAGGTAGTCGGTGAACGGCGCCAGTCCCTGCAGGTCGGTTTCCAGCGTCTTGAGCAGGCGCGGACCGGTCATCGTGGCGTCCTCGATCGCTCGCAGCGCAACGAAGTTCTTGCGCTTGAGGTCGTCGGCGAACTCGATGTCGTCGGGGAAGCCGCGCGGCATCCGCGTCAGCACCTCGCTGTCGTCCAGATCGAAGCGCCGGCGGAACTTGCTCGCATGCGCCGCCGCCTTCCAGCTGCCCGGATTATCGAGGATGAAATGACGGACGCGGCGCAGGCTGTCCGGCTGCGGGTGCCAGATGCCGGAGGCGATGAAGCAGTTGCCCGGCTGCAGGTGCAGGTAGAACGACGGCGCCTCGACCTGGCGGCCGCGCTCGTGGAACAGGCGCGCACCCTGCCAGTTCTTGTAGGGCGTCTTGTCGTTGGCAAAACGTGTGTCGCGGTGGATTCGGAACAGTGACCCACCGACGCCCTTGGGCTCGGACCGGTAGTGGCTGCTGACGCCGGCGAGCACGGGCTGCAGGTCGCTCAGCAGGCGCTGGAACGGTTCACGCACGTGGCTGTCGTAGTCGGCCTTGTGCGCATGGAACCACTCGCGGTCGTTGTTGCGGGCAAGGCCGCGCAGGAACTTGAAACTGGCGTCGCTGAAATACTGGCTCATGGCAGATGTTCAAACATGGTGGCTGTCCAAACTCAGTTCAGGCTGGCTGCGATGTCGCCGCCCCAGGCATCGAGGCGATCGAGCAGGGCCAGCTTGTCGGGGGCGGTGGCGTGGGCGATGCGCAATTCGGCGATCTCGGCGGCGAAGCGCTCGAAGCCGTACTCGGCCAGGCCAGTGTCGGTGCAGAGCCGCTGGCGGCGGAAGTCATCCCAGCGCGTGCGTTCCTCGGCGGAGAGCGCGTGTGGCCAGTTGCGCGCGCGATAGCGGAACAGGATTCCCGGCAGGCGTGCATCGCGGAACCCGAACTCGCGTTCGCCCAGCGCCTCCGGCGGCGTCGTGCGGACCTGGGAGAACAGACGCTTGTCGCCATCGCCGATGAAACCGCCGTACAACGAGGCGTCGAGGTCCGGGACGACGCGTTCGCGTTCGCGCGCGAAGACCTGGCGGACTTTCTCGACCAGTGCCGGGCCGGCGTCGCGGATCCGCGATGCGCGCGACTCGACCTGCGCCGGGTCGATGTGCAGCCGCTCGAAATCCGGTGCCCGCAGATGATCCCACGCCACCAGGGCAGGGCTGCGGTTGCTGTGCACTTCCTTCAGCGCGATCCGTTCCTCGCCTTCGGCGAGGTCGGCCGAGCGCAGGTACATGCGTGCGGCGATGGTCTCGGCATCGAGCCGCAGCAGCGGCTCGGGGTCCTGGTCGAGATCGAACACGATCACGCGGCTGTCGATATGGGGATGGCGCGCGATCGGCAGGACCGCCGCCGAGCACATGCGGCTGGCCGGAAAGCGCTGCGAGACGTTCAGCAGCGGCGTCATCGCCACCACGTCCATCAGGCTGGACGCATAACGCTTGTCGCGCAGACGCAACGCGTACTCCCACAGGCGCGGTTGGGCCGTCCTGAGCTTGCGCGCCAGGCCGATCAGCGCACGCACGTCCGACAGGGCCTCGTGCGCGTCGCCTTCGCGGACACCATTGGCCTGTGCCAGGTGCTCGAGGCGGAACGAGGTGGCGCCGTCCTCGCGTTTAGGCCACTCCAGGCCTTCCGGCCGCAGGGCGTGGGCGAGGCGCAGGACGTCGAGCAGGTCCCAGCGCGAGTTGCCGCCGCGCCACTCGCGCTCGTAGGCATCGAAGAAGTTGCGAAAGAAGCCGTAACGGACGAACTCGTCGTCGAATCGCAGCGAGTTGTAGCCGAGGCTGCAGGTCTCGGGGCGCGCCATTTCCTCGAAGATCCGGGCGAACGCGGTGGCCTCGTTCACGCCCTCGCGCATGGCGTGCTGCGGGGTGATGCCGGTGACCATCGTCGCGCCCGGCGAGGGCAGCAGGTCGTCGGCAGGCTGGACGAAGAAGCTGATCGGCTCCTCGATCTGGTTGAGCTCGGCATCGGTACGGATCGCCGCGAACTGTGCAATGCGCGACGTGCGCGGATCCGCGCCGAAGGTTTCCAGGTCGTAGAAGAGAAAGCTGGCTGGCATGGGCTAGGCGTCACGAACTCATGAAGTCGTCATCCCGGCGAAAGCCGGGAGCCACTTTGCTTCTCGCCTCATCGCATGCAGGCAAAGTCAAAATGGATCCCGGCTTTAGCCGGGATGACGGGTAGGAGGGCGTCATGCAGGCAATGGTGCCAGGCGTGCACGCACTGCCGCGTCCACGCTGTCCCAGTCGAGCGCATCGAGCGAGCGATGCCCGCGTGTCAGTTCAACCAGCAGATCGCGCTGCAACCGGCCGCGCTCGAACGCCGTCGCGTACGGGATGCGCTGGAACGTCACCATCGCGTAGCGCGGCACGAAACGGTCGGGATGGCGTTCGGCGAGGGCGCGCTCGAGGGCGCGCTGCAGCAGGTAATCGTCATCGTCGACGCGGTCGCGCATCTCGAGGTAATTCTCCAGCGCCATCGCCTGGATCGCGCGGGCATTGGGCAGCCGCTCGGCCTGGAAGGCAGCGAACGCCGCGGCACGGTCGCTGCCGGCATCCAGGTGCTGCGCCAGGGCAACGCAATCCTCGAAGGCGCAGTTCATGCCCTGGCCGTGGAACGGCACCATCGCATGCGCGGCATCGCCGAGCAGGACGGCGCGGCCGTCCAGGTGCCAGCGGTCCAGATAGAGCGTGGCCAGCAGACCGGCCGGATTGCGCTCGAAGTCCTGTTCCAGGTTCGGAATCAGCGCCAGTGCGTCGGCGAAGTCGCGCTCGAACAGTACGCGCGCGTCGGCGCCGTCGCGCACCGTCGCGAAGCTCGGGTCGCCTTCGTTCGGCAGGAACAACGTCACCGTGAAGGTGCGCTCGTCGTTTGGCAGGGCAATGCACATGTAGCGGCCGCGTGGCCAGATGTGCAGGGCGTTGGGCTCGATGCTGAAGCTGCCGTCCGCGGCGGGCGGGATCTCCAGCTCCTTGTAGGAGTGGCCGAGAAACTCGGTGCGTTCGCACAGCTCGGCTTGTGCACCCATGGCCGTACGCAGGGCCGAACCGGCGCCGTCGGCGCCGACCAGCGACACGAACGGCGTTTCGTGCGTGCTGCCATCACGCGGGTCGGCGAAGCTGGCAATGCGCGCGTCGAAGTCGGCGCCGGCGAGGCCGCGGTTGAAGTGCAGCCGCGCGCCGGCGCGTTCGGCGATGTCGAGCAGGATCACGTTGAGCTCGCCGCGGTGCACCGACCAGATCACTTCGCTGTCGTCGCGCCCATAACGCTGCAGGTCGGTGCGTCCGTCGAGGAAATGGACCATGCGCCCGCGCATCATCACCGCGTGCTGCATCACTGCGTCGTCGGCCCCGGCCAGGCGCAGCGCATGGCGGCCGCGCTCGGCGAGGGCGAGGTTGATCGAACGGCCGCCCTGGTAGCCCTTCAGGCGCGGGTCGCCACGCTTTTCGTAGACATCCACGCTCCAGCCGCGCTGCACCAGCAAGGTGGCCAGCACGGCACCGGCGAGGCCGGCGCCGATCAGGGTGATGTGCTTGGATGTTTCGTGGCTCAAACAGGTCACCTTCGGAGGAGCTGCGGTTTCCCTCCGCACGCGCAGAAGGGTTTCATCGGGTGTGGGGTTTCAGCCCTGGTCGCGCCACGCTTCCGCGGTACGCACGAAACGCAGTACGTCGGCGTAGCGGTTGTAGAGCGGGGCGGGAGAGATGCGGATCACGTCGGGCTCGCGCCAGTCGCCGAGCACGCCGTTGCGGGCCAGGTACTCGAACAGGTCGCGACCGCGCTCGCGTCCGCCGATGACGCGCAGCGAAAGCTGGCAGCCGCGCCGCTCCGGCTGCGCCGGCGTGACCACCTGCAGCGTGTCAGCCAGGCGCAACCTGATCAGTGATTCCAGATAGCCGGTGATGCGGATCGACTTGGCGCGCAATGCCGACATGCCGGCCTGGTCGTACAGCTCCAGCGACGCGCGCAGCGGCGCGAGGCCGAGGATCGGCGGGTTGCTCAGCTGCCAGCCTTCGGCGCCGGGTGTCGGCACGAACTGGGGCCCCATGCGGAAACGCGTGTCGGCTTCGTGTCCCCACCAGCCGGCGAAGCGTGGGCGATCGCTGTTGGCATGGCGCTCGTGGACGAAGCAGCCGGCGACCGCCCCCGGACCGCTGTTGAGGTACTTGTAATGGCACCACACGGCGAAATCGACGCCGCTGTCGTGCAGCGCCAGCTCGAGGTTGCCGACACCGTGCGCCAGGTCGAAGCCGCAGACCGCGCCCTGTGCGTGGGCAAGGCGCGCGATGGCCGCAAGGTCGAAGGCCTGGCCGGTGCGGTATTGCACGCCAGGCCACAACACCAGCGCCAGGCGAGGGCCGTGTTCGGCGATGGCGCGTTCGATCGCGCCCATCGAAATGGTGCCGTCGGCTTCGTCGGCCTCCAGTTCGATCAGGTCGGTGGCCGGATCAAAACCATGGAAGCCGATCTGCGATGCCACGGCGTGGCGGTCGGACGGAAATGCACCGGCCTCGATCAGGATCGCCGGACGTTCGCGCGTGGGCTTGTAGAAGCTGACCATCATCAGGTGCAGGTTGACGGTCAGCGTGTTCATCGCCACCACTTCGACCTGCTTTGCGCCAACCAGTCGCGCCAGTGATTCACGCACCAGCTGGTGGTAGGCCATCCATTGCGCATCACCGGTGAAATGGCCCTCGACCGCTTCGGCCGCCCACTTGTCGAGCACTTCCTCGACATGGCGGCGCGCACCGCGTGGCTGCAGGCCCAGCGAGTTGCCGACGAAGTAGGCCTGGTCGGCGCCATCGTGCTGCGGGATCAGGAACTGCGCGCGCATGTCGCGCAGCGGGTCGGCGGCGTCGAGCGCCTGGGCGTATGCGTCGGTGTAGAGGTCTTGCGGTGTGGTCACTTGTGTAAAACCTTCAAGAGTACGTAGCCCGGGTAAGGCCACAGGCCGCACCCGGGGATTGCGCTTCGGTCGCCCGGGTGCGCTGCGCTACCCGGGCGACGTTGATTGCGTTGTGTTACGCGAACCGGGCCTTCGACAGCCCCAGCCATTCCAGCGCGGTGCCGTGATAAAGCCGCGCCTGCTCGGCCTCCGACAGCGCCAGCGCGGCGATGCCGGCGCCAGGCTCCTGCTCGCCGAGCGGGAACGGATAGTCGGTGCCAAGCATCACCCGGTCGACCCCGCAGGTGTCGAGCAGGTAGCGCAGTGCACGCGGGTCAGCCACCCAGGAGTCGAAGAACAGCTGGTCCAGGTACTCGCGCGGATTGCGCGGGTTGTCAGTCGCGACCAGGTCCGGGCGCATGTTGAAGCCGTGCTCGATGCGGCCGATCGTGTACGGGAAGCTGCCGCCGCCGTGGGCCATGCAGACCTTGAGGTTGGGGATGCGCTCGAGCACGCCGCCGAACACCAGGCAGCAGGCCGCGCGCGACTGCTCGGCCGGCATGCCGACCAGCCAGGGCAGCCAGTACTTCGGCATCGTCGCCGCGCCCATCATGTCCCACGGGTGCACGAGGATCGCGGCGCCGAGCTCGCCGGCGGCCTGGAAGAAATCGAACAGCTCCGGCGCGTCCAGGTTCCAGTCGTTGATGTGGCTGCCGATCTGCACACCCTGCAGGCCGAGCTGGTCCATGCAGCGTTCGAGCTCCTGGATGGCCAGGCGCGGCGACTGCATCGGCACCGTGCCGATGCCGGCGTAGTGGCGCGGGTAGTCCCGACAGGCCTGGGCCATGTGTTCGTTGAGCGCCTGGTGCAGTTCCAGCGCGTGGTGCGGCTTGGCCCAGTAACTGAACATCACCGGGACGGTGCTGATCACCTGCACCTGCACGCCGAAACGGGCGTAGTCATCGATGCGCTCCTGCGGGTCCCAGGTCTTGGACCAGACCTCGCGGAAGAACTTGCCGTCCTTGTAGATGCGATGACGCCCGTCCTCGGTGTGGTGGATCACCGGGAAACGGTCGTCGCCGTACTTGCGCGCCAGGTTGGGCCAGTCGCGGGGCAGGTAGTGGGCGTGGGTATCGATCTTCAGCATGTATGGCTCAGGTGTCCGGCATGACGTACCTGGCCGGAGCCGGGTTCAGGTGTCCGCACTGCGTGCAGGTGCGGTGCTCGCGCGAGGAATAGAAGTGATCGAACACCGGCGGGAAGTCGGTCTCGATGTTCTTCAGCGGGAAGAATTCTTCATACAGCTTGCTGTTGCACTGCTCGCAGAACCACATCAGGCCATCGAGTTCGTGCGGCAGGCGGCGGCGCTCGATCACCAGCCCGACCGAGTCCGGCATGCGCTGCGGCGAATGTGGCACGCGCGGCGGCAGCAGGAACGTCTCGCCGGCGCGGATCGGGATGTCGCGGACGGCGCCGTCTTCCTGGATGCGCAGGACCATCTCGCCTTCGAGCTGATGGAACCATTCGGCGCCTTCGTCCCAGTGGTAGTCGGTGCGCTGGTTGGGTCCGCCGACGACCATGACGATGAAGTCGCCGAGGAACACCACCTTGTTGCCGACCGGCGGCTTGAGCAGGTGGCGGTGCTCTTCGATCCAGGCCTGGAGGTTGATGGGATTGGGAAGCATGGTTCTCTTACTCTCCCGCGGGCTTGCCGGACATGACGGCGATGCACTTGAGCTCGATCGCGATTGGCGTCGGCAGGGCGGTGATGCCCAGCGTGGTCCGGCACGGCGCGGTGTCGATGTCCGGGAAGTACTCGGCCCAGACCGCGTTGTAGGCCTTGAAGTCGTGCTCCATGTCGGTCAGGTAGACGGTGACGTCGACCAGGTCCTCCCAGCGCGCGCCACTGGCTTCGAGCACGGTGTGCACATTGGCGAACACCGCGCGCGTCTGTGCGTCGATGTCGTAGCTGATCAGGTTGCCGTCGGCATCGTGGACGTTGCCGACGATGGCATTGCTGGCCGGATCGCGCGGACCGATGCCCGACAGGAACAGCAGCTCGCCGACCCGGCGCGCATGCGGGTACGAGCCGACCGGTCGCGGCGCGGCGCCGGCACGGATGGCGTCGCTCATCGCGGCGAATCTCCCTTGAATGCATTCACCCGCGCCACCGCGTCCTTGTACAGGCCGTCCAGCGCTTCGAAGCTGTCGATGTTGACCGCCATGTCGTGGACCAGGCCGTTGCGCAGGCTGTAGACCCAGCCGTGCACCGACAGCTCCTGTCCACGCGTCCACGCATCGCGGACGATAGTGGTCAGGCAGACGTTCTGCACCTGCTCGATCACGTTGAGCTCGCACAGGCGGTCATGGCGTTCGCTTTCGTCGGCGTGGGCGATGCAGTCACAGTGCTTGTCGGCGACGTCGGTGACATGGCGCAACCAGTTGTCGGCCAGTCCCACGCGCTTGCCGTGCAGCGCCGCGTGCACGCCGCCGCAGCCGTAGTGGCCGACGACCAGGATCCGCTTGACCTTGAGCACGTCGACCGCGAACTGGATCACCGACAGGCAGTTGAGGTCGGTATGCACCACGACATTGGCGATGTTGCGGTGGACGAAGACCTCGCCCGGCGCCATGTCGATGATCTGGTTGGCCGGCACGCGCGAGTCCGAGCAGCCGATCCACAGGTACTCGGGCGCCTGCTGCTTGGACAGGCGCTTGAAGAACTCGGGATCCTCGCGGTTGATCCGTTCGGACCATTCGCGATTCTTTTCGAGCAGGTCGGCGAGGGGGCCGGCATCAGCGTTTGCAGTCATTGCTTCCATCCCAGGTTCAGTCCGACGTTCTTGGCGTCGGTGAAGAAACGCATGGCCTCGAACCCGCCCTCGCGGCCCAGGCCGGAGGCGCCACTGCCGCCGAACGGCGTGCGCAGGTCGCGTTGCAGCCATGTGTTGACCCAGACCATCCCGGCGCGCAGTTGCGCGGCGAAGTGGTGGGCGCGGTTGAGGTCGCGGGTCCAGACCGATGCGGCCAGGCCGTAGTCGCCGGCATTGGCCAACGCCAGTGCGTGCTCGTCGTTGTCGAACGGCTGCAGGGTCACGACCGGGCCGAAGATCTCGTCGCGGTTGCTGGCGCACTCCGGGCCGAGGCCGTCGATGACGGTCGGCGTGACGAACCAGCCCGGACGCTCGAGCGCGTTGCCGCCGCACAGGACCTGGCCACCTTCATCGCGTGCGCGCTGCAGCGCTGCCATGACCTTGTCGAAGTGTGCCTGCGAGACCAGCGGGCCGAGCTGGTTGTCCTCGTCGATCGGATCGCCGACGCGCAGGCCGCTGGCGCGCTCGACGAGGGTGTCGCGGAACTCGCGGTAGATGCTGCGCTCGACCAGGATGCGCGAACCGCACAGGCAGATCTGCCCGGAGTTCTGGAAGGCCGATCGCACCAGAGTGTCGAGGTGGTCGCGCCAGTCACTGTCGGCGAACACCAGGGTCGGGTTCTTGCCGCCAAGCTCCAGCGAGACCTTCTTCAGCAGCGGGCCGGCCATGCCGGCGATGCGACGGCCGACCGCGGTGCTGCCGGTGAACGACACGGCTTTGATGCGCGGGTCGGTCACCAGCGGTTCGCCAACCTCCGGGCCCAGGCCGTGGACGATATTGAGCACGCCCTTCGGGAAACCGATCTGCGCGGCCAGGTCGCCGAGCATCGTCGCCGTCAACGGCGTGATCTCCGACGGCTTGGCGACCACCGTGTTGCCGGCGGCAAGTGCTGGCGCGATCTTCCAGGTGAACAGATACAGCGGCAGGTTCCACGGCGAGATCGTCGCGACCACGCCGAGTGGCTGGCGCAGCGTGTAGTTCAGTCCGGCCTGGCCATGGTGTGACTCGCTGGCGAACTGGGTCGCGGCGTGGGCGAAGAAGCGCAGGTTGCTGATCGCGCGCGGGATCTCGGCTTCGCGCGCAAGGCGGATCGGTTTGCCGCCGTCACGCGACTCGGCGTGGGCGAAATCGTCGAGTTTGGCTTCCAGCGCATCGGCCAGCTTCTCCAGCCAGCGTGCTCGCTCGCTGTTGGGCAGGGCCGACCATGCGGGGAAGGCCGCTTCTGCCGCGGCGATGGCGGCCTCCACGTCCGCGGCGTCGCCCTGGGCCACTTCGGCGAAGGGTTTGCCGTTGGACGGGTCGATGACTTCGAGCCAGCGGCCCGATGCGGGCTCGCGGGATTGGCCGGCAATGAAGTGGCAAAGGCGCATGGGGCTAGCTTAACAGTGCGGCTTGGCCGTGCCTGTGCGTATGTTTCCTACGCCCGGGGGCCTAGAGAGACCGCGTCCGCCCGCCATCCACCGGCAGGTTCACGCCGGTGATGTACGACGCCGCCGGCGAGCACAGGAACGCGATGGCAGCCGCCGTTTCCTGCGGTCGCGCGAAGCGGCGCATCGGAATTTCCGACACCATCTTCTCGAACACCTCCTCGCGGCTGCGGCCAGTCTTGCTGGCGGTGTTGTCGATGATCTGCTCGATGCGAGGCGTTTCGGTCGAGCCGGGCAGGACGTTGTTGACGGTGATGCCCTTGGCCGCGACTTCGGTGGCCAAGGTCTTGGCCCAGGACGCGACCGCCCAGCGCGTGGTGTTGGACACGCCCAGGCCCTGCAGCGGTTCCTTCACCGAGGTTGAGATCACGTTGACGATGCGACCGTAGCCATCGCGCTCCATGCCCGGAATCACCGTCTCGGCGAGCACATGGTTGGCGATCAGGTGCTGGCGGTAGGCCGCTTCGAATGCGGCGATATCGGCGCCGTGCACCGGCCCAGGCGGCGGGCCGCCGCTGTTGTTCACCAGGATGTGCACCGGGTGGGCGGCCACGAGCGCTTCGACCTTCGCACGCAGGCTGTCGGTATCGGCACTGTCGACGGCGATCCAGCCGTGAACCTGGCCCGGCCCGGTCGGAAGCTGGTCGGCTGCTTCGCGCAGCCGTTCCTCGCGGCGCGCGAGCAGGGTGACGTTGGCGCCGAGTTCGGCAAGCGCCTTGGCGGTCGAAAGGCCGATGCCCTGGCTCGCGCCGCAGACGAGGGCGTGCCTGCCACTCAGGTCCAGGTCCATGTCTCAGTCTCCCTTGGTTTCGAGCGTGTATTCGTTGCTGCGTTCGCGCATCAGCGCGGCGATCTCGCGGCCACCTTCGCGCTCGCTGGCGGCGAGGTGGGAGGTGACCGATTCGCGGTTGGCGAGTGGGTGGTTCTGGCTGAGCTTGAACTTCAGCGTGATCTGTTCGGCGACGAAGCGGAAGCCGATGATCCCGCGCAGCTGGCTGCAGTGGTCGTCGCGTTCGAACTCGAACCGCCAGTCCTGGCCGACGCTGGCTTCGTGCTCCCGGCTCAGGCCATCGACCACCATCGCCAGTGAGGCCTCATCGGTGAACGTCGCCAGCGTGCCGCGCAGATGGGCCACGGCGTAGTTCCAGGTGGGAACCCGCGCGGCTTCTTCCTTGTCCGGGTACCACGACGGCGACACGTAGGCATGCGGGCCGTGGAAGATCGCCAGCGCCGGACCGGCATGGCGCGCCTGCGGATTGGGCCTGGCCCAATGGCCGATCAGTTCGACGCGGTCGCCCTCGCGCCGGTACAGCACCGGCAGATGGGTGACGGTCGGTTCACCGTCGTCCACCGTGACCAGGGTGATGAAGCGGTCGCGCCGGGCGAGGGCGTCGAGTGACTGCAGGTCGGTTTCGGCGAAGGCGCGCGGCAGGTACATGCGATCTCCCGACGGGCGCAGCGGTCAGCGCCGCGACGGAAGCTGACGCACCATCAGCGGGCGCAGCTGCTCGTCGTCGCCGGCGCTGGGTGGTGCCAGCTCTTCGAGGGCGAAGCCGCGGGCGTCGGCATCGTCTTCGTCGAGGCCATCGAGGGAGACGAACTCGGCGTCCATCAGCGCGGCACGTGCGGTGTCCTCGCTGTCGTAGGGCTGGCTGACGCCGTCGCTGTCGAGTACTTCGGCGGTGCCGGCATCGAGGATGCGAAGACGCGCCCAGATCAGCGTGCGGCCGATCGTCGCCAGCCACCATTGGTCGTTGTTGCTCATCCGATCACCATTGAAAGCAGCCAGAGGAGGGCGGCACAGGCCAGGCCGGCGATGATCGTCAGCAGCGAGATCCGCGCCGGATTGGCCAGGCCATTGAGATTGCCATCGGCAACCGACAGGTAGCCGCGACGCAGCAGCCAGCCCCAGGCCGAGGGACGGGCGAACGCGCCCTCACCAAGCTGTGTCTGCAACTGCGGATGGCGGTCGCGGATGTGCACCAGTGACAGCGGCCAGAAGATCACGAACGCGCAGAAGCCGGCAATGGCGACGGCGACGAACAGCAGGGCGAAGAACAGGATCATGTGTTTCCGTTTGCTGAGCCCCGCTCCCGCTTGCGGGAGAGGGGTTGGGGTGAGGGCGCCCTCATCCGCCCTTCGGGCACCTTCTCCCGCCCGCGGGAGAAGAGCAGCGTCGACCGTCAGTACTCGGCCTGGCCCGGCGCGCGCGGGTAGGGGATCGCGTCGCGGATGTTGCTCAGGCCGCAGACGTAGACCACCAGGCGCTCGAAGCCCAGGCCGAAGCCGGCGTGCGGCACCGTGCCGTAGCGGCGGAAGTCGCGGTACCAGCCGTAGTGCGACGCATCCAGGCCGAACTGCGCCATGCGTGCATCGAGCATGTCCAGCCGCTCTTCGCGCTGGCTGCCGCCGATGATCTCGCCGATGCCCGGGGCCAGCACATCCATTGCCGCAACGGTCTTGCCGTCGTCGTTGAGGCGCATGTAGAAGGCCTTGATGTGCTCGGGGTAGTTGGTCACCACCACCGGGCGGCCGACGTGTTCCTCGGTCAGCCAGCGCTCGTGCTCGGTCTGCAGGTCCAGGCCCCATTCGACC
>DATDBK010000073.1:0-4414 GCA_036524935.1 Lysobacter sp. | reverse complement strand
TGGAAATACTTCGTCATCCTGGTTGTTCTGTTGCTCAGCGCGCTGTATGCGTTGCCGAACATCTATCCGCAGGATCCCTCCGTGCAGGTCACGGCCAGCCGCGGTGCCAAGGTCGACCCGGCGCTCAGCGCCCAGGTCGGCACCATCCTCAAGCAGGCCGGGGTTACGCCGAAGTCGATCGAACTCGACAACGGCAATCTGCTGGTGCGCCTGGGCAACCCTGATCAGCAGATCAAGGCCAACGACGCGCTGCGCGAGAAGCTCGGCAGCAACTATGTCGTCGCCCTCAACCTGGCTTCGACGGTTCCGGCCTGGCTCGAGAGGATCGGCGCAAGGCCCATGCTGCTCGGCCTGGACCTCCAGGGCGGCGTGCACTTCCTGATGCAGGTCGACCAGAAGGCCGCGCTCGACAAGCGCCTGGACGCCACCGCCGAAGACGTGCGCGTCAGCCTGCGCGATGGACGCGTGCGCTACGAGTCGGTCGAGCGCCGTGGCAACAACAGCATCATCGCGACCCTGGCCAATGCCGCCGACGCGGAGAAGGCGCGCGTGGAAATCGCCAGGAGCCAGCCGAGCCTGCTGCTGGAAGTGCAGGGCAACACCCTGTCGGTGCAGATCCCGGAAGCGGAAATGCAGCGCATGGCGGTCGAGGCGATCGAACAGAACGTCGGCACCTTGCGTAACCGCATCAACGCACTCGGCGTGTCCGAGCCGATCATCCAGCGCCAGGGCAGCGACCGCATCGTCGTCCAGCTGCCGGGCGTGCAGGACACCGCGCAGGCCAAGCGCATCCTCGGCGCCACCGCCACGCTCGAATACCGTGGCGTGGTCGAGGGCAACGCTTACGACGCCGTCGCCACCGGCAATGTTCCGCCGGAAGCGCGGGTCTATTTCCGCCGCGAACTCGGCCCGGACGGCAAGCCGATGCCGGTGCTGCTGAACAAGCGCGTGATCGCCTCGGGCGACCAGCTGGTTGGCGCGACCTCGATGATGGACGCGCAGACCGGTACCCCGGCCGTGTCGGTGCGCCTGAACGGTGTCGGCGGCCAGCGCATGTTCGACTACACCACCGATCACGTCGGCAAGCCGATGGCCGTGGTGTACATCGAGCGCATCCCCGAGGTGCGCATGGTCGATGGCAAGGAAGTGCGCACGACCAAGGTCAACGAGGAAGTGATCTCGGTGGCCAACATCAATGGCGTGTTCGGCAAGGAGTTCCAGACCACCGGCCTGGACAGCTCGAAGGAAGCGGCCGACCTGGCGCTGCTGCTGCGTTCGGGTTCGCTGGCCGCTCCGATGGACTTCATCGAAGAGCGCATCGTCGGCCCGAGCCTGGGCCGCGAGAACATCGAGCGCGGCCTGACCGCGGTGATGTACTCGTTCGCCTTCGCCCTGGTCTTCTTCCTGTTCTACTACCGCGTCTTCGGCATCATCACCTGCCTGGCGCTGCTGCTGAACATGCTGATGCTGATCGCGGTGATGTCGCTGTTCGGCGCCACGCTGACCCTGCCTGGCCTGGCCGGCATCGCGCTGACGGTGGGCATGTCGGTGGACGCCAACGTGCTGATCAACGAACGCATACGCGAGGAACTCAGGCTGGGGCTGCCACCGCAGACCGCGATCGCCGAAGGTTACACGCGCGCCTCGGGCACCATCGCCGACGCCAACCTCACGGCCATCCTCGCCGGTGTCGCCCTGTTCGCGTTCGGCACCGGCCCGGTCAAGGGCTTCGCCGTGTCGCTGATCGTCGGCATCGCGACATCGATGTACACCGCCGTGGGCGTCTCGCGCGCCATCGCCACCCTGATCTACGGCGGTCGCCGCAAGATCAAGACGATCTGGATCTGACGGGAAGATAAGCAGATGAAACCGTTCAACGTCTTCCCTTACGACAGCAACATCAACTTCATCCGCCTGCGCTGGTTGTCGCTGGGCATCGCCCTGGCGATGCTGCTGGTTGCCGTCGGCGGCATGTTCGTCAATGGCTTCAACTTCGCCCTCGACTTCACCGGCGGCGCCGTCACCGAGATGCGTTTCGAGAAGCCGGTGGACGTCGATGAGGTCCGCGAGCGTCTCGACCGCGCCGGTTACCAGGGCGCCCAGGTGCAGAGCTTCGGCAGCGGCAACGATCTGCTGATCCGCCTGCAGCCCAAGCAGGCCGCGGCCGCTGCCGGCGACCGGGGCAGCACCACCGCCATCGACGTGCAGGGCGCGCTCGCCTTCGAGGGCAACCCGGGCAAGGTGCTGCGCAGCGAGGTCGTCGGTCCGCAGGTCGGCAAGGACCTGGCGATCAACGGCCTGTGGGCGCTGATCTTCGTGGTCGTCGGCTTCCTGATCTACATTTCGTTCCGCTTCGAGAAGAAGTTCGCGATCGCGGCCGTGCTGACGACGTTGCACGACGTGGTGGTGGTGAGCGGCTGGTTCGCGCTCAGTGGCCATGAGTTCGACCTGACGGTGCTGGCCGGCGTGCTCTCGGTGATGGGCTTCTCGATCAACGACACCATCGTGGTATTCGACCGTGTCCGCGAGAACTTCCGTTCGATGCGCGCGTCGCCGGAGGAGATCCTCAACAAGTCGATCAACCAGACGCTGTCGCGTACGGTGATCACGTCGTTCGTGGCGTTCCTGACCGTCGTTGCGCTGTACATCTACGGTGGCGGTTCGCTGCGGGGCATGGCCGAGTCGCAGATGATCGGCATCATCATCGGCACGCTGTCCTCGATCTTCGTGGCCTGTCCGCTGCTGACCATCGGCTTCCTGAAGGTCACCAAGCAGGACCTGATGCCGAAGGCCAAGGACGAGGCGGCCCTGGCTCGCCGGCCGTAACAAGCACGGCGGTATCTGTTCGACGGGGAAGGCCGCGCATTGCGCGGCCTTTTTCGTTGCCGGCACCGCGGCCACCGTCACCCATCACCGTCTCCCCCCCATTGCCGTCATCCCGGCGAACGCCGGGATCCATTTTGATCGTGACTTCGGGCCGCACGGTTCTGGGGCTTCGGAACGGCGTCATCCACCACGCCGGGGATTGCTCCGCCCCTTAATCGGACATCCATGTCCGATGCGGGGCGCGGGCCATCCATGGTCCGCTGCTGCGCAATCCCCGGCGCGGCGGACGACGCCCCGGCCTTTCGTTGCATGGTCTTCGGTCTTCATGCGTGGACCCCGGGTGCGCTTCGCTTACCCGGGCTACGCACCACGCACCACGCATCACGAACCACGGATGCGTTTCGCGGGCGTCCGGGACCGAGCTCACCGAGCAGCCGTGCGAATGAGAGAGGGCACAGACCCCGTCCCTGATCCATCCAGCCCGAGTCCCACCCTTGCGGCCGCACCAAGCGTGCAGCGCATGGGCGCCCCCAAGTGAGGTCAATGAAACAGCTGCAACTTCGGGAAGGAGGGGGTGGGGTGTATTTCGCGAACAATCACGGAGCGAAGCGGAGGTTCGCGAAGTACACCCCACCTCCTCCCCATCAACCACGCGCACAAAAAAAGCCGCGCAATGCGCGGCTTTCATGTGGAGTCGGCGCAGGCGGCGCGTCAGTCGAAAGCAGCCGCATACCCAGTGTTGACGATCTTGCTCTGCAGCGCATCGCAGATCTTCAGGTTGCCGGCGACCAGCTGGCGCGGCATCTGGCCACGGGTGTCCATCGGGCCCGTGCTGCGGCCGCGGAAGTCGACGACCTTGCCGCCTGCCTCGCGCACCAGGAGCGCACCGGCGGCGATGTCCCACGGCTTCACACCGGCCTCGAAGTAGGCATCGGCACGACCGCAGGCGACATAGGCCAGATCAAGCGCGGCGGAACCGGTGCGGCGGATGTCCTCGGCCTCGGTCAGCAGCGTGTCGATGCACTTCAGATGGGCGCTGGTGCGCGCACGCTCACGCGGCGGAAAACCGGTGATCAGCATCGCGCCGTTGAGGTCCTTGCGGTCGGCAACGCGGATCTTGCGGTCGTTGAGCGTGGCACCGCTGCCACGGCTGGTGGTGAACAGCTCGTTGCGCAGCGGATCGAAGATCACGCCGTGGACCGGCTCGCCGTTCTCGACCAGAGCAATGGACACGCAGAAATGCGGGATGCCGTGCAGGTAGTTGCTGGTGCCGTCGAGCGGGTCGATGACCCACGTAAAACGACTGTTGCCGAGCGGACCGCTTTCCTCGCCGAGGATGGCGTAGTCGGGGGTCGCGCGGCGGAATTCCTTGATGATCTCTTTCTCGGCCAGGCTGTCGACTTCACTGGCATAGTCCATCCGGTCCTTCTCGACCACGTTGAGCGCGTCGAGCTTGTTCATGTGCCGCAGCAGCACGTTGCCGGCGGCGCGGGCGGCCTTGACCATGAGGGTGACGGCGGGTTTCTGCATGGCAAGCGGCCTCGTAGGGGGAGGTGGGGGACGGACTGGCGGCGGCAAAGAGCGGACC
>DATDBK010000072.1:0-2186 GCA_036524935.1 Lysobacter sp. | reverse complement strand
ACCTAGTTGTTCCGGGCCGTTAGCTCAGTTGGTAGAGCAGTTGACTCTTAATCAATAGGTCCAAGGTTCGAATCCTTGACGGCCCACCAATCCCGGAAAGCACCTGGCAACCCCAGGTGCTTTTTTCTTTTCCGGCGACCGACCTAGAATGCTTCCGGCCTGGAGTCCCGCCGCGGCGGTATTCCCGGCTGCAAAGCGAAAGTGGCGGAATTGGTAGACGCCCTGGATTTAGGTTCCAGTGCCGCAAGGCGTGCGGGTTCGAGTCCCGCCTTTCGCACCAGCCTGCCGTACCGGCAGGCGGCCATTGCAACTGAGCGAGCGCTCGCGAGGCACTGCCCCAACGCGCCGGCTGTTGCACCCCGCCGCGGCCTCGTTTCCGACCCAGCAACGAGCCCTTTCCTGAATTGCCGCCCATGCTGGCGGCGCGGCCCGTAATCGGCGAAACTATTCCGTTCCGCTGGCCGGCGGGCTCGTATCGCCGCGGTCGCGGTCGGACAGGATCATCAACATCGTGCCGCGGCTGGTCGCCGCGGTGGCAGGAGTGGATATGCAAGTTTCGGTCGAATCGCTCGGCAACCTCGAACGCCGCATGACTTTCAGCCTCCCGGCGGAACGCCTGGAAGCCGTGGTCGGCGGCCGCCTGCGCGAGATCTCGCGCGGCGCCAAGATCAAGGGTTTCCGCCCCGGCAAGATCCCCGCCAAGGTGATCGAGCAGCGCTTCGGCGCCCAGGTCCGCGCCGAGGTTCTCGACGGCCTGCTGCGCGAGGGCTTCACCAATGCCGTGCGCGAGCAGTCGCTGCAGATTGCGGGCAACCCGCAGATCGTCCCGGCTGCCGGTGAAGAGCTGGCCTACGTGGCCACCTTCGAGGTGGTGCCGGACTTTGGCGACATCGACGTCGCCAAGCTCAACGTCATCCGCCACACCGCCGAAGTCAGCGACACCGACATCGACGCGATGATCGAGAACCTGCGCCTGCAGCGCCGCAGCTGGAATGCTGTCGAGCGCGCCGCTGCCGCCGGCGACGCCGTCGAGATCGAGACCTGGTCGCAGGCCGGCGAAGACCGCCTGCCGGCCGAGGGCGTCGAGCGTGGCGCCACCATCATCGGTTCGGCCGCCATGTTCCCGGCGATCGAGTCGGGCCTGGTCGGCCTCAAGGCCGGCGAGGAAAAGGTCGTCGACGTCGAATTCCCGGCCGACTGGCGCGTGCCGCAGTTTGCCGGTCGCACCGTCCAGGTGAACCTCAAGGCGACCAAGGTCTCCGAGCCGGTGCTTCCCGACGTCGACTTCGCCTTCATCAAGAGCTTCGGCGTGCGCAGTGGCGACGCGGACCAGTTCCGCGCCGACATCCGCAGCAACCTGGAGCGCGAGCTCAAGGGTGGCCTGATGACGCGCCTGCGTCGTGAAGTCGGCGAGCAGCTGATTGCCGCCTACGCCCACGTCGAGATGCCGCCGAAGCTGGTCGAGGGCGAGGCCCGCGACATGGCTCGCCAGACCATCGAGACCGCCCGCCGCCAGGGTCGCGCCATCGGCGAGATCCCGGCCGACGCGCACATGGGCTTCATGGACGCCGCTCGCAAGCGCGTGCTGGTCGGCCTGCTGGTCGGCGAGATCGCCCGCCGCAACGAACTGCGCCTGGAACCCAAGCGCGTCACCGAGACCCTGCAGTTGATTGCCTCGACCTACGAGGAGCCGCAGCAGGTGATCGAGCTGTACCGCAACGACGCCCAGCTGATGTCGGGCCTGCAGGCGCGGGTGATGGAAGAGCAGGTGATCGACTGGATCGCCGAGCGCGCCCAGCACACCGAGCAGCCGCTGTCGTTCAACGAAGCGATCCGCCAGTAAGCGCGGTGTCCTGCACCACGACGGCGCACCTTGGCGGTGCTCGTCCGTCGTGGTCCGGGGCGTCTTGCGGGCGTGCCCCTTGCGCTCCGGTCCGGTTGGCCCCAATTTGACCGTACTACGCTTGCAGCCAGCGCCGTTTGGCGCCCTGCCAGTACCCGATTCCAGACCCAAGGTGCAGTCGAATCCATGGACAACCTGACCCGAGCTTTGAACCTCGTTCCGATGGTGGTCGAACAGACCAGCCGCGGCGAGCGCGCCTACGACATCTATTCGCGCCTGCTCAAGGAGCGCGTGATCTTCCTCGTCGGCGGCGTCGATGACCACGTTGCCAACGTGATCGTGG
>DATDBK010000071.1:0-15059 GCA_036524935.1 Lysobacter sp. | reverse complement strand
GATCAGCAAGGGGATTGCGATGTTCGAGAAGTTCTCGCGCAGTTGGGAGCTGGTCAAGGCGAGCGCGGCGGTGTTGCGCTCGGACAAGGAACTGATGGTGTTCCCGATCGTGTCGGCGATCGCCACGCTGGTGGTGCTGGCGACCTTCATGGTGCCGATGCTGGGCTGGCGCATTTTCCAGCACGGTTTCGGCGTGACCGGCATGGTCTGGATGTTCATCTTCTACTTCTGCCAGTACACGGTGATCATCTTCTTCAACTGCGCCCTGGTCGGCGCGGCGATGATCCGCCTCGAAGGTGGCGATCCGACGCTGGCCGACGGCATCAACGCGGCCAAGGCACGCCTGCCGGCGATCCTCGGCTATGCCGCGATCGCGGCGACAGTCGGCATGCTGCTGCAGGCGCTGCGCAACAAGGAAAACAATTTCCTCGTTCGCATGCTCGGCAGTGGCCTGGGTGCGGCCTGGACACTGGCGACCTTCCTGGTTGCGCCGGTGCTGGTCAGCGAGGAGATCGGTCCGGTCGAAGCGCTGAAGAAGAGCGCCGGCCTGTTGCGCCACACCTGGGGCGAGAACGCGATCGGCAACGTCGGCATCGGCCTGGCGTTCGGCCTGATCATGTTCGGCGTGGGCCTGGTGGGCGCGCTGATCGCATTCGTCGCCGCGCAGTTGTCGGTGGCCCTGGCCGTCGTCATCGTGGTCGTGTTCGTGATCGCGCTGCTGCTGCTGGGCGTTTACCAGGCGGCGCTGGGCGGCATCTATTCGGCCGCGCTGTACCGCTATGCCACGCAGGGCGAGACGCCGCCGGAGTTCCAGAACCTGCGTCTGGAGCAGGCGTTCGCGGTGAAGTAACCGTTGCCTCGGGCAGGAGCCAGCTTGCTGGCTCCTACAGCGCGTTGAGCAGCCTGCCACCATCCAGGTGCAGCACCTGGCCGGTGCTGTAACCCGCATCCACCAGCAGCCAGCGCACCGCCTCAGCGACTTCCGCCGGCGTGCCGGTGCGCCCAAGAGGCGTCCGCGCCAGCATCGCGTCCTGCGTGGCCGCGTTCGCCGATGCTTCCGGCCACAGGATCGCCCCGGGCGATACCGCATTGACGCGCACGTCGGGTGCCAGCTCCAGCGCCAGTGCCTTCGTCATCATCAGCAGCGACGCCTTGGCCATGCAGTAGAGCGCATGTTCGCGCAACGGACGCTCGCCGTAGATGTCGGTCAGGTTGACGATGCCGCCACGGGCCGCGCGCAGGTGCGGTGCCGCCGCCTGGGCGAGGAAGAACGGTGCCCGCGCATTGCTCCCGAACACCTGGTCCCACTGCGCCGGTGTCGTCGTGCCGATCGGGGTCGGCGTGAAGCTCGAGGCGTTGTTGACCAGCGCGTCGAGGCGGCCGAAGCGGCCGACCGTCTGCGCCACCAGTTCCGGCAGGCGGTCGAATTCGCCCAGGTCGGCCTGCAGCAGGAGTGTGCTGCCGGCGCGGACGCCTTCAAGTTCGCCGGCCAACGCTTCGACATCGGCGCGCGAGTGGCGGTAGTGCAGGGCGAGGTCGAAGCCGGCGCCGTGCAGCGTGCGCGCGATCTGCGCGCCGATGCGCCTGGCGCTGCCGGTGACGAGGGCGACGGGTCTGGACATGGGGCTAGAGTAGCCCGGGTAAGCCCGAAGGCCGCACCCGGGGCGCCGTGCCCGGATCGGACGTGCTCGCCCTCCCCATCCCGGGTGCGCTTCGCTTACCCGGGCTACGTGATCCTCGGGGATAATCGCGGCATGTCGTCATTACCTCTCCCCGATGCGGATGCGCTGGCCCACAGTGCCCGCCTCGATGCGCTGATCCGCGCCCAGATCGCCGACAACGGCGGTGCCATCCCTTTCTCACGCTTCATGGAGCTGGCGCTGTACGCGCCGGGCCTGGGCTACTACAGCGCTGGCGCCAGCAAGTTCGGCGAAAGCGGCGATTTCGTCACCGCGCCGGAGATCGGCCCGATCTTCGCCGCCTGCGTCGCCGAAAGCGTCGCCCCGGTCCTGCAACAGATCGGCGCCGGCGCCCGCTTCCTGGAGCTCGGCGGCGGCACCGGCGCATTTGCCGAAGTCGCGCTGAAGCGGCTGATGGAACTCGACGCGCTGCCCGACCGCTACGCCATCCTCGAACCCAGCGCGCAGCTGCGCGAGCGCCAGCGCGAGCGGCTGCAGCAGCGCCTGACGCCGCCATTGTTCGAGCTGGTGGAATGGCTCGACGCGCCGTTCGCTGACGACTGGGATGGCGTGCTGTTCGCCAACGAGGTCATCGATGCCCTGCCGACGCCGCGCTTCGCGATGGAAGCCGGCGAGGTCTACGAGGAACACGTCGCGGTCGAGGCCGGCGAACTGGTGCGCGTGCTGCGACCAGCCGATGCGTTCCTTGGCAACGCAGTGCGTCACGTCGAGCGTCAGCTCGGTCGCGAATTTTCCCAGGGCTACCGTTCCGAGACGCTGCCGCAGCTGCCGTACTGGGTGCAGGCAGTGTCGGGCGGCATGCGCAGCGGCGCGATGCTGTTCGTCGACTACGGCTACGTTCGCAGCGAGTACTACCTGCCCGAGCGCGACGACGGCACGTTGCGCGCGTTCTATCGCCATCGCACCCACAACGAGCCTTTGTTGTGGCCGGGCCTGCAGGACCTGACCGCGTCGGTCGACTTCACCGCCCTGGCCGAGGCCGGCGTCTCGGCCGGCTTCGACTTCGCCGGCTACTGCTCACAGGCCAGCTTCCTGCTCGGCAACGGCCTGGCCGGGGTGCTCGAGCGGATCGAGCGCATCAGCGACGAAGGCGAGCGCCTGCGCCGCACGCAGGAGGTCAAGCGGCTGACCCTGCCCACCGAGATGGGCGAGCGCTTCCAGGTGATGGGCTTCGAGAAGGGCGTCGAGTTCGGCGCCGCTTTCCTCGCCGGCGACCTGAGCTTCCGCCTGTGAGGGGCTTGCTGCGGGACTTCCGCTGGCCATGGTTGTGGCTGGGCCTGTGGCTGCTGATGCTGGCGGCCGTAGTCGTGACCTCGCTGGTGTCCGCATCCGACCTGCCGCCGCCGCCCTTCGAAGGCGTCGACAAGCTCGAGCACTTCCTCGCCTACCTGGTGCTTAGCGGCTATGCGGTGATGCTGTTCGAGCGGCGCCGGGCGCAGGCGCTGGCGGCGGCCGGATTGATTGCCCTGGGTGTCGGGCTGGAAATTGCCCAGGGCGCCCTGACCGTCTCGCGCCAAGCCGACTCGGCCGATGCCCTGGCCAACTCCCTCGGGGTTCTGGCTGGCCTGATCCTGGCGGCGACCCCCGTTTCGCGGGCTCTGCAATGGCTGGAGGCCCGGCTTCGATAGTGTGACGGGCGTCAAGTGGCGACAAAACCGCCATCACGCCAGATGAGGCAAAGCGAGAGCAGGTATTGCGCAAAGGTTAAAAGGTGGTTAAACCTTCGGCTCGGGCTCAACAGGGGGAGTCCGCCCACCCTGAGGAAGGAACCACCGATGCCTGCCATCAATCGCAACCGCAAGCGCACCCGCAATCGCCTGGCCCTGGCCGTCACCGCCAGTCTCGCCGCCAGCCTGTTCAGCTCCACCGTCCTGGCCCAGGAGCCGGCCGCGGCCGAAGTCCGCTCCGAGGCCACCACCCTCGACCGCATCCAGGTCACCGGCTCGCGCGTGCGCGGCCGCACCGCCGAGGACACCGCCGCACCGGTCGACGTCATCGGCAGGGAAGAGCTCAACTCCACTGGCGCCATGGAGCTCGGCCAGATCCTGCAGATGCTCGAGCCGTCGTTCAACTTCTCCCGCACCTTCGTCAGCGACGGTACCGACATCCTGCGACCGGCCACGCTGCGCGCGCTGGGCCCCGACCAGGTGCTGGTGCTGATCAACGGCAAGCGCCGCCACCAGCAGGCGCTGGTCAATGTGCAGCAGACGATCGGCCGCGGTTCGGCCGGTACCGACATCAACTCGATTCCGGTGTCGGCGATCGAGCGTGTCGAAGTGCTGCGTGATGGCGCCGCGGCGCAGTACGGCTCCGACGCCATCTCCGGCGTGATCAACATCATCCTCAAGGAACAGACCGACCACACCGACATCGCGGTGGAAGGTTCGCAGTACTACGCCGGCGACGGCGAGATGGTGCACGGCGCGATCAATACCGGCTTCAAGCTGGGCGGGGAGGGCTTCCTCAACCTGTCGGCCGAGGCACGCAACCGCAACGAGACCAACCGCGCCGGCCCCGACAGCCTGCGCGTGGATCCGCCGCGCGTGACCCAGCGCCTGGGCGATGCCGATGCCAAGGACTACTACCTGTGGTTCAACAGCGGCCTGCCGCTGGCCGGCGGCGAGCTGTACTTCTTCGGCGGCTGGTCCAAGCGCGAAGGCGATTCGTCGGGCTTCTTCCGCAGCGCCGGCGACAACCGCACCGTGCCGGAGCTGTACCCCGACGGCTTCCTGCCCAACATCCTGACCACCGTCGAGGACGCCTCGATCGCGGTCGGGTTCAAGCAGCCGATCAACGAGCGCTGGGACTGGGACGTGTCGGTCGTCACCGCACGCAACAAGTTCGGCTTCGAGGAAGGCAACTCGGTCAACGTGAGCTGGTGGTACGAGCCGATCAACCCGGCCGATCCGAACAGCGCGATCTACGCCGCATCGCCGACGACGGCCGACACCGGCGAGCTGCAGAGCGACCAGACCACGTTCAACCTCGACTTCAGCGGTTTCGTCGACGGCTTCGGCGGCACGCCGCTGTACCTGTCCACCGGCGTGGAATGGCGCCAGGACGATTACAAGATCCGTCCGGGCGATCCGGTGTCGTACACCTACGGCCGCACCAACAACCGCAACATCGTGATCGTCGGCCAGACCGGCGACATCGCCCAGCCCGGCATTCAGGGCTTCCCGGGTTTCTCGCCGACCGAAGCGGTCGATGACGGCCGCGACAGCTGGGCGGTCTACCTCGACGCTGAAACCAACCTGAGCGAGAAGTTCCTGCTCGGCGCGGCGGTGCGCTTCGAGGACTACTCCGACTTCGGCAACACCACCACCGGCAAGCTGTCGGCGCGTTTCGACGCGACCGAGACCTTCGCCATCCGCGGCACGTTGTCGAGCGGCTTCCGCGCCCCGGGCGTGCAGCAGCTGTTCTACGGCCAGCGCTCGACCAACCTCAACTCCGACGGCATCCTGACCGACACGCTGACCGCGCGCCAGGACAGCGACGTCACCCGCGCGTTCGGCATCGAGCCGCTGCAGGAGGAGACCTCGACCAGCGGCACCCTGGGCTTCGTCTGGCAGCCCAGCGATCGCCTGTCGGTGACCCTGGACGTGTTCCAGATCGACATCGATGACCGCATCATCTTCTCCAGCAACATCGCGCCCGAATCGGTCGGCAACGACGGCAATCCGTGCACGCCGACCAACAGCAACTGCCCGATCCACGCCATCCTCGACCCGATCGGCGTCGGCCAGGTGCTGTTCTTCACCAACGCCATCGATACGCGCACCCAGGGCGTCGACCTGACGGTCAACCACAACACCGCGTTCGATGGCGGCAGCACGCTGAACCTGACGGCGCTGGTGCATTTCAACGACACCGAAGTGCGGGCGCGCCGTTCGCAGTCGCCGATCCTGTCGCCGACGCAGCTGTTCGACGACACCCAGGTGACGCTGCTCGAAGAAGGCCAGCCCGGCGCGCACCACATGTTCCAGGCGATCTGGGAAGACGGCGCGTGGCAGTGGACCGGTCGCGCCAACTACTACGGTTCGGTTGCCGGCGAGGGCTTCACGCCCGGCATCAAGCAGACGTGGGACGGCAAGTGGCTGTTCGATGCGCAGGTGCGGTATGCCATCAACGATTCGATGGCGGTGACCGTTGGCGGCAACAACATCTTCGACCAGTACCCGGACAAGTGGGATCCGGTGACGGGCGCACCGTTCCCGCAGCTGGGCTTCAAGTACGGCTGGGAGACGATGCCGTTCGGCATGAATGGCGGCAGCTACTACGTCCGCTTCGACTATCGCTTTTAGTCTTACGGCGCCGGGCGGCGGGAACGTCGCCTGGCGTTGTTGTTTGGATGCGCTTGACCCGGGTGCGCTCCGCTTACCCGGGCTACGTGCTCAGGCGCCGTGCGGCGGGCGTCGCCCGGTGTTGTGTGTAGCCCGGGTAAGCGAAGCGCACCCGGGATGGACGCGCCGTAACCGCCCACTCCCGGGTGCCCCCGGATCAAGTCCGGGGTTACCCGGGCTACGGGTCAGCGCTTACCGGTTACTGCGGCGATCGCCTCGATCCGCGCCTGTTGCATGGCCTCGCCAATCGCCGGACCGCTCAGGCCGGCCGCGACATCTCCCGAGCGCACTGCCATCGCCGCCGCATGCGCTTCGCGCAGCGCGCGTCCCTGCGGATAGTCGTCGTCCTCGTGCCCGGTGCGCCCGCGCTTGTCGGCCTCGCATGCAATCGCCAGCTGGGCGATGCGTGCCGGTTTGCGGAAGCCGTCGCAGCGTGCGATCAGCTCGCACACCGTCTTCGCGCGCAGCTCGTCGAAGCGGTGCACGTTGAGGTGCTCGCGGCATACCGCCTCCGCAAGCTGGCGGTGTTCGGTCGGTACCTTCAATCGCTCGCAAAGCAGCTTCAACGGCTTGACCCCGGCCTGCTCGTGACCGATGTGGCGCGGCAACACGTCGGCCGGCGTCAGTGCCTTGCCCAGGTCGTGGGTGAGCGCGGCAAAGCCGATCAGCTCGTCGCCCGGCGCGAGCCGTGCGGCCATGTCGCAGACCAGCTCGATGTGCACGCCGGTATCCACTTCGGGATGGAACTCCGCGCGCTGCGGCACGCCGTACAGCGCTTCGACTTCCGGCAGCACCGCGCCAAGTGCGCCGGCATCGTGCAACGTGCGCAGGAACGCCGCGGGTGCCTGGCTGACGATCGCGCGCCGCAGTTCCTTCCACACGCGCTCCGGAACCAGCGCGGACAATTCGCCGGACCCGGCCATCGCCCGCATCAGCGCCATGGTTTCCGCGGCGACGGTGAACCCGAGCGGGGCCAGCCGCGCCATGAAGCGCCCGGCGCGGAGCACGCGCAGCGGGTCCTCGCCGAAGGCGGGCCCGACGTGACGAAGCACGCGCGCCTCGATGTCGCGCGCGCCGCCGTACGGGTCGATCAATTGCCCGTTCTCGTCCTCGGCAATGGCATTGATGGTGAAGTCGCGCCGCTGCAGGTCCTGCTCGAGCGTCACCGACGGATCGGCATCGACGACGAAGCCGCGGTAGCCGCGCCCGCTCTTGCGCTCGGTGCGGGCCAGCGCGTACTCCTCGCCGGTCTTCGGATGCAGGAACACCGGGAAGTCGAGGCCGACCGCGCGGAAACCGGCGGCCTCCATCGACGCCTGCGTTTCGCCGACGACGACCCAGTCGCGGTCGCCCGGCGGCAGGCCAAGCAGGCGGTCGCGGACAGCGCCGCCAACGAGATAGGTCTTCATGGCGTGGATCTTAACGACCCAAGGTAGCCCGGGTAAGCGCAGCGCACCCGGGACGCGTGGCCGCGGCGATCCCGGGTGCCCCCGGATCAAGTCCGGGGTTACCCGGGCTACGTGATCAACAACCGGCCAAAATCTCCGGCAGCTTTGGCTCTACCGGCGTCGGCGTGATGCCGAGGCGGCGCAACCCGTCGTCGAAGCTCACCGAATCGAGTTGCAGCGAGCGCCAGTTGTCGCGGCTGATCGGCTTGCCGGGAATGAACTCGCCGATCCCAGCCTGCAACCGCCCCAGCGTTTGCGGCAGCCCAAGCACGACCCGGTGGCGTCCGCGTCCGCGCGCGGCCAGGCGCACGATGCGGCCCAGGGACATCACGTCCGGCCCGACCAGGTCATAGCTGTCGCCGATGCTGCGGCGGTCGTCGAGCGCTCGCGCGTAAGCCTCGACCACGTCGCCGACCCACACCGGCTGGAAGCGGGCATCGGCGCGGCCGATCGGCAGCACCGGCGCGAACCGCAGCAGGCCGTCGAAGCGGCAGAACAGGCCATCGCCCGGGCCGGCGATCACCGAAGGCCGGAACAATGTCCAGTCGAGTCCGGAGCCGCGCACGCGTTGCTCGGCGCGGCCGCGGGATTGCAGGTAGTGGCTGTCGCCGTGGCCGGCATTGAGCGCGCTCATCTGCAGCAGCCGGCGCACGCCCATGTCCTTCATCGCCGCGATCAATGACTCGGTGATGCCGACGAACACCCGCTCGAAACCGTCACCACGATCGCCCTTCTCGTTGAGGATGCCGATCAGGTTGATGACCGCATCGGCATCGTCGAGCACGGCGGCCAGGAAGCCGCGGTCGCTGACATCGCCTTCGATCAGGCTCGCGCCCTGCGGTCGCTTCGCGCGCTTGCCGGTGTCCTCGCCGCGGCTGAGCACGGTGACGCGATCGCCGCCCTGCAACAGGCGCGCGACAAGATGCCGGCCTACAAAACCGGACCCACCCAGGATGACGACATGACGTTGTGCCATGCCGCCAGTTTAGGGTCCCGATGGCTTCAGCGCTGTGATGGGCGCCGGGATTGCGCCGGCGTTGCCGCGGCCGGCGTCGCAGGCGCCGTGGTTGGCTGCTTGCATTCGAACTGCTTGCGCGCGCCGTCCGTGCGTCCGCGCATGCGGTCGCTCAGCTTCGCCGCGTCACCGTTGAGGCGCCAGTCGTAGAGCACGCTGAAGGCAAGCACGCGGGCGACGTACTCGCGTGTTTCCTTGTAGCTGATCGTCTCGATCCAGAAGGCCGGATCCATGCCCGGACGCTGCGACAGCCAGCGCGACAGCGGCGACGGCCCGGCGTTGTAGCCGGCGATCACCTGGTAGGGCTGGCCGCCGTACTTGTCGAGCAGTTCGCGCAGGTAAGCGGTGCCGAGAATGATGTTGGTGTCGGGGTCGTACAGGCTTTCGGCGCCGCCCCAGGGCTGGCCGATGCGCGCGGAGACGCCGGCGCCGGTGCCCGGCAGGATCTGCATCAGGCCCATGGCGTTGGCGCTGGAGCGCGCGCGCGGATAGAAAATGCTCTCGGCGCGGATCTCGGCCGCGACCCACGCCGGATCGAGGCGGTTGCTCGCTGCTTCGCGACGGATCGTGGCCTCGTGGTGCAAGGGGAAGCGCAATCCGTACAGGCGCAGTTCTTCCGGCTTGCCCTTGCCGAGCGAGAACACGGCACGGTCGAACCAGCCGTTGCCCTGCGCCACTTCCACCGCGATGCGGCGTTGCTCGTCGTTGAAGCGCGACAGCGCCTCATCCCACTCACGCACGGCCCAGCCGACGCGGTCGATCTGGAACAGCCCCATCGCCCGCACGATCGCCGGGTCACGCGCGATCGCCGCCTGCGCCGCTGCGCTGTCGTCGGGCAGCCATGGGCACAGCGCGTACGGCAGCTCGAGCCTGTCGGCGGCGAGGAAACCGTGGAAGTCGGTCTTCCTGGCCGCTTCACGGAACAACCGGTCGGCACTGGCCTTGTTGCCGGCGAGTTCGTTCAGGCGTGCCTCGAAGTACATCCAGCGCGAGTCGGCGCGCTGCTTTGCGCCCATCTTGTTGATCGCGGCCAGTGCCGCGGCCCAGTCCGAGCGCGACAACGCCTCGCGCACCCGCCACTCGTGCAGGCGGTCGTCGTAGGCGGCCTCGGGCACGGCATTGAGGCGCCGCGCCGAGTCGGGTTCGTAGGAGGCGACCGACCACAGCGCGATCTGGTACAGCGCGCGACCACGCTCCTCGTCGTTGAGGCCCAGTGCATCGGCATAACGCGGCAGCACCGCTTCGGCCGAAGCCGGTGAAGCCTTGCCGAATTTCGCCAGGCCGTGCGAAGCGATCGTGCGGCTGCGCTGCGTCCTCGGCCAGGTCAGTGCGCGTTCGTGAGGCGCGTCGAGGAAGGCGGCGTAGTCGGAGGCCAGGGCCAGCTCGTCGGCGGGCAGGCCACGTGCGGCCGCGCGCATCACGCCCGGCTGCCACTCGGCGGCGGCGAGGTCGATGCGTTCCCAGCGCAGCTCCGGGGGCAGGCCACCCTGTGCGGACAGCGCGGTCATCGGTGCATCGCATTCGTCCGGCAGCGATTTGCCGGTGCTGCGCCAGATCGCCTGGGCGTCGCTGTTCCATTTGGCGTCGGTGCGGCCTTGCGCCTGGCGCGCGCTGAGCTCGCCGCAACGCAGCGCCGTGCTGGTGACGCGGGGACTCCATGCGGCCAGGAACGAAGTCCAGTCCTGGCGCCGCGCCGTCGCCGCCAGCCAGCCTTCGCGGAACGATTCGGCGACAGCCTGGTCGCGGTAGCGCGACAGGAACGACTGCGCCTGGCTGGCAGTGATGTTGTCGAAGTCGCGGCGCAGGCTGGCGTACTCGACCCAGCCATACAGCGGATGTCGTGCGATGTCGCTGTACTGGCCGGCGTCGAAGCGACCGAGCTCGGCCGCTTCGAGCGCGCCGCGAACGCGCGGCAGCAGCGGATCGACGGTGGGCTTGGGCAATGCGGGCAACTGCACGGGCGGTGCCGCGGCCGTGCTCTGTGCGCAGGCGGTTGCGGCAACCGCTGCAATGGACGCAGCGAGTACGATTGTGAACGGGCGGGGGAGCATGCGTGGGACTATAGCCCAGCGTTGTGAAGCGTCCGTAGCCGTAGCGTGCGACGCAGTCAGTCGCCGTTGTTGATGTTGTTGCAGGAGACCACGTGATTACAGCACTGCTCATCTTCCTCGCGCTCGGCGTCATCGCCGGCATCCTCGCCGGGCTGCTCGGAGTGGGCGGCGGACTGGTGCTGGTGGCGGCGCTCGCGTGGCTGCTGCCGGGCATGGGGGTGCCGAAAGAGGCCGCCATGCATGCGGCATTGGCCAGCTCGCTGGCCAGCATCGTCCTGACGGCGGCGGCATCGGCGCGCGCGCATGCCGCGCGCGGCAGCGTGCTGTGGCCGACGGTGGCATGGATGGTGCCGGGCCTGCTGCTGGGCGGCTGGCTCGGCAGTGGCCTGGCGGTGCGCATCGACGACAGCGTGCTGCGCTGGATCGTCGCCGGTTACTGCTTCCTCGCCGCCGCCCAGCTGACCTTCGGTGGCACCCGCGGCAATGGCGCCCACCAGATGCCGGCGCCGAGCGGCGCGGTGATGTCGGCAACCGGCCTCGGCATCGGCGCGGTCTCGGCCGTGGTCGGCATCGGCGGCGGCAGCATGACGGTACCGTTGCTGGTCTGGCGCGGTGTCGCGCCGGTACGCGCGGTGGGTACCTCGTCGGCTTGCGGCGTCGCAATCGGGTTGGCCAGTGCGGTGGGCTACGCCCTGCATGCGCCGGCCGGGGCGCTGCCCGCGCACGCGATCGGTTACATCTACCTGCCGGCCGCGATAGGCGTCGCCGCAGCGTCCGTGCTGGCCGCGCCGTACGGCACCCGTCTTGCTCATCGGCTCAATGGCGACACCCTGAAGCGGGTGTTCGCCGGCTTCCTGGCCCTGGTCGGCACCAGCCTCGTCCTCGGCGGCTGAGCGCTCGACGCGCCGGCACTGGGCGGCATCCTCGCGCTGTGTCTATGCTGGCTCATCAGGCGCAGGGGGCCGGGATGGAAGGCGAAGGCGAAGGATCGCGTGCTGTGTGCGTGCAACGTCGCGTGGGCGTCGGCGTCCTGTCGGTAGCCATGGTGTTGCTGACGTCCTTGCTTGCGACGGTCGCGGCGTCGGGGCCCGCGCCCGACAGCGACGACAGCGTGCCGGTGCCGACCTTTCCGGCGCCGCTGTCGCGAGGGAAGAACACGCTCTGTGGCACGCACCTGGTTGCGGGCGCACTTGCCACAGGCAAGGACGCGGTGGCCTATTTCGCCGCCTGCGTGGAGCGCCCGGGCTGGGCGACGACCCTGCGCTACCACGATCTCAGGCAATCGAAACATTCGTTCGCCCTGCAACTGCCGGGAACGGAACCGGCCATGCTCGGTTTCGACGACGACCAGCGCGTGACCTGGGCGACGACCCGTGTCGGTATCGCCAAGGCCGCCACTGCGCGCCTGACTGTGTATCAGCTCGATACGCGGGCGCGCGCCATCCGACCGGTGGCGTCAGCAAAGCTGCAATCACCGTCGACTCTCTCGGCGGCAGTGAATGGCGACCAGTGCTGGCTGGTGAGGTCCTACCAGTCCTCCGAACTGGTACTGGTGTCCAGACGCAGTCAGGCCGTTTCGGTATTGCCGTCGCGCGCGCACGAGCGCGTACTGTTCTGGGATTCGACCGACGCCAGGTTCGTCTTCGTCACCGTCCCGCAGGACGGGTCCGATCCGGAGTGGTCGGCAATGGACTGCACCGGCGTCCGCCATCCGCTGCGACCTTCGTTGCTCGTCGCGCTTCGCCGACTGCATTCGCGATTCAGCGATTACTTCTCGTCGCCGGACAGCGACCTGCTCCTGATCTCGCGGCTGCCCGGCAGTGACCCGTCCGTGGCGGCCGTGCTGGACCTGGACGACGATCACGAGGTCGATCCCGGCACGTTGCTGGGCGAGCAGCCGGCGTACTTCAACGGATTTGCCGCCCATGGCTCGCTGCAGGCGATCGTCACGCCCGACAGCATCCGCGTCCTGCGCGACCGGCGCCTCATCGACACGATTCCGGTCAATTACGGCTGGAACGACGGCCTGGGTTTCGCTGGCGATCGCACCTTGGCGATGTACGCGTCCTTCCAGCTCCATTTCCTCGAAATGGGCCTCTGATCGCAAATCCGGCTCAGAAACCATACGGAAAAAGCCAAAAACTACGGGAACCGCTGTCCCGGAGACGTATCTGGCTGAAATTCCTACGAAAGCGACCACTGTGCCGAAAGTGACGCTGACTCTTTGCCGCTTGTGGCGGCTTTACGAATTGTTTACAACTCTGGGACGCCGCCTGGAGGGGGGTGGGTGCGTACAGCTGTTCAGCCGCATTTTTTCTTTTTGGAGAGAGTCGATGAAAGCACCACGACGTCAGTCACTGACACGGGCCATACAACTTTCACTGCTGCTCAGCCTGCCCGGCCTGGCCGCGGCACAGGACGCACCGGCGCCCGCGCAACCCGGGGCCACGACCCTGGACACGGTCACCGTCACCGGCAGCCGCATCAAGCAAACCAATGTCGTGACCGCGCAGCCGGTGTACGTGCTCGATCGCAAGAAGATCGAAGCGACCGGCCTGCAGAGCGTGGGCGACCTGCTGCAGCAGCTCAGCTCGAGCGGCAAGGCGCTCAACGCCAAGTTCAATTCTTCCGGCAACTTCGGCTATCCGCCGGACGGTGGCGGCATCGGCGCCGGTTCGGCCCAGGTCGACCTGCGCAACCTCGGCTCGCAGCGCACCCTGGTGCTGGTCGACGGCGTGCGTTGGGTCAATGAATCGTCCGCCTCGGGTGTCAGCGGCAGCGCCGACCTCAACACCATCCCGCTGGCGATCGTGGAACGCATCGAAGTGCTGGAAGACGGCGCATCTGCGATCTACGGTTCCGACGCCATCGCCGGCGTCGTCAACATCATCACCCGCCGCAAGTTCGACGGCGCCGAAGTTCATGCCTACTACGGCGAGTACGAGGACGGCGGCGAGACCACCGAAGCCAGCCTGACCATCGGCGGCAGCGGCGACCGCTGGTCCGGCATCTTCACCGCCAGCTACTACGAGCAGCAGGAAATCAGCTCGGGCAGCTGGGAGCAGTCGCGGTACCCGACCCCGGGCACCGGCGTGCGCGGCGGCAGTTCGGGCATCCCGCAGGGCCGCTTCTTCTTCTGCGACCCGACCCGTCCGACCACCGGCGTTGGCGGCTGCGATGGCGATACCGAGAACTGGTACGACGTGACGCTGAACAACGGCACGACCTCGCCGGTGTTCGATCCAAACAACCCGAACGGTGGTACCTACAACCAGTTCGACCTGTCCGACCGCTTCAACTTCGCGCCGTACAACTTCCTGCTCACGCCGAGCAAGCGCAAGTCGATCTTCGCCAGCGCCACCTATGACCTGAACGACGAAGTTCGCCTGCACGTCAAGGGCCTGTACAACAACCGCACCTCGACCAACCAGGCCGCACCCGAGCCGATCTTCGTCGGCCCCGGCGCCGGCACCGGCGGCATCGCCGACACGATCAGCATCCACCAGGACAACCCGTTCAATCCGTTCGGCTACACGCTCGATGCGGCCTCGAACCTGCTGGTGGTGACGCGTCGTCCGGTCGAGGTCGGCCCGCGCATCTTCCACCAGGATGTCGACACCACCTACTTCAACATCGGCCTCGACGGCACCTTCGGCATGGGTGAGCGCACGCTCGGCTGGGACGTCAACTACGCCCATTCCGAAAACAAGGCCACGCAGGAGTTCCTCAACGGCTACAACGTGGCCAAGATGAAGCTCGCGCTGGGCGATCCGGCGATCTGCGCACTGGTGGCCGGTTGCACGCCGCTCGACCTGTTCGGCGGCCAGGGCCGTCCGATGACGCAGGACCAGATCGACTACATCCGCACCCGCCAGATCGATTCGAGCAAGCAGGTGCTTGACCTGTTCCAGGGCAACATCACCGGCGACCTGTTCGACATCGGCGACCGCACGGCCGGCTTCGCCGCGGGCGTGGAGCATCGCCGTTACCGCGGCGACTTCAACCCCGATCCGCTGCGCCAGACCGGCGAGTCGCAGGACTCGTTCGCCGCGCCGGTGTCGGCGTCGTACGAAGTGGACGAGGTGTACACCGAGTTCAGCTTCCCGCTGCTGTCGTCGCTCGACGTCAGTGCTGCGGTCCGCTACTCCGACTACTCGACCTTCGGCAACGAAACCACCGGCAAGGTCGGCTTCCGCTGGCAGCCGATCGAGGACATCGTGGTTCGCGGCACGTACTCGACCGGTTTCCGCGCTCCGAACCTGGGCGAGCTGTTCGGCCTGACCCAGTTCGGCGCGACGCTGGTCGACCCGTGCGGTTCGACCGGTCGCCCGGGCCCGGCATCGCCTGAGCTGGCGCCGGGTTGCGCGGCGCAGGGTGCGCCGCCGAACTTCGTCCAGGCCAACACGCAGATCACCACCTTCACCGGCGGTAACCCGGATCTGGAGCCGGAGACGTCCGACAGCTGGACCTTCGGTGTGGTGTACGCGCCGAGCTGGGGTACG
>DATDBK010000070.1:0-24187 GCA_036524935.1 Lysobacter sp. | reverse complement strand
GACCGTTCCGCCCAAGCGCCAGATCATCAAGGACATCTCGCTGTCCTTCTTCCCCGGCGCGAAGATCGGCCTGCTCGGCCTCAACGGCGCGGGCAAGTCGACGGTGCTCAAGATCATGGCCGGCGTCGACACCGACTTCGTCGGCGAAGCGCGTCCGCAGCCGGGCATCAAGGTTGGCTACCTGGCCCAGGAGCCGCAACTCGACCCCACCCAGACCGTGCGCCAGGCAGTCGAGGTCGGCGTCGGTGACGTGCTCAGCGCGCAGGCCGCGCTCGATGCCGTCTATGCCGCCTACGCCGAAGAAGGCGCCGATTTCGACAAGCTCGCCGCCGAGCAGCAGCGCCTGGAGGCGATCCTCGCCACCGGCGACGCGCACATGCTCGAACAGCAGCTCGAAGTGGCCGCCGACGCGCTGCGCCTGCCGCCGTGGGACGCGGTGGTCGGCCAGCTGTCGGGTGGCGAGAAGCGCCGCGTCGCACTGTGCCAGCTACTGCTGCAGAAGCCGGACATGCTGCTGCTCGACGAACCGACCAACCACCTCGACGCCGAGTCGGTGGAATGGCTGGAGCAGTTCCTCGCGCGCTACACCGGCACCGTGGTGGCCGTCACCCATGACCGCTACTTCCTCGACAACGCCGCCGAGTGGATCCTCGAACTCGACCGCGGCCGCGGCATTCCGTGGAAGGGCAACTACACCGACTGGCTGACCCAGAAGGAAGAGCGACTCAAGCAGGAAGAAGGCCAGGAAAAGGCGCGCCAGAAGGCGATCCACAAGGAGCTCGAGTGGGCCCGCCAGAACGCCAAGGGCGGCCGCTCCAAGGGCAAGGCGCGCCTTGCCCGCCTGGACGAACTGCAGTCGGTCGACTACCAGCGCCGAAACGAGACCAACGAAATCTTCATTCCGCCGGGCGAGCGCCTGGGCAATGCAGTGGTCGAGTTCAAGAACGTCACCAAGAAGTTCGGTGACCGCCTGCTGATCGACAACCTCAGCTTCCTCGTGCCCGGCGGCGCGATCGTCGGCATCATCGGTCCGAACGGCGCCGGCAAGTCGACGCTGTTCAAGATGATCACCGGCCAGGAAAAGCCGGACTCCGGCGAGATCACCATGGGTTCGACGGTGAAGCTGGCCTATGTCGACCAGAGCCGCGACAAGCTGGAAGGCAACCACAACGTCTTCCAGGAAGTCTCCGGCGGCCTCGACATCCTCAACATCAACGGTGTCGAGATCCAGTCGCGCGCCTACATCGGCCGCTTCAACTTCAAGGGCCAGGACCAGCAGAAGCTGGTCGGCTCGTTGTCGGGCGGTGAGCGCGGTCGCCTGCACATGGCCAAGACCCTGCTGCAGGGCGGCAACGTGCTGCTGCTCGACGAACCGTCCAACGACCTCGACATCGAAACGCTGCGCGCGCTCGAAGACGCACTGCTGGAGTTCCCGGGCAACACGTTCGTGATCTCGCATGACCGCTGGTTCCTGGACCGCATCGCCACGCACATCCTCGCCTTCGAGGGCGACTCGCACGTGGAGTTCTTCCAGGGCAACTACCGCGAGTACGAGGAGGACAAGAGGCGTCGCCTCGGTGCCGAGGGTGCGCAGCCGCACCGCCTGAGGTTCAAGGCGCTGAAGTGACGATCTGGCCCGCGCCCGCACTGCGGGCGCGGCTTTGCCAGATCGTCATCCCGGCGCAAGCCGGGATCCATCTTGCTCTTGCGTTCCCGCCTTCACGGGAATGACGGATGAAAGCGGAGACACACGTGACCTTCATCGCAGCCCTGAAGCAACGCTGGACCCAGGCCAACTCACTCGTCTGCGTCGGCCTCGACCCCGAGCCGGCAAAATTCCCGGCTCGCTTCAAGGGCGACCCGGATGCGGTGTTCAACTTCTGCCGTGACATCGTCGACGCCAGCGCGCAGTACGCCTGCGCGTTCAAGCCGCAGATCGCCCACTTCGCCGCGCTTGGCGCGGAGGATGCCCTGGAGCGACTGGTCGCGCATATCCACTCGGCACATCCGGGCATCCCGGTGATCCTCGACAGCAAGCGCGGCGACATCGGCAGCACGGCGCAGCATTACGCGACCGAAGCCTTCGACCGCTACGCCGCCGACGCCGTCACTGCCAATCCGTATCTCGGCCGCGATTCGCTGCAACCCTTCCTCGACCGCTCCGACCGCGGCGTGGTGATCCTGTGCCGCACGTCCAATCCGGGTGCAGGCGACCTGCAGGACCTGCTTGTCGCCGACGGCCGCCCGCTCTACCAGCACGTCGCCGAGAAGGTCGCGCGCGAATGGAACGGCAATGGCAACTGTGCGCTGGTGGTCGGCGCGACCTGGCCGGAGCAGCTGCGCGAAGTCCGCGCGATCGTCGGTGAAGTGCCCTTCCTCGTGCCCGGTGTCGGTGCGCAGGGCGGCGACGTTGAAGCCGTGGTGACCAACGCGAAGACCAGCGATGGCACCGGCCTGATGGTCAGCAGCTCGCGCGCGATCCTGTATGCGTCGTCGGGCGACGATTTCGCCGACGCCGCGGCGAATGCGGCACGCGAGTTGCGCGACGAGATCAACCGCCATCGCTGATGGCGTTTGCCGGCCTGCCCAATAGCGGGCGGAAGCAGGCAGAGGCTGGCCGCGACGCTACCTCCACACCCGTGGGTGGCACCCTAGGAACCGCCATGCCCAGCCGCGCCCACGAACCCAGCGCTCTCGACTCCGTGTTCAAGTTGCGCGAGCACGGCAGCAATGTCCGCACCGAGCTGGTCGCTGGCCTGACCACGTTCCTGACGATGTCCTACATCGTCTTCGTCAACCCCAGCATCCTCGGCGACACCGGCATGGATGTCGGCGCCGTGTTCGTCGCAACCTGCCTCGCGGCGGCGATCGGCTCGCTGGTGATGGCGTTCGCCGCCAACTACCCGGTGGGCATGGCGCCCGGGATGGGCCTCAACGCCTTCTTCGCCTTCACCGTCGTCGGGGCGATGGGCTACAGCTGGCAACAGGCGCTGGGCGCGGTGTTCATCTCCGGCATCGTGTTCCTGCTGCTCACCATCACCGGTGCACGCGCCTGGCTCATCGCCGGCATTCCGCATTCGCTGCGCAGCGCGATCACCGCCGGCATCGGCCTGTTCCTGGCGATCATCGCGCTGCAGAAGTCCGAGATCATCGTCGGCAATCCCGACACGCTGGTCTCGCTCGGCGACCTGCGCGACCCCGAACCGCTGCTGGCGGTCGCCGGTTTCCTGCTGATCTCGATACTGGAAGCGTGGCGCGTGCGCGGTGCGATCCTGATCGGCGTCCTCGCCGTCACCGCCTGCGCGCTGCTGTTCGGGCTGGTCCAGTACCACGGCATCGTCGACCTGCCGCCAAGCCTGGCACCGACGTTCCTGCAGCTCGACATCGCCGGCGCCCTCGGCGGCGGCGCCGGCATGTCGCTGTCGGCGATGCTGCATGTGGTGATCGTGTTCGTGCTGGTGGAGGTCTTCGATGCAACCGGCACGTTGATGGGCGTCGCGCGCCGCGCCGGGCTGCTGCCGACCGACGACGCTTCGCCTGCGCAGCAGAAGCGCTTCGGACGGGCACTGTTTGCCGACAGCACCGCGATCCTCGCCGGCTCGCTGCTTGGCACCAGCAGCACGACCGCCTACATCGAGAGCGCCTCGGGCGTGCAGGCCGGCGGCCGCACCGGCCTGACCGCGCTGGTGGTCGCGGCACTTTTCCTGCTCGCGCTGCTGTTCTCGCCGCTGGCCTCGATCGTGCCGCCCTATGCGACAGCACCGGCACTGCTGTTCGTGGCTGGGCTGATGCTGCGCGAACTCGGTGACGTGCACTGGGACGACCTCACCGATGCGGTGCCGGCGGCCCTGTGCACGCTGGCGATGCCGTTCACCTACTCGATCGCCAACGGCCTGGCATTCGGCTTCATCGCCTATGCGGTATTGAAGCTGGCCACCGGCCGCGCGCGCGAAGTGCACCCGGCGGTATGGGTGGTGGCAGCGCTGTTCGTGCTGAGGTTCGCGCTGGCCTGAGCGCGCACGCTGGCGCGCGTCAGCCCAGGAACCCTACCCGCTGCGGATTGAAGTTGCCGATGCCCGGGAAGATCGTGGGCAGGTCAGCGGCCGGCATCCCGAACCATTGCGCCAGGGTCGCGCCCATCTGGTTGACCGACGTAGTCGGCACCATGCGGCCACGTCCCACCGCCTGCGCACCATCGAGTTCGAGCAACGGATAGCTGCCCCACACCTGGCCACCGCGCAGCGAACCGCCGTTCGCCGCCGCCCCGCCCATCATCAGCTGCACGCCGCCCCAGCCGTGGTCGGTACCGTTGCCGTTGCTGTTGAGCGTGCGACCGAAGTCGCTCATGGTGAACGCGGTGGTGTCGTTGAGCGCGCCGACTTCGGCCAGGGCAGCGCGGAATGCCGCCAAAGAATCGGCCAGTTGCTTCAGCAGCGCGCCGTGACCGTTGGCAGCCATCTGGTTCTGGTGGGTGTCGAACCCGCCCATGCTGACGTAGTAGATCTGTCGGCGATGGCCGATGGCCGCGGTCCGCGCGGCCTTGATCATCCGCGCGACCATGCGCAACTGCGATGCCAGTCCGCCGGCCGGGAACACCGTGGCGATGTCGCCGCCATTGGCCGGATTGAGCGCACCGCGCAGGGCATCGTTGAGCTGGATGGCGCTTTCGCCGATCACTGCGTACTGGTCGGTCATGATCGGCTGGTAGCGCGCTTCCACCAGCGCGCGCAGCGATTCGGCGCGGATGCGGTCGGTGGTGCCGGTGTCGGTACGGAAGCGGTTGATCGCCGCCGGCCCGCCCGAGGACAAGGCAAACGGCAGCGTCGTCTGGCCGAACTGGAACAGGTTGCTGCCGGAGATCGAGATCGACGGCGGCAACGCGGTCAGCCCGGTGTTCGACGCCGCGGCGCGGTCACCGAGCATGCCACCCCAGCCGGTGGTGCCGTTGCGATCGGTATGCCCGCGCATCCACAACCGCTGCTGGTCGTTGTGCGAGTACAGGTACGGCGGCAGCCGCTTGAGCTTCTTCACCACGTCGTTCTTGGTGACCGGTTCGGCCAGCGTGCCGACGTTGGCAAGAAACGCCAGTTCGCCCGCATCGAACAGCGGCTTCATCGCCGCGCATCCCGGATGCAGGCCCCAGGTCTTGCCCTGGGTGTCGGCGATCGTGACCAGCTGGTCGCGGGCGATGCCCAGGCCGAACGGGTTGGCAGTGGCATCGAACACGCCGCCGCGGCTGGTCAGGTAGAGGGCATGTTCGGCGCTGTCATGCGGGATCAGCATGTTGAACGAATCACTGCCGCCGAACAGGAAGATGCACACCAGGGCACGGTAGTCGTTGCCCGGCAGCGGAGCTGCGGCGTAGGCGCGTCCGACCAGCTCCAGTTGCGGCAGCAGCGCGAATGCGGTGCCGCCGGCAATCAGGCCCTGCACGCGACGCAGGAAGTGGCGACGGTCTTCGCGGGTGGAATGGCTCATTGCATGCTCCTAGCGCTGGACCGCGAATTCCGGGGAGGCGAAGGCCAGCAGCACCAGCGAGCGGGCGCGGGCCGAGGCGGTTTCGTTGGCCGTCGCCAACCGGTCGAGCATGCCGACCATTGCCTGCGTTGTCGTGCTGCTCATCGAACCGTAGAACAGCAGCACGTTGACCTCCTGCACCATGCCGGCGTGGTCGCGGGCCTCGGCCAGCGTGGTCAGCCGGGCCAGGTTGAGCACCGGTGCCGGCGTGGTCGCCGTCGGTGCCGCACCGCTGTAGTTCCAGACCACCGCCTCGTGCTGGTTCAGTGCGCTGAGGTAGGTGGCCTCGGTCATGATCTGGAACTCCGGCGCGAACAACCCCGGCACGCCATCAGCGGCGGCAAGGCGGTTGTCGGGATCGAAAAAGTTGAAGACCGACGGCGCCCGCTGCGAGTCCTGCAGCAACGAGCTGGTCAGGTCCCCTGAGTTGGAGAAGGTGAAGCGGATTTCGCCCGTTGCCGGCGGCACGTAGGCGGCTTCGAACGCGCGCCACAACGTCACCAGTTTGATCAGCGGTTCGCGCGCCTTGCCGAAGCTCAGGCTGGTCGGCGGCAGTCGCGCCTCGGTGTCGAGCAGCACCGCGCGCAGCACCTGGCCGAGATTGCCGCTGCTGGACAACCAGACGTTGGCAACGCGCTCGACGTAAGCCGGGCTGGGATTGCTGGTGACGAAGCGCTGGATCAGCTGTCGGCTGATGAAGGGCGCGACATTGGGATGGGCGGCCAGTGCGTCGAGCGTCCTGGTCAGGCTGTTGACGCAGTTGTTGCCCTCGCTGATGACCGTGCCGCGGAAGATCTGCTTGGGCTGGTCGTCGTGGAACGCGGCGTGGCACTCCATCGGCGCGAAGCTGGTGTTGTTGCCGCGACCGAACTGCGCGTCGGTCTGGCCGGCGTATGTCCAGCCGGTGAATACGCGGGCCATCGCGCTGACGACCTGCTCGTCGTAGGTCGGCACCGTCTGGCCGTTTGCATCCAGCACCGGGCTGAAGTCCTTGTTGCGCTCGACCAGGCCGATCGAGAACAACTGCATCACTTCACGGCCGTAGTTCTCGTCGGGGGTGATGTTGCGTGCGGGGTCGGCCTTGCGATTGCCGACGTGGCTGAGGTAATAGCCCATCGCCGGATGCAGGGTCACCTTCTCCAGCAGCGTGCGGTAACTGCCGAAGGCACCGCGCGCGAGCGTGTCCTGGTAATCGGCGATGCGGCTAAGCGTGTCGTTGGCGTCTGCGACCTCGCGATCGGAAACGACGAAGATCTCGCTCAGCGCAAACGCCATGCGCATACGCAGCTGGTCGCGCGAGGTCGCTGCGCGCCACAGCCAGTAGTTGCGGCGGTGTTGCTGTTGCAGGTTGTCTGCCAGCACGCCATTGACGACTAGCTGATCGAGGTGCGGCAGGATCAGCGTCGGCGGCGTGGCAGTCTCGCTGAGCTGCTCGTCGAGCCAGCGCTGGTAGCCGATCTGGCGTACGCGCGCGATCTCGGCGCTGGTTGGGCCGAAGGTCGCCTGGGTCAGGAAACGTGCCGCGTCGAGGTCGGTCGCCGGGATGTCCGGATACGGCGGTGGCACGACTGGGGCCGGAGGCGGGGCCGCGGGCTGGCCGGCGCCGCCCTTGTCGCCGCCACCACCGCCTCCGCCGCACGCCGTCAGTGCGATCGTCGCAATCAGCACAAGCGCGAACGCAGGCGCCCGAAGCGCCCGAGAGATCCTCATGATTTTCCCCTGTCGACCGTAGTCCAATGCGGTCAGCGACAACGAAAGTAGCCGCTACGCAATGTGACTACCGCGACGGGGGTTGTGAAATCCGGGCCTTTCGCGTGACTGCAGTCACAAGTCCGCGACAACAGGCTTCAGGCGCCTAGCGCAGGCGGGCGCGGAGGTAAGCCAGTGGGAAGCGTAACCAGATCGCCGCGAACACCCCCAGGTTCACCAGCAACCCGCGCCGCGGCGCCTCGAACTTGCGGAAGTAGCGCCACAGGCCGCGGTGCTTGTGCCACTCGACGAACAGCGGCCGCGAGCGACTGGACACGCCGCGCACGTGCAGCACGCGAATGTGGTTGGCGACCGCGATCATGGCGCCGGCCTCGCGTGCACGCCGGCACAGATCGAGGTCTTCGGCATGCAGGCGGTAGCCTTCGTCGAAGCCATCGATGCGCGTGAACAGCCCTCGCGGCATCAGCATCAGCGCGCCGGAGATCGCCTCCACCGGCTGCAGTGCCTGCGTGTCGTCGATGGGCAGTTCGAGCTTCGCCGCCGGCTTACCGCCGAGGGCGCCGGCAAGCATCGCGGAGAAATCGGGATCGCGTCGTCGAGCGGCGCCATCGCGATGCCCTTGTTCGTCGATGAGGTCGGCGCCGAGCAGGACATCGCCCCGCCCGGCGGCGAGCGCGCGAAGTCGCGCCAGCGTGTCGCGCTCGACCAGGCAATCGGGATTGACGAAGGCCAGCCACGACGCATCGCCGTTGGCATCGCGCGCACCCTGGTTGCAGGCAACCGCGAAGCCGGGGTTGTCGGGGTTGGCGATGAAGCGTACGCGTGCATCGGCCATGGCATGGCGCTGGACGATCTCGAGGGTGTCATCGTTCGAGAGGTTGTCGACCACGCGGATCGCAACCACGCCATCGGCCGCGCGCAGGCGTTGCAGGCAGTCGTCGATGGTTTCGCCGCTGCGGTAGGTCACCACCACGACGGCGATCCCGTCCGGGCGGGTCGCTGCGGCAACGGCGGAGTCAGACGAAGAGATCACGTTGCGGTTCCGGAGGGCCGATGCTGTCGAGCAGGTTTGCCAGTTGCGTGCGCGACGGCCGCAGCGGGTCCTGCATGAGGAAGTTTGCCAGCCGCGGATGCCAGTCCGGCCAGCGCGCCGCCAGCGCATCCATGTCACCGTCGAACGGAACACCTTCGCCACGACGGCCGACGAAGGCCGTATCGCACAGCACGTTGCGCCAGCCCAGTCCGGCCAGGCGCAGCGACAGGTCGGTCAGGGCCGCATACCACGAGCCGTAGCTGCTGGCATCGAGGCCGCCAACGCGGCGGCGGGCGCTGCCGCGGATCAGCACCGCATGGGTCACCGCCGCGGGCAACTCCGGATGCAGGGCCGGCATGCCAGCAGCGGCGCGCGAAAGCCGCTCCAGGTCGTCGGGCACCGCGTCGATCTCGCCGATGCGCGGCCATGCCGCGGCTTCACCGGCGTTGCTCCACGGCGTCGCGGTGGCGATCGCCCCATCGCTGGCGAGCCCGGCCGACAGCCGTGCCAGCCAGCCTGGCGCAGGCGATGCATCGGCGGCGAGCACCGCGACATCGGCATCGCCGCACGCGGCCAGCACTTCGTCGAGATGGGCGACCTCGCCGACGCTGCGCTGGCGCCGGGTGTAGTCGGCCTTCAGCGCGGTCCGCGCGATCCAGCGCTCGATGATCGCGTAGCCGCGCGGGCCGGCCTGCGCGTCGTCGGCCAGCCACACCCGCGTACCGGGCGCAGTGGCCGCATCGAGCGCCGCCAGGCAGCCATCAAGCGCTTCGTCGTCGCTGCCGACCGGCACCACGACGATGGCAGGCGCACCAGCCGCTGACGTCACTGCTGTCCCGGCCGGCGCGGTTTGTTCTGCAGCGGTTCCATCGCGCGGAAGCGACGACCGTACTCGTCGGTGAGGTCGCGCGCTTCCTGCGGGTTCTGCACGATGGTCGGCGTCAGCAGGATGATGACTTCGTTGCGGTTCTTGCTCGTGCCCTGCGTGCCGAACAGGCCACCGATGATCGGGATCCGGCTCAGACCAGGAAAGCCCGACGCGCTGCGCTGCACGCCATCGCTGATCAGGCCAGCCAGCATCACCGTGTCGCCGCTCTGCACCGCGGCTTCTGTCTTGAGCTTGCGCGTGTCGATGCGGACGTTGCCGTTCGGGTCGGCGGTGTCGGGACTGCCGGGCGTGCTGACTTCCTGGACGACGTCGAGGAAGACCACGCCGTCCTTGGCCACGCGCGGGCGCACCCTGAGGATGGTGCCGGTGTCGAGGTACTGGACCTGGCTGTAGGTGTTCTCGTTGCCGGAGCCCGGATTGACGGTGACCGACGAGATCGGAATTCGGCTGCCGACGTTGAGAGTGGCCTCGGCGTTGTTGCGCACCATCACCGACGGCGTCTGCAGCAGTTGCAAGTCGGTGACCTGGTCGAGCGCGCTGATCACCGCGGCGGCATTGCGGCCGAGGAAAGTCCAGGCCAGACCGGCAGGATCTCCCGTCGCCGACTGGATACTGCCGGCCAGCGTGCTCCAGGTGGTGCGGCCGACCGCGTTTGGCAGCCCCGCATCGGTGACTGCGCGCTCGAAGTACCAGTTGACACCGTATTGCAGCTCGCCCTGCAACTGCACTTCGACCACCTGGGCTTCGATGTGCACCTGCATCGGCATCACGTCCAGCCGCTCGATCACATCGTGGATCGACTTCCACGCCGACGGACTGCTGCGCACGATCAGCGAGTTGGTTTCCTCCACCGCCGATACGCCGACGCGGTCGCCGTCGACCTCCAGCGTCAGCCCGGCGTTGCCGCTTTGCTTGGCATCGAGCGAAAGGGAACCGTCACCAAGGCCGCCGCCACCACCGGAAGAGCCGGTATCGCCGCCACCCAGCGTCGCAGTACTGCCGTAATCGCTGTCCTTGAGTTCCACCGACTCGAGGCCCGGCATCAGAGAGGGCGCACCGTTGCCACCACCGCTGCTGCCGCGCCCGCTGCCGAACACGTCGGACAGGCGGTCGGCAAGGTCCTTGGCCTTGATGTACTTCAGTTCATACGAATACAGCTGCACGCTGCCGCCGGCGTTGTCGATCCGCTCGAGCCACTGCTGGATGTCGTCGAGGTAGTTGGCCTGCGAGGTGATCACCAGCACCGCGTTGGCGCCTTCCAGCGGCATGAAGCGGAACATGCCCGCCACCGGTGACTTGCTCTGCTCGCCGAACACCTTTTCCAGGTCGGCCACGACCCTGCTCGCCCTGCCCGACTGCAGCGGGAATACGCCCACCGACATGCCGGCCAGCCAGTCGACGTCGAACACCTGGATGGTGCGCAGGTAGTTCTCAAGTTCGGCGCGGCTGCCGCCCACCGTGATCACGTTGCGCGAGTTGTCGACGTTGACGATCGCGTTCGGGCGCGCGTACGGCTTGAGGATCTTTTCCATCTCGGTGGCCGAGACGAACTTCAGCGGCACCGTGCGCACTTCGAAGCCGCGCGCGTTGCTGGCGCCGCCGGTGCGGGCGGCGACATTGCCGGCCAGGGCCTGGTCGGACGCCACCACGTTGTAGCGACCGCCGCTGAAGACCAGCCGTGCGTTGTTCCAGCCCAGCACCATCTCCAGCAGGTTCAGCGCTTCGGCCGGGCTCACCGGCTTGGGCGTGGCCAGGGTCACGGTGCCCTGCACGCCGGGGGCGATCACGTAGTTCTGGCCGAGCATGTCGCCGAGGATCGCCTTGACCACCGCATGCAGCGATTCGCCTTCGAAGTTGAAGGTGGCCGTACCGCTGGTCGCCCCCAGGTTCGGCGGCGGCGCGGAACCGGCACTGTTGTTGATGACCTGGCCGGTGCCGCGGCGGATCTGCGGACGGGCGTCGCCTCCCCTTTCCGATTCGGGCAGCGGTTGCGTGGTCGTCCCAGCGGTCGCGGTCGTGCCCTGCTGCACCGGCGCGGGTCGGCCGTCGCGTCGGACGTTTGGCACCGGTGCACTCGCGCAGGCGGCCAGCAGGCTGGCAATGGTGGTGGATACGATCGCCTGGGTGGCGTATTGGCGAGCGGCGAGCTTCCTGGCGCTGGGCTTCATGCGTTCACTCTAAGGCGTCTGGGCCGGGGGTTGCGCGGCTTGCTGCTGCCGCATCTGCGCACGTCGCGCTTCGATCCGCTTGCGGATCGCTTCCATCTGCGCCTCGGGGGTGACAGGCGCATCGTCACTTTCTGGTGTCGCCGCAGGTCGCGCGGCTTGGGCGGAGGATCCCGGGCCGGCTGCAGCATTGGCATTGGGTCCGCCGGGAACCGCGCGGGCACTGTTGGCCGTGTTGGCCGACGGTCGAGGCGGCGAAACCGGCTTGGTTGAAGGCTGCGGCCCGGCCGGAATCGAAGTTCCGACCGGTTGCTGCGCGCCAGGCGGCCGCGTGTTCAGCGCCGTCGGCGGCTCTCCGCCCTGGCCATCGAACACCCGCAAGGTCATCTCGCGTCGGCCTTCCGGGCCCTCGAACACGGCACTGCGCGCATCGAGTGCGGTCAGGCGCCACGACGGATGCGATTCGGGCACGTCGCCGAGCTTGACCCGCACCGACTCGCTGCCGTCTGCCGGCTGCAGGATCGCCATGTGCAGGTTGGGTGCTATCAGCACGCTGGTCAGCAGGTAGTCGAACGCGCTGTCCTTGCTGTCGCCTTCGCCCTGGCCGGCGAGGAAGAAGGGCTTGGGCTGGCGATCCTGGCTGAACAACGGCCGCGCGCCCATCTGCGAATACTGCGCCAGCGGGCCCAGGCGTTCGGCGGCCGCGGCGCGCGTGGCCGGCAACGGCCGCAGCAGGCTCGGGTCGGCACCGAGCTCCGGCGCATGTCGTCCCATGCCGGCAAGGGTGAGCAACCAGGCAAGGAGCGCCCAGCCGGCGACGGTGGCCAGCAGCCAGGTGCGTGGACCGGCGTCGTCAAGGCGCACGTCTCACCTCCGTCGCTGCGGCGCCGGGGCGCAGGTAGCCGGACAGGTCGAAGCTGACATCGAGTCCGCCATCGCCGCCGGGCTGGGTGTTGCCGGGCAGGAAATAGCCGCGCGAGGACAGGATGTTGAGATTGCCGACGAACAACCGCGGTGCGCCGCTTTCGAGTGCGTGCAGGACCGCGGTCAGCTCCGGGCTGCCGCAGCGCATGCGCACCTGCACCACCACGCGCGCATAGCGCTCGCGTCGTGGCTCGGTCAACGGCGAGCGGTTGCTGATGGCGCAGCTGCGATTGCCCGGACTGGCCTGGGCAACCACCGCTTCCAGTCGCTGCACGAGGCCGGCGGTGGCCAGTTCGGCGCTGGCCTCGGGCAGGAAGCCCGGCTGGCGCGCCTGTTGTGCGCGCAATTGCTCCAGGCGCTGAGTAACCAGCGGCGCCTGCTGCAACTGCATGCGCTGGCGCAATTCGCGCTGCTGCAGCGTCTGCAGGCGCTCGTTGGCGTCGAGGACGGGAACCGTCCACCACGGGTGGACGAGGACCAGGTACGCCAGCGCCAGCGCAGCCAGGAACAGGCCCAGCGCCAGCCAGCGATCGCGGTTTATGCGGATCGTCGCCGAAGGCAGCGGCGGCGCGGCGTTATTGGCCATCGCCAACCTCCGGCTGCGGCGGCGGCGCGGCAAAAGGACGGGGCGCTGCCACCGGTCCCAGCTCGGCGGTCAGGGTGAACCGGTCGCGTCCACTGGCCGGATCGGGCATCAGTGCGCCGGTCAGCGCCGGCGCACGCCACAACGGCGAGCCCTGCAGGCGCTGGATCAGCGACGGCGCCTCGCGGCTGAGTCCGATCATGGTCAGGGTGTTCTCTTCGATCGCGAGCTTTTCCAGGTACGTGCTGTCGGGCAGGCGTCGGGTCAGCTCGTCGATCACTTCCAGCGCGGTCGGACGCTGCGCCCGCGTGAGATCGAGGAAGGCCTGGCCTTCGGTCAGTTCGATCAGCGACTGCCGCTGCGTCGCCGCGGCGCGCGCGGCGGCGGCGTGGCGCGCGATGGTCTGTTCGAGGTCGCCGGCGGCGGCGCGGCGGTTTTCCAGCAATTGCCACATCGTGGCGGCAACGGCCAGCAGTCCGACGGCGATCAGCGCAAGGTTCCAGTAGCGGAACGGATCACCCTGATCGCGACGCAAGCCAGGAGCCAGCAGGTTGACCCCGAGTGGAACGCCGCCGCTGCCGGCGACATCGATGCCTGCAAGGGTCTGCGCCAGCGGTCCGAGCGCGGACAGTTGCGGATCCAGGCCCTGCCGCGGCACCACCACCATTTCGGCGTCGAGCATGCCGTCGCTGTCGCGACGTCCAAGGACGCGCGCGTCGAATGCCACCGTGTCGGAGGAAAAAGGCGTCTGCCGGTCGATCTCGAAACCGACCACGTCGCGCAGGCGATCCGCCGCTGCCGCCGGCAGCGCGAGCCGTCGGCGCAAACCGGCCGCGGCGGGCAGCAGCAACCAGCGTGGCAAGTCGGCCAGTCGCGGCGGCAGCAGCGGCGCAAGCGGATCGACGGCGGCCTCGAGTGCGAGCGCCGGTATCGAGCCCAGGTCGTGCAGCTGGCCGCCCTGCTGCAGGCGCAGCTGCAGGGTCTGGTCGTGCAGCTGCAGGAGCAGCCGGCCGCGGTCGAAGCCGAGCACGCGACGCACGCGCATCGGCAGCCAGGCGGCGAGGTTGCGCCCCCACCAGCCCAGAAAGCCGCCCGCGCCAGGGGCCAGCCGAGCGCCAATGCGCTTGAGCCTGTCCTGCGCCCAGTCGGCTCCCTGCCGTGTCTGGCTGCTTGCATTCATCGTGGTGAAGCTCCCTCCTCCCAGCGCAGCGGAGTGTAGGCCATGCCGGGCAATGCCCCACTCCCGACGCGGACAACGACCCGCAACAACGACTCGCGACCATCGGCGAGCCGTGCACGGCTATCAATACTATAGGTGCCGCTGCCGCCCCCGGCCACGCCGACGATATCGCCCGGGACGGCCGGGGGCAGTCCATTGGCATCGGTGCGGCGCCGCTGCGCGACCAGATCTGCGCCGTTCAGGCCCATGGCATCGAGCACCGGCCCGGCGGCGAAAGCCGCGTCGGGAGCGGCGCGGCCACTGTAGACCGTCAGGTAGGGCTCCAGCCGCGCATACAGCTGCGGGGTGAATCCGATCACCTGCTCGAGTTCGGCGACGCTTTCGAAGTCGGCGTCCTTGGCGCCATACGGCAGTCCGGCCGCGGCATAGTCGGCGTCCTCGCCGCCACCGGCAGGCTGCGTCAGCGGGTCGCTGTCGCGCCAGTCGATGATGGCGGCCGCCAGCCGCGCCGCTTGCGCAACGTCCATCCTGCCGCCCTCCCCGGCCGGTGCAACGCCCTGGATCAGCGTGGCCAGCAACTGTGCATCGGCCTGATTGAGGTCGACCTTGCCGCTTTCGTCGGTCATCTGCACTTCGACGTCGGCGTCGCCGTAGTGCCAGCGGTAGGGCCGTCCGTCCGCGCGCCATTGCAGCCGCGGGTCGCTGAGGGAGACCCGGGTCAGTGCGTATTCGAGGCCGGCGCGGGCGGCGCCCGAGGCGACCACGCCGCGCACCAGCACTCGTCCTTGCAGGCTTTCGATGCGTGCCAGCAGGGCGAAGGCGCCGATCACCGAGGTCAGCAGCACGATCAGCCACAGGATCAGGATCAGGGCGGCCCCCCGCATGTGCGGTCGAGGCGCGGTCATAACTGCTGCACCGGCAATCCGGCGCCGTCGAACTGCGCCGCCAACGGCAACGACACCACCAGTGGCGGCCAGGCCCGACCGTCGCGATCGACCAGGGTCACCTCGACCAGCAACGGCAGTCGCTCGCTGACCTCCCACTTGTCGAGCCAGTCGCCGAGGCGACCTTCCTCGTTGAGGGCGCGGTAGCGGAAGCGTGCTTCGCGCAGCCCGTCCACCAGCAGTTCCGGCGGCCGCGGCTGGCGCTCCTCCACGGTCTGTCCGGCCAGCACCATGCTCAGCGTGAGCGAGATGTGCGCGTCGCCGCCGTCACCCTCGATCGCCAGGTCGTGCAGGTACGGGCCACCGCGGCCCAGGTAGTCGGGCAGGTCGGCGACGAAACGCAGGCGATCGGGCTCCCCGACGAAACGGATCGGCGTTCCCCGGCTTTCGTCGATGGCGAACGATACCGGCCGCGTCGCGGTCAGGCGGCTGCGCAGGAATCCGGCGACCGCACGCATGTGTTCGCTGCGATCGGCCATCGCCTCGCCACGTATCGCGGTGCGGTTGGCTGCGCCGAGCGTGGTGAACGCCAGCGCCAGGCCCGCCACCAGCAGCACCGTGGCCAGCAGCACTTCGATCAAGGTGAAACCGCGCGGGCGGCGGATGGCCGGGGCGCGCATGCCAGCACGGCACATGGAAGCAGCGTTCATGGGAGCACGGTTCATGGCAGCGCGGCTCATGGCAGCACCGTCTCGCTACTGGCCGCGGCCATGCGCAGCGATCGCAATTGCAGCTGCTTGCCCGGGCCCGCATCGCCCCACTGCATCGCCAGGGTGATCTCGTACAGGCTCGCGGCGTTGGGGTCGACCTGCTGCTTCGCCGCAGCGATGCTGCGGTCGCGCCATGGCGCAATGCGCAGCTGCCAGCGGTAGCGGCCCTCCTCGAATTCGCCAGCACGCTGGCCGGCGGCGATGGCCTCGCCCGTGCCGACCTGGGCCAGCAACGACTGCGCGTAAAGCGCAGCGCGAGCGGAATCGCTGGAGCTGCGTACCTGTCGCGCCGCGCCCGAGAGAACACCCAGCAGCAACGTCAGCGCCAGCGCCAGCAGGGCGAAGGCGACAATCACCTCGAGCAGCGTGTAGCCGCGCTGGCGCTGGCGGGTGGTGGCCTTCATCGCGCGCCCCTCATTGCACGGTGCCTGCGGCCCGACGCAACCGGACTTCGCCGGTCAGCCAGGCCACGTCGATGTTCCAGGCCGCCTGGCGGGCGCTGAGCTGGACCCGGCCACCGGTACTGGCGCCGTCGGCGAAGAACACGATCGCGCCCTCGCCGCGACGCGGCTGCACTTCGCGCGCACCGGTGAAGGTGACGCGCAGCGCGGGGGAGATCTCGCCCTTGCGGCCATTGGGCGCGGTCCAGGCGTGCGCGGCCGGATCGAGCGTGAAGCGTTGCGGCTTGCCGGTGGCAATGGCCTGTGTGCGGGTGTAGCGCAATTGCGCCGCCACCGACTTGGCGGCCGAGCGCAATTTCATGCCCTCGATGCCGCCGCCCAGCGCCGCCGCGGCCAGTACGCTGATCGCGGAGATGAGCGCGATCACCAGCAGCATCTCCAGCAACGACGCGCCGCGGGCTGGATGCTGCATGCGCCAGGGGCTCCGGGGTTTCGCTCGCGGCCGGGGTGGTGGCTTACTCGTACTTGATGTCGGCATCGACGCTGGTGCCGCCGACCTTGCCGTCCTTGCCCAGCACGACCAGATCGAACGGTCCGCCCTCACCCGGCGCGCGATACTCGATGGGGTGGCCCCACGGGTCCTTCAATTCCGCCGGCTTGGCATACGGCCCGAGCCAGCCGTTGACGTCGGTCGGCTGCGTGACCAGTTCCTCGAGCGACGTCGGCAGGCGGCCGGTGTCCATCTGGAACGCCTCGACCTTGCCGGCCATCGTCTGCACCTGCGCCTTGGCGATGTTGTAGTCGCCGCGGTCCTTGCCGCCCAGCACGCGGCTGCCGACGAACGCCAGCACCGCGCCGATGAGCACGATCACGATGATGATCTCGATCAGGCTCATGCCGCGCTGGCGGGCGGCGGACGGTGAACGGGTCAACGAGCGGTTACGCATTGGGGGGATCCTTGTCGAATTACGTGACGAAGACGGGATGTTTACCCGAAAACGGTTGCCAATGGGCTGACTGCGAGCGGGTGCATTCAGTTCCCCGGACTACCCGATCGCATTGGTCAGGTCATACAACGGCGTAAGCACCGCCAGCACGACAATGCCCACCACCGTGGCCAGCACCACGGTCACCAGCGGCACCAGCGCCGCCAGCATCCGGTCCAGTGCCAGCGCGGTTTCCTGCTCGAAGGTTTCCGCGGTCTTGACCAGCATCGAGTCGAGCGTGCCCGACTCCTCGCCCACCTGGATCATCTGCAGCGCCAGTCGCGGGAAACGCTTGCCTCGCCCAAGCGCGGTCGACAGCGCCACGCCGTTCTTGACCTCCTCGGCCGCCGCGGCAACGTCGGAAGCGAGCACGCGGTTGCCCAGGACGTTGCGGCCGATGCCGAGCGCGGCCATCAGCGGCACGCCGTTGCGCACCAGCGTGCCGAGCGTGCGCGCCAGTCGCGCGGTCTCGACCTTGGCCACCAGCGCGCCGGCGAAGCGGCGCCGCAACAGCCAGGCATCGAAGGCCTCGCGGAACACAGGATCGCGACGCTTGCGGTCGAACCACCACAGCGCCAGCGCCGGGACCACCAGCAGCACGATCCACCAGTCACGCACGAACAGGCCGATGCCGAGCACCAGTTGCGTGAACAAGGGCAGCTGGGCGTCGAGGCTTTCGTACATCGCCGCGAATTGCGGAACCACATAGCCGAGCAGGAACAACAGGCTCAGGCCCACCATCACCAGCAGGATCGCCGGGTAGATCAATGCGTTGATGACGCGGCCCTGCAGCGCGCGCGAACGCTCCATGTAATCGGCCAGCCGCGACAGTGTCTCGTGCAGGCTGCCACCGGCCTCGCCGGCACGGATCATGTTGACGTACAGGCGCGAGAACGTGCCGTGCTGGCGCTCGAGCGCCGCCGACAGCGAACTGCCGCCGCGCACCGCATCGCGGACGTCGCCGATGGTGCGTCGTGCCAGTTCGTCCTCGGGCAGTTCCAGCAGGATGGTCAGCGCGCGATCGAGCGGCTGGCCGGCGCCGAGCAGCGTGGCCAGCTGCTGGGTGAACTGGACCAGGCGCGCGCCGGAGAAGGGCTTCGCCTTGAACAGCCCTTTCCAGACCGATGCGCCCGAGGCCTCGCTGGCCAGCTTCGCCTCGACCGGCAGATGACCCTGCTCCTGCAGGCGCGACACCACCTCGGCGTTGCTGGCGGCCTCCATCTGGCCGTCGAGCAGCTCGCCGCGGGGGTTCAGGGCTTTGTAATGGTAGAGGGGCATGGTTACTCGTCATTCCCGCCAAGTCGGAACGACCGGTGGTCCGGGCCGGTGACGTGCTGGAAGTTGATTACGCATCCTCCGTCACGCGCAGCACTTCCTCGATCGTCGTTTCCCCCGCCAGCGACTTGGCGATGCCGTCCTCGTACATCGTGCGCATGCCGGCCTGGCGTGCGATCTGCTCGATCTCGCCCATGCCGGCGTGGCGCATCACCGCGCGGCGCAGCTCGTCGTTCATGACCAGGAATTCCATGATCGTGGTGCGGCCGAGGTAGCCGTTCGGCGCGATCGCCGAGGGGCGCGGGTGGTAAAGGTAGATGTCGCCCGACGGCTGGTAGCGGCGCAGGGCGAACTTCTCGATTTCCTCCGGCGAAGCCAGGTACTTCTCGGCGTGCACCGGTTCGAGCCGGCGCACGAGGCGCTGGCCGAGGATGCCATTGATGGTGGAGGTCAGCAGGTAGTCCTCCACGCCCATGTCGAGCAGGCGGGTGATGCCGCCGGCGGCGTTGTTGGTGTGCAGCGTCGACAGCACCAGGTGGCCGGTCAGCGCCGACTGGATCGCGATGCGCGACGTCTCCAGGTCGCGCATCTCGCCGATCATGATGATGTCGGGGTCCTGGCGGACGATGCTGCGCAACGCATGGGCGAAATCCAGGCCGATCTGCGGCTTGGCCTGGATCTGGTTGATGCCCTCGATCTGGTACTCGACCGGATCCTCGACGGTGATGATCTTGACGTCGGTGGTGTTGAGCTTGCTCAGCGCGGTGTAAAGGGTGGTCGTCTTGCCCGAGCCGGTCGGGCCGGTCACCAGCAGGATGCCGTGCGGCTGGTCGAGCACCTTCTGGAACTGCGGCAGGAACGCGTCGGTGAAGCCCAGTCGCTTGAAGTCGAAGACGACCGTCTCGCGGTCAAGCAATCGCATCACCACGCTCTCGCCGTGCGCGGTCGGCACCGTGCTCACGCGCAGGTCGAGCTCCTTGCCCTGCACGCGCAGCATGATGCGGCCGTCCTGCGGCAGGCGACGCTCGGCGATGTTGAGCTTGGCCATGATCTTCACGCGGCTGATCACCGCGGCGGTGAGATTGGCCGGCGGGCTCTCGCCTTCGGTGAGCACGCCGTCGACGCGGTAGCGCACCTTCAGCCGGCTCTCGAACGGTTCGATGTGGATGTCGGAGGCACGCAGCTCGACCGCGCGCTGGATGACCAGGTTCACCAGCCGGATGACCGGCGCTTCGGAGGCCAGGTCGCGCAGGTGCTCGACATCATCGAGGTCGCCTGTCCCCTCGCCTTCGGCGGTTTCCACGATCGCGCCCATGGCGCTGCGGCCCTGGCCGTACCAGCGTTCGACCAGGTCGCCAATCTCCGACCGCAACGCCACGGCCGGGCGGATGTCGCGACCGGTCGCCAGGCGCAATGCGTCGATGGTGTAAAGGTCCTGCGGGTCGGCCATCAGCACGTCGACCGCGGTGTCGCTTTCGCCGACCGGGCAGACCGCGAACTGCTTCATGAAACGCGCCGACATCGCCACGCCTTCGGGCGGCAGTTCCGGTGCGTCCTTGACGCTGACCAGCGGCAGGCCGAGCACCTCGGCACAGGTTTCGGCGTGATCACGTTCCGACACCAGGCCCAGGCGTGCCAGCAGGGCGAGCAGGCCGCCGCCGGTTTCTTCCTGCAGCCGGCGCGCGCGCGCCAGGTCGGCATCCTTCAGCCGCCCCTTGGCGAGCAGGGCCGCGACGATGCGGTCATCGAGACCGAGTTGGCCCGTGTCGTTGGCGACTGCGTTCACGTCGTCCTCCCCGGCTGTCAGGCCATGGACTTTAGCAGCTTGCCCCCGCCATTCGCCCCCGGCCTGGTCTCCCCTGCCCGCCGTGCGGACAAGGGGAGGTGCCTGGCGTCACGCCACCCACACCCGGGCGTTACGGAACATCCGCAGCCACGGTGAATCCTCGCCCCACTCGGCCGGCGCCCAGCTCAGGTTGGCGCTGCGCAGGGTGCGCTCCGGGTGCGGCATCAGGATGGTGGCGCGGCCGTCGTCGCTGGTCAGGCCGGTGATGCCGTCGGGCGAGCCGTTCGGATTCAGCGGGTAGCACGTTGCGACTGCGCCGTTGCCGTCGACATAGCGCAGTGCGACGTGCGCCACGCTCTGGTCGAGCGGGCTGTCGAACTCGGCGCGGCCTTCGCCGTGCGCGACCGCGACCTGGATGCGCGAGCCGGCCATGCCACGGAAGAACAGCGACGGCGACTCGACCACTTCCAGCAATCCCAGGCGTGCCTCGAACTGCTCGCTGGCGTTGCGCAGGAACTTCGGCCAATGGCTGGCGCCGGGGATGATCGGCTTGAGCTGCGACAGCATCTGGCAGCCATTGCACACGCCCAGCGAGAAGCTGTCGTCGCGGGCGAAGAACTCCGCGAAGGCATCGCGCAATACGTTTCGCTCCAGCACCGACGTCGCCCAGCCGCGGCCGGCACCGAGCACGTCGCCGTAGCTGAAGCCACCGCAGGCGGCGATGCCCTTGAAATCCGCCAGGGCGAAGCGGCCGCCGATCAGGTCGTCCATGTGAACGTCGAACGCATCGAAGCCGGCGCGGTCGAACGCCGCCGCCATTTCGATCTGTCCGTTGACGCCCTGCTCGCGCAGGATCGCCACCTTCGGGCGCACGTGGGTGTTGATGAACGGTGCGGCGACATCCTCGGACGGATCGAAAGACAGGCGCGGCTTCAGACCCGGTGCGTTGAAGTCGCGCGCCAGCGCGCGCTCCTGGTCGGCACATTCGGGGTTGTCACGCAGCTTCTGCAGGGCATGGCTGGTCGACCACCAGGCGTCGAACACCTCGTCCCAGCGCCACTCGGCCAGAGTCTGGCCTTCCTCGCGCACGCGGATCATCGGCGCCGTGGTCGGCCGCGCGATGCGTTGCGCGCAGTCGATCAGGCCGTGGCGCGAAACCATGTCGGCGAAGATGGCGCGGTCCTCGTCGGCGACCTGCACGATCGCGCCAAGCTCTTCATTGAAGAGGGTGCGGAACGGGTCGTCGCCCCAGCCGTCCAGGCTGATGTCCAGGCCCAGGCGCGAGCAGAACGCCATCTCGCACAGCGTAGCCAGCGCACCGCCGTCGGAACGGTCGTGATACGCGCGCAGCAGTCCGGCTTCGCGTGCGTCGCGGATGAGCTCGAAGAAATCGCGCAGGCGCTGCGGGTTGTCCAGGTCGGGCACGCCGAGCGCACCGGCGAACGCCGGCAGCTGCGAATCCTGCTTGCCGATGGCGTCCGGGTGGCACTGGGCCAGCACCGAGCCACCCAACCGCTGCTTGCCGGCACCCAGGCCGATCAACCACAACTCGGACTCCTCGTTGCGATCGAGCAGCGGGGTCAGCTGCTTGCGCACGTCGACCACCGGAGCGAATGCGCTGACGATCAACGACACCGGCGAGACCGACTTCGATGCGGCGCCGTCGCTGTGCCACTGCGCCTGCATCGACAGCGAATCCTTGCCGACCGGAATGCTCAGCTCGAGTTCCGGGCACAGTTCCAGGCCGACGGCCCTGACCGCGTCGAACAGGCGCGCGTCTTCACCGGCATGGCCGGCGGCGGCCATCCAGTTAGCCGACAACTTGATGCGGTTGAGCGATTCGACCGGCGCCGCGCACAGGTTGGTGATCGCCTCACCCACCGCCATGCGGGCCGCAGCGGCGGCGTCGATCAGCGCCAGTGGCGTGCGCTCGCCGATCGACATGGCCTCGCCGACGAAACCGTCGAAACCCGACAGCGTGATTGCGCAGTCGGACATCGGCAGCTGCCACGGACCGATCATCTGGTCGCGCGCGGTGAGGCCACCGACGGTGCGGTCACCGATGGTGACCAGGAAGTTCTTCGAGGCGACCGACGGATGCGACAGCACGCGCAGGGCGGCATCGCGCAGTTCCAGGCCATTCCAGTCCAGGGCCGGCCACGGTGCCGGCGGCGGCCGGCGGGCATCGCGGTGCATCTTCGGCGGCTTGCCGAACAGCACGTCCATCGGCAGGTCGATCGGCCAGTCGCGGCCGGCCTCGCGCGCGTTCTCGCGGGTGGCGCCGTAACCGACGACCAGCTGCTCCTCGGCGGTGGTGAAGCCGACGACCGCGAACGGGCAGCGCTCGCGCTCGCAGATCCGCGCGAACTCCTCGACGCGGTCGGCCGGCAGGCCGAGCACGTAGCGTTCCTGCGATTCGTTGCACCACAGCTGCATCGGCGACAGCGACGGGTCGTCGCTGGGTACCTTGGCCAGGTCGATGACGCCACCGAGGCCGGAGTCGTGCAGCAGTTCCGGGATCGCGTTGGACAGGCCACCGGCACCGACGTCGTGCGCGGTCGCGATCGGGTTGTCGAGGCCGCGGGCGACGCAGCGGTCGAGCACTTCCTGGCAGCGGCGTTCCATCTCCGGGTTGTCGCGCTGCACGCTGGCGAAATCGAGCGCTTCATGGCTGTCGCCCGAAGCGACCGAGCTGGCGGCGCCGCCGCCAAGGCCGATCAGCATTGCCGGGCCACCGAGCACGATCACCGCATCGCCCGGCTGCATGCCCAGCTTGGTGACCTGCACGCGGTCGATCGCGCCGAGGCCACCGGCCAGCATGATCGGCTTGTCGTAGGCGCGAGCGAGCGCGCCATTGGCATCGGTGCTTTCGTCGAGCTCGAAGCTGCGGAAGTAGCCGGTCAGGTTGGGGCGGCCGAATTCGTTGTTGAACGCGGCCGCACCGATCGGGCCGTCGAGCATGATTTCCAGTGCCGAAGCCATGCGCGGGTTGAGCGAACGTGCACGCTCCCACGGCTGCGGCAACGTCGGGATGCGCAGGTGCGAGACGCTGAAACCGCACAGGCCGGCCTTGGGACGACCGCCGCGACCGGTGGCGCCTTCGTCGCGGATCTCGCCACCGTTGCCGGTCGATGCGCCGGGGAACGGCGCAATCGCGGTCGGGTGGTTGTGCGTCTCGACCTTGATCGCGAACGCCGAATCGACCAGTGCTTCGGCGCGATAGCCCTGCGTCGCCGGATCCGGGCGGAAGCGGCGGCTGGCGTAGCCTTCGACCACGGCGGCGTTGTCGCTGTACGCCGAGAGCGTGTGCTCCGGGGTCGTGGCGTGGGTGTGCTTGATCATCTTGAACAGCGTCTGCGGCGCGCCGTTCAGGAGCATGTCGGCGCCATCGAGCGTCCACGAGGCGTTGAAGATCTTGTGCCGGCAGTGCTCCGAGTTCGCCTGCGCGAACATCATCAGTTCGACGTCGGCCGGCTCGCGACCGAGCACGCCGAAGCGCTCGCGCAGGTAGGCGATCTCGTCTTCGGCCAGGGCCAGGCCGAGGCGGACGTTGGCGTTTTCGAGGTCGGCCAGCGCGATCCGCTCGAGCTCTCCGCGCGCCGGCGCAGCGAACAACGCGGCGGCGTCATCGCGGGCTTCCAGCAACGACTGCGTCATCGGGTCGTGCAGGACCTTGGCCAGCGCACCCTGGGTGGCGGCATCGGCCGGCCATCCGGCCAGGTCGTAGCGGGTGCCACGTTCGACGCGCCTGATCGGCAGGCCGGCGCCATGGAGCAGCTCGGTAGCCTTGCTCGCCCAGGGCGAGAGCGTGCCCAGTCGCGGCGTCACGAAGCGGGATACGGCGTCCGCCGCGCGGGCAGCCTCGCCCGGCTCGGCCTGGAGGATGCGCCGCAGGGTTTCTGCGTCCGGTGTTGCACCGCTCTCGGGCTCGACCCAGTAAACAGGCCAGGCGCCAAGGACGCGGACGGACGGATGGAGGGCTTGCAGGCGAGCTTGGAGCCGCTCGCGGCGGAACGGCGACAGGGCGGATGCGCCCTCGAGGACGATCATGTCCGGGGAACCGTGCAACGTCGGGCCCGACATT
>DATDBK010000069.1:0-10715 GCA_036524935.1 Lysobacter sp. | reverse complement strand
CATGCAAGAGTAGGTCATCGCCAGGGGCTTTACCCCAAAACCCCCAGCCGAAAGGTTGGGGGTTTTTCTTTGCGCGCGCGAAAGTTAATAACCGCGCCAACGCGGATTACCGGCCGGTACCGGCAAATCCCCGGGTGCGCTTCGCTTACCCGGGCTACCCCATTCCCCGTAGCCCGGGTAAGCAAAGCGCACCCGGGAGGTGCAGGCGCGGCAACGCCCCGATCAGCCAACGGCGCGAAGGGTGACCACCAGGACATCGCGGTGCGATGGCTGCTCAGGGTCCTGCGCTTCGACGGCCGTGACGCCGTGGAACACGCGCGAGTCATCGACCAGTGCTGCGTCCATCGGATGCGTGAGCGTGAAGCTGCCCAGCTCACGGCCGTCAGCGGCGTGGATGGTGGTGGTCCCGCTGACGATGTTGTGGCGGTCGATCAGCAGCACCAGGACGTAATTCACGCCATCGCGGTGCACGCCTTCCGGAGTCGGCTGGCCAGGCTCGCCCGGACGAGCCTCTATACGGAACTGATGCAGTTCGATATGCCAGCCCGTCACCTCCGGCGACAGTTCGCCGTAGAAATCGCGGCAGAACTCGAGGATCGTGCGCAGGCTGAAGCTTTCGGCGACATCGGGCAGGACTGGCTCGAACCAGCGCTCGATGCCACCCTGCAGGTTGTTGTAGTCACGACTCTGGTAGTGCGGCTGGTGCACCTCGCGGACGATGTCCCCACGAGTGCAGGCAGCGAACACGGCAAACCGGCGGCGACGGTTGTGACCCACCGCGGCCAGATACGGATCCGGTGCCAGATCGTCCCAGCTCGCAGCGAAGCGTGCCCAGTCGTCCAGCGCATGCCGCTGCTCGAACAGGTCGCGCATGACGCTGCCGCCTACAAAGCTGAAGCCGTCGCGCACGAGCGTGTCGTGCAGCGCGGACAGGGTGTTGCCGATGGTTTGCATGGGGGATGGCAGCCAATGCGCGGCGGCCGAGGTCGCCACGCGGGATCGCAGGGGATATCAGGGCGTGATGTTCAGTGCGGCCTGCACCAGCAGCCAGAGCACGCAGATGAAACCTGCGGCCCAGGCGGCGCTGCGGAGCATGTGATGTCCGCTGATATAGAGCAGGCCGTGCACAATGCGGAAGATGACGAACGCGATCGCGAGAGTTCCGATCTGCGCATGCGCAACGCCTGCAAGCTGGGCCATGACCACGCCCGCCGCGAACGGTGCGAACGCTTCATAACTGTTGAGCTGCGCAGCGCTGGCGCGAATCGAACGCTGGCTCTGCTGGCGTTCCTGCCAGCGGCGCGGATCGCGGTTGTCGTAGCGCTCGCCGCTGGCCTTGGCGATGGCGACCCAGAGATAGGGCAGGAAAGCGGCGATCAGGACACAGACATAAGCAGTGGCAAGCGTCATGGCATTCCCCGGCTGAACGAAGCATCAGCGTAGCCGAAAACGACAACGGCGCCCCACTGCGGGGCGCCGTTGTCGCTGGCGAAAGTCCGCCGAGGCCTACCTGGTGGCAGGCTTCATCAGCTTGTCGTGGGCGGCCCGGAAGGCATTGCCTTCGTACCAGTTTGGCCATTGCTCGTCGCCGGCCAGGGTCTTGCCGACACCGTACAGCGCATCGAGGTCCTGGATCACGCCTTCGAGCTTCCACGTCGGGTCGTACTGATCGCCGGGCTTGTGATACCGGTTGTCGCGGTAATCCACCTGCGCCTTCTGCCCGGCTTCGATGCCGCCGTCGACGAGGTCGTCTCCGCCCTTGGCATACAGCGCGGGCACGCCGGCCTTGGCGAAGTTGAAGTGATCGGAACGGAAGTAGAAGCCATCCTCCGGCGTTGCCTCCGCGTGCAGCACGCGCTGCTGGCCATCGGCCACGGTCTTGAGGATGTCCTCAAGCTCGGAACTGCCGAAACCGACCACCGTCATGTCGCGCGCCTTGCCGATGACCGGCATCGCGTCGAGGTTGATCACAGCGACCGTCTTGTCGAGCGGCACGGTCGGATGGGCGACGTAGTACTTCGAGCCGAGCAGCCCCGACTCTTCCAGCGTCACCGCAAGGAACAGCAGCGAGCGGTCCGGCGGCGGTTGCTGCTTCGTGAACGCCTCGGCGATCTCGAGGATGCCGGCCACGCCGGTCGCGTTGTCCACGGCGCCGTTGTAGATGTTATCGGCGCCGGTCGGAGCGGCTTCGCCGTGACCCTCATGGCCGTGGTTGCCCAGGTGATCCCAGTGCGCCATGTAGACGATGGTTTCGTCGGGACGCTTGGCGCCGGGCAGGCGAGCCATGACGTTGCGCGAGGCCTTCTCGCTGATCGTGCTCTTCAGGTCGACCGACAGCTTCGCCTGCAGCGGGATCGCCTTGAATCCCGGCTTGCCGGCGGCCTTGTAGAGCGCATCGAGATCCTGCCCCAGCGATGACAGCAGGCTGCGTGCGACGTCGCCGGTGATCCATCCCTGCACGGGCAGGCGCGGTTCCGGATCGTCCTTGGCAGGAAGGTCGAACTGCGCGCCCGACCAGGAATTCTTCACCACGTCCCAGCCGTAGGACGCGCCGTCGCTGTCGTGGATGATCAGCGCCGCCGCGGCGCCCTGGCGGGCGGCTTCTTCGAACTTGTAGGTCCAGCGGCCGTAGTAGGTCATCCGCTTGCCTTCGAACAGCTTCGGATCCTGGCCGTGGAAGCCGGGGTCATTGACGAACATGACCACGGTCTTGCCCTTCACGTCGACGCCGGCGTAGTCGTTCCAGTTCTGCTCGGGCGCGTTGACGCCGTAGCCGACGAACACCAGATCGCTGCCGTCGACCTTTACCTCGTTCTTGCCGCTGCGCGTGCCGATCACCATGTCGCTGCCGAACTTCAGTTCACGCGACTGGCCCTTCACGTCGAGCCTGAGCACGGTGCCCTCGTCGGCCACCGTCTGCACCATCGGCACCGTCTGCACGTAACTGTCGCCATTGCCCGGCTGCAGGCCCATGCGCCTGAACTGCGCTTCCAGGTAGGCAACGGTCTTTTCCTCGCCGGCACTGCCGGGGGCGCGGCCTTCGAAGTCGTCCGACGCCAGCGTCTTGACGTGTTCGGCGAAGTCGGCGGTGTTGATGGTGTCGCCGAACGCGTGGCTGCTGCCAGGATCGGCCGGAGCAGGGTTGGGCGCCACGGCCGTCGGCGCTTCGGCATCGGGCTTCGAACATGCCGCTAGCGCGAGCGTGCCGACTATTGCGGCGGTAAGCAGGGAAGTGCGGGACATGGGACCTCCGGAATGGGGCGAGCGCGGCCACCGCCATGGGTGGACGCGCTCGTCGATTCTAGGGGATGTCCGCCGCCGGGAACCTTGATGCCGGTCGGCAACGAGTCCGACGGCACCGTCCCACGGTCATTCCGCCGGTGGCGTCGCGCCGTCGAAGCGCACGGCGGTCGCACCGGTGATCGCGCCCGTCTTCGCGGTGTTGTGCACGTACAGCGTGACCTTGCGCTCGAACACCAGCGGACCGTCGACGACGGCGTTGGGCCCGATGATCACGCGCGGATCGCGGCGGTTGTACGAGAACCAGCTCTGGGTCGGCTTGGTGTAGTGGATGCGGCCTTTGACGTGCGAGCCGACGCCGACGGTGAGGTCGCCGTTGACGGTGGAGATGTCGCCGCCGACGTCGGAATCGACCAGGCCGATCGCGCCGTTCACGGTTTCGATGCTGCCGCGCACCTCACCATTGCGGTCGACGAAGACGCCGCCGTTGACCGTTTGCAGGCCACCGTCGATATGCGACTTCTCGCCGACGCGGATGCTGCCGTTGACGGTCTCCAGGCCGCCGGCCTTGACGTCATCCTCGGCGGTGATGCTGCCGTTGACGGTTTCGGCGTCGCCGACGCGGGCGCCCGCGCCGAGCTTGATGCTGCCATTGACCGTCTCGAGCTTGCCGGCTTCCTGGCCGGCGTCGACGGTGATGCTGCCGTTGACCTTGTCGATGTCCTGCGCGGCGAACGCGACCGGGGCGGCCAGTGCCAGGGCCAGGGCGAAAGCGAGGGGAAGAGTGGGAACTGAGCGGATGCGCATCGTTAGGGATTCCGTATTGGGACAGGCTTCAATGCAGGAGATGCGGTAAGGGCGGCTTCGGTTTACGCCGCTTCGCTACAATCGCAGCCAGTGCCGGTCCCGGCCCGTGCCCGAAGTCACCTTTCCTCCAGCCTTGATGGGAAATCCCGACGTGTCAGCCACTCCAGTGCGCCCCAAACCCGTTGTCCTGCTGATCCTCGACGGCTGGGGCCACCGTGAAGACCCGACCGACAACGCCCTGGCCCAGGCCACCCTGCCCAACTGGCATGCCCTGCTCAAGAGCGCCCCGCACACCCTCATTCACACCGAAGGCCGCCACGTCGGCCTGCCGGACGGGCAAATGGGCAATTCGGAAGTCGGACACATGAATCTGGGCGCCGGCCGGATCGTCTACCAGGACCTGACCCGGATCGACGCGGCGATCGAGGACGGCAGCTTCTTCGGCAACGAGGAGCTGCGCGCGGCCTGCGCCGCCACCCAGGCCACAGGCGGCACACTGCATGTGATGGGCCTGCTGTCGCCCGGCGGCGTCCACAGCCACGAGAACCACATCTTCGCGATGCTCGAACTGGCCAGCATGGCCGGTGTCGCCAAGGTCGCGGTGCACGCCTTCCTCGATGGCCGCGACATGCCGCCGCGGTCGGCCGAAGCCAGCCTCAAGCGCCTCCAGGACGTCTGCCGCAAGCTCGGCAACGCCCATGTGGCCACGGTCAGCGGCCGCTATTTCGCGATGGATCGCGACCAGCGCTGGGACCGCGTGCGCCGTGCCTGGGACGCGATGGTCGAAGCGCGCAGCGAGCACGTCAGCGCCGGGCCGGTCGAGGCGTTGCTGCAGGCCTACGAGCGCGGCGAGAACGACGAGTTCGTTGCGCCGACCGTGATCGAAGGCCATGTGCCGATGGCCGATGGCGACGGGATGGTATTCATGAACTTCCGTGCCGATCGCGCGCGCCAGCTGACGGCGGCCTTCGTCTCGCCGACCTTCGATGGCTTCCAGGCGCGCTGTCCGGCGTTGTCGCGCTTCGTTTGCCTGACCGAGTACGACGCGCGCCTGCCGGCGCCGGTCGCGTTCGGCCCGGATGACCTCCACCATACCCTGGGCGAAGTGCTGGCCGACAACGGCCTCAAGCAGCTGCGCATCGCCGAGACCGAGAAGTACGCGCACGTGACCTTCTTCTTCAGCGGCGGCCGCGAGGATCCATACGACGGCGAGACCCGGATCCTCGTGCCGAGCCCGAAGGTCGCCACCTATGACCTGCAGCCGGAAATGAGCTGCCCGGAGGTCACGGCGAAGCTGACCGCGGCGATCCGCTCCGGCGAGATCGACGTTGCCATCTGCAACATCGCCAATCCCGACATGGTCGGCCACACCGGCGATATCGGTGCCGCGATCAAGGCCGCCGAGGCGGTGGACATCGCGATCGGCGCGATCACCCAGGCCGTGCGCGACACCGGCGGTGCGCTGCTGATCACGGCCGACCACGGCAACCTGGAGATGATGCGCGACGCCTCGACCGGGCAGCCGCACACCGCGCACACCGTTGGCCCGGTGCCGTTCGTTTACGTCGGGAAGCGTGCAGCGACGTTGCGGCGCGGCGGCGCGCTGCGAGATGTCGCCCCTACCATCCTCGACCTGCTCGGGCTGCCGCAACCGGCAGAGATGAGCGGCAGCAGCCTGCTGGCGGATTGACCGCGCCGATGCCGACTTCCGCGATGCGACTGCTGCGTGCGTTCGCCATCGTTGCCTGCTTCGTCGCCACCGTGGCGGCGATGCCGGCAGTCGCGCAGAACAGTCGCGAGGCGGAGCGAAAGCTGGAGAAGATCCAGCGCGAGCTGAAGTCGGTGGCCGACGAGCGCCGCAAGATCGAAGGCCAGCGCGGCGACGCGTCACGCCAGCTGCGTGCGGCCGACGAAAAGGTGGGCGCGTCCAACCGCCGCCTGCGCGAAATCGAAATGCGCCTGGCCCGCGAGCAGGAATCGCTGGCGCAACTGCAGCAGCAACGCACGGCCCTGCAGGAGCGGATGTCGGCGCAGCGGCAGGAACTGGCGCAGTTGCTGCGCGGCGCCTACCTGCAGGGGCAGGACGCACCGCTCAAGCTGTTGCTGGCGCAGGACAGCGTCGCCGAGGGCAGCCGCACCCTGGCTTATTACGGCTACCTGCAGCGTGACCGCACCCGCCGCATCACCGAACTGAGCGCCCAGCTGAAGGAACTCGACGCCGTGGAAGCGCAGATCGTCCAGCGCCGCGGCGAGCTCGACAGCACCCGCGAGCAGCAGCGCAGCCAGCTCGGTGGCCTGCAATCCGACCGCAAGCAGCGCGCTGCGCTGGTCGCCTCGCTCGACCAGAGTTACAAGGACCGCGCCTCACGCGAACGTGCCCTTGGCCGCGACGCCAAGGGTCTCGAGCAGCTGTTGAAGAAGCTGCGCGTGGCCGCTGCCCGCGCCGAAACGCAACGACGCGCGGCCGCCGAGCGCGCCGCGCGCGAAGAAGCGCGCCGGGGCGGCAGCGAGACCGCCCCGCGCAAGCCGGTGGTGGTCGCCAGCGCGCCGGCGCCGCAGGTGGGTGGGCTCGGCTGGCCGGTCTCAGGGGCCCTGCTGGCCGGGTTCGGAGCGACCATGCCCGACGGTCGCGGCAGCGACGGTCTGCTGATCGCCGCCGGCGCCGGTACCCCGGTCAAGGCGGTCGCCGACGGCAGCGTGGTCTATGCCGAGTGGATGACCGGCTACGGGCTCCTGCTCATCGTCGACCACGGCAACGGCTACATGAGCCTGTATGCGCACAACGACGCACTGCTCAAGGACGTCGGCGCCAGCGTCAAGCGTGGCGATACGGTGGCGACGGTCGGCAATTCCGGGGGTCAGGGCCGGCCGGCGCTGTACTTCGAACTTCGCCGCAATGGCGCGCCGGTCAACCCGGGTGCCTGGCTGCGGCGCTGACGGCTGAATGCACGTCACCGCCGGTCTGCCGGATTGCGAAAGGTTTAACGAAAGCCTTCCACTGCCCCGTGGCAACGTGTCCATAATCGACGGCAACGTGGCCTTTGCATTGCTGGGCCACGACCCAATGTCTTCCAGATGTCTTCCAGGCGCAGCTTTGTTCCAGGCGCCCCTCCCGGAGTTCCGTGCATGTCCCTGCGTCACCTGGTTCTGGCCCCTCTCGCTGGTGCGGCCCTGGCCGCTGCGGTCGCCTCGCCGGCATTGGCCCAGGAGGCACCGCCCGAGGCTGCGGCAGCGCCCATCGAGTCGCCCGACGCCGAGACCACCGAGTCGAAGGTTCCGCTGGAGGAAATCCGCCGCTACGTATCGGTCTACAACGCGGTCAAGCAGGCCTACGTCGAACCGGTCGGTGACGAAAAGCTGATGCACTCGGCGATCCGCGGCCTCCTGTTCGACCTCGACCCGCACAGCGTCTACCTCGACAAGAACGATGCTGAGAGTTTCGAGGAACAGTCGCGCGGCGCCTACGACGGTGTCGGTGTCGAACTCATGCGCCAGCCCGATGGCAGCCTGCGGGTGATTGCTCCCATCGACGACACCCCCGCGGCGCGCGCCGGCATCAAGGCGGGCGACGTGATCACCGCCATCGACGGCAAGCCGTTCAAGCCTGACGAAGGCGACAACTCCGGCCCGTTGCGCGGTTCGGCTGGCAGCAGTGTCACCCTGACGATCGTGCGCGAAGGCAAGGACAAGCCCTTCGACGTGACCATCAAGCGCGAAACCATCCGCATTGCCAGCGTTCGCAGCAAGATGCTTGAACCGGGCTACGGCTACGTCCGCATCAGCGCATTCCAGGCTGATACCGCAGCCGATTTCGAAACCAAGATCGAAGCGCTCAAGGCGCAAGCCGGCGGCAAGCTGCGCGGCCTGGTCATCGACCTGCGCAGCAATCCGGGTGGCCTGCTGACCTCGGCGGTGCAGATCGCGGACGACCTGCTCGACAGCGGCAAGATCGTCAGCACGCGTGGCCGCATCGCCATCAGCGATGCCGAGTTCGGCGCCACGCCGGGCGACCGCCTGGGCGGCGCGCCGCTGGTGGTGCTGGTCGATGCCGGTTCGGCCAGCGCGGCCGAAGTGCTGGCCGGTGCGCTGCGTGACAACGGCCGCGCGCGGATCGTCGGCAGCCGCACGTTTGGCAAGGGCTCGGTGCAGACCGTGCTGCCGCTGGACAACGGCGACTCGGTCAAGCTGACCACCGCGCGCTATTACACGCCCAGCGGCAAGTCGATCCAGGCGCTCGGCATCACCCCGGACGTGGTGCTGCATCCGCCCAAGGACGATGACAAGAGCGTGCGCAACCTCACCGAGGCGAGCCTGCCTGGCCACCTGCGCGGTGACGAAGAAGCCGACGGCCAGCCCGGTGACAACGCCGGCGACGTGCTCGACGGCGACGCGCCGATCACCGCCGCGCTGGTCGAGCTGAAGAAGCCGGTGGCGAGCGTCGCCAGGCCGGCGGCGAAGCAATAAGTTTCAGCGCGGCTTGGCCGGCAGCGGGAATGGCGTGACCACCTTTTCGCCGGTGGTCGCGTCGCGAATCGCCGACTGACCTTTGCGCTCGACTTCCTCGATCCGCACGATGCTGTGCATCGGCAGGTGCAGCACGCGGGTGTTGCCGAACTCGTCGCGCAGGCGCTCCTCGGTCGGGTCGATCACCACGCCGTCGTGGACGTCGAACACCAGCTCACCGATCTCGGTGAACCCCCACAACGCACCGGAACCGACGTGACGGGCATAGAGCTCGTACACCTTGCCGGCGTTGAGGAAGGTCACTTTGTAGAGGGGCTTGGCCATGGCGCAGGGATTGTCCGACGGTCGGGATCAGCGGCGATGGCACGACGCCTCACCAGCCAAGACAATGGGGCGGGGCGTTCGTGTTCTCAAGCTCGTCTGCTCAAGGTTGAACGTTTGATCGACGGCGGCAGTGTTGCTTACAGCCCGCGCTTGCGGCGCAACCGCCTGGCGATGCCGGCGCGCGCGATCAGCGCGAATGCACCGCCGAAGGCGAAGCCTGCCAGGTGCGCCGACCAGGCCACGGCGCCGAAAGCCGGGCCGATGAAGGTGAAAAGCAGCTGCAGCAGCGCCCAGACGCCGATCAGCAACGGCGCCGGCATCTTCACGAACTGCAGGAACAGGCCCAGCGGCACCACCACGCCCAGCTTGGCGCTCGGAAACAGTGCCAGGTAGGCGCCGATCAGCGCCGACACGGCACCGCTGGCGCCGATGATCAGCCGGTCGGGCGTGCCGATCGCGATCACCGCGGCGAGGTTGGCGACCGCACCGCCGAGCAGGAACAGCATCAGCAGCCGCCATGGCCCCATCGCCCGCTCGGCCGGCAATCCGAAAATCAGCAGGAACACCAGGTTGCCCAGCAGGTGGGCCCAGTCGGCGTGCAGGAACAGCGCGGTGAACAGGCGCAGCAGGACCCCGCTGCGCAGCGACGACCACCATTCCTGGGCCGTCGTCAGCCCGCCCGAGAGCGCGCCCCACTCCAGCAGCAGGCGCCGCTGCTGGGAGTCCGGAAGCAGTTCCACCCCGATGAAGCACAGCCACAGAATGCTGAACAGGGCTGGCGTGGCCCAGCGGAGCGGAACCCGCTCGCGGGTCGGGATCGAGACGAACACCGCTCAGGCCTCCCGGCCCGGAAGGCGCGGGAAGTAGCGGAATTCTGGCTGCGTGCAAGTGCGGACGGGCATGCCGGCTATTGTTAGCTTCGGGTTAACTGCCGCGCTATAGTGCATACGGCGTCGTACGTCGGGAGGGGTTTCCGGCGCGAATCTGGCGCCCGGACCGGCCGGGTGCCAAGGCAAATGGCGGCCGCGGAAGACATAAATACTCCAATGGAGACTACACGCATGCAACACGTTCACCGCTTCACCCGCCTGTCGGCGCTGGCTCTGGGCATCACCGGCGCACTGGCAATCGGTCAGGTCCACGCTTCTGCGTTCCAGATCAAGGAAAACAGCGTCAAGGCCCAGGGCCGCTCGTACGCCGGCTCGGGTGTCGCCAAGGATGACGCCTCGGTGGTGTCCAACAATCCGGCGACCATGGCCCAGTTCAAGGGCACGACCTTCCAGGCCGACGTCACCGTGATCGACCTCGGATTCGAATTCACCGGCGGCGGCTATGACGCCATCGGTCGCCCGATCACCGGCGGCGACGGCGGCGACGCCGGCGACGTGATCCCGGTTCCGGCGATGTCCTTCATCCACAAGTTCGAGAGCACCGGCATCGCTATCGGCGCCCAGGTCAGCGCTCCGTTCGGCCTGAAGACCGAATACGAAGCCGGCTGGGTCGGCCGCTATTACGCCGACACCTCCGACCTCAAGACCGTCGACCTGACTCTGTCGGCCGCGCTGGACATCATCCCGGACCGTTTGTCGGTCGGTGCTGGCCTGGTCTATGAGCGCGCCGACGTGACCCTGTCCAAGGCCGTCGACTTCGGCGCGTTGCTGTTCGGCCAGCTGCCGCCGGCGCAGCGTCCGTTCGCACCGAGCTTCGCGCGCCCGCAGGGCGCCGACGGCCACGCAGAGGTGGAAGGCGACGACACCGGCCTGGGCTGGATCGTCGGCGTCAACCTGCGTCCGACCGACAAGCTGGCGATCGGCCTGTCGTACCGCTCGGAAATCGACCACGAGATCGACGGCAACGTCACCTGGACCGTGCCGGCCCCG
>DATDBK010000068.1:0-22238 GCA_036524935.1 Lysobacter sp. | reverse complement strand
ATCGAACACGCCGATCAGCTGGCCATCCCCCCCCACAAGTGGCACGACCAGTTCGGAGTTAGACGCAGAATCGCACGCAATGTGGCCAGGGAAGGCGTGGACATCGGCGATCCGCTGGGTCTGGCGGGTCGTCGCAGCGGCCCCGCAGACGCCCTTGTCGAGCGGAATCCGGATGCAGGCGGGCAGTCCCTGGAACGGGCCGACCACCAGTTCGGTGCCATCGAACAGGTAGAAACCGACCCAGTTCAGGCCCGGCAGCGAGTGGTAGACGAGTGCCGACAGGTTGGCCGCGTTGGCAATCCGGTCGCGCTCGCCATACACGAGCGCCCGTGCCTGCTCGAGCAGCTGTGCGTACTGTTCGGGCTTGGGCCCGCTTAGACTTTCGCTGGTGAACATAAGTGCCTCTTTCCCGCAGTCTACCAGCGTGCGGCCCGGGGGCCGGCGATGAACAGGTCCCCGTCCGGCGCGGGCTGGTTCGTCACCGGTACCGATACCGGCATCGGCAAGTCCCTCGCCAGCGCGACCCTCCTGCATGCGTTGCGCGCACGCGGATTGCGCGCGGTCGGCATGAAGCCGCTTGCCAGTGGCTGCGAGGTCACCGTCGATGGCCTGCGCAACGAGGACGCGTTGCTGCTGCAGGCTGCCAGCGATCCGCGTCCGGGGTATGACGACGTCAATCCGTACGCGCTGCGCAATCCGCTGGCACCGGAACTGGCTGCGGCCGATGACGGGGTAACGGTGGGCCTGCAGCCGATCCTGGACGCGCACGCGCGTCTGTCGGCGATGGCCGACGTGGTCGTGGTCGAGGGCGTCGGTGGCTGGGCCGCGCCGCTGTCGGCCACGCTCGACCAGTCCGACCTGGTGCGTGCGCTCGACCTGCCGGTGGTGATGGTGGTCGGCCTGCGCCTGGGCTGCATCAGCCACGCGCGCCTGACTGCGCGGGCGATCGTCGCCGACGGATTGCGCCTTTCCGGCTGGATCGGCAACGACATCGATCCGCACATGGCGCGCGCCGATGACAACTTCACGCTGCTTCGGCAGCACCTGCCGATACCGTGCTGGGGACGGCTGCCGTTCCGCGATCGGCCCGACCCCGCGGAGCTGGCGCATTTGCTTGATCCGGCCTGATGTCTTCGCGCGTGACTTCTGGGGGGTGGTCGCAAAACCCAGAATGCTAGACTGGGCGGTATAGGAATTAGAACCAATCTGAGCTCAGCGCTCGTACATGACGGAATCGGAGTCCTCCCCCATGGTCAAGAACCCGCGCTCGGTGGCAATGGCCGCCGCGTTGGCCCTCGCACTCACCGCCTGTGGCGGCAAGGATAAGGATCAGGCACAGGGGGGTGGCATGCCGCCTCCGGAAGTCGGCGTCGTCAAGCTGCAGCCGGGCAACGTGCCGCTGCAGAAGGATCTGGTCGGCCGCCTCGCCGCCTACCGCAGCGCCGACGTGCGCGCCCGTGTGCCGGGCGTGCTCAAGCAGCGTCTGTATGCCGAAGGCACCGACGTCAAAGCCGGGCAGGTGCTGTTCCAGATCGATCCCGACCAGCTCAAGGCCTCCACTGGCCAGTCGCAGGCCGCACTGGCGGCGGCGGAAGCCAGCTACGCCAATGCCAAGGCCGCGGCCGACCGCGCCCGTCGCCTGGCGCCGCAGAAGTTCGTCTCGCAGTCCGACCTCGACAACGCACTCGCCGCCGAGCGCAGTTCCGCCGCCGCGGTGAAGCAGGCGCAGGCCGCGCTGGCCGATGCCCGCATCAACCTCGGCTACGCCACCGTGCGTGCGCCGATCAGCGGGCGCGCCGGCAAGCAGCAGGTCACCGAAGGCGCGCTGGTCGGCCAGGACACGGCGACGCTGCTGACCACCGTCGACCAGATCGACCCGCTGTACGTGAACTTCTCGGTCAGCGTGACCGAGCTTGAGCAGATCCGCCGCGCCCGCACCGGTGCCGGCACCGGCGAGGGCCAGGTCGAAGTGATCCTGCCCGATGGCAGCAAGTACCAGCGCACCGGCACGATGGATTTCTCCGGCGACGTGGTCGATCCAGCGACGGGTGCGATCTCGATGCGCGCGCGCATCCCCAACCCGGACAAGAACCTGCTGCCGGGTACCTATGTGACGTTGAAGGCGACGCTCGGCGAACAGGCCAATGCCTTCCAGGTGCCGCAGGTCGGCCTGCTGCGCGATGCCAAGAGCGCCTATGTGCTCGTGGTCGGCGCTGACGGCAAGGTCGCGCGCAAGGACGTCGTCACCGATCGCCTGCAAGGTGACAGCTGGGTCGTGAGCAGCGGCCTGGCCGCCGGCGACCAGGTCATCGTCTCGGGCATCCAGCGCGCACAACCCGGCCAGCCGGCAAAGGCCGCACCTGTCGGCGCCGATGGCAAGCCGGCCCAGGGTCCGGCACCGGGCGCCAAGCCTGCCGCCGAGGCACAGGCCACCAAGGACTAATCCCCCGCCATGTCCAGATTCTTCATCAACCATCCGGTCTTCGCGTGGGTCATCGCGATCCTGATTTCGCTATGCGGCGTGCTGGCGATCTTCAACCTCGGCGTCGAGTCGTATCCGAGCATCGCGCCGCCGCAGGTCACGGTGTCGGCGTCGTACCCGGGCGCGAGTGCCGAAACGGCTGAGGGCGCGGTCACGCAGGTGATCGAGCAGCAGCTGACCGGCATCGACAACCTCGTCTACTTCAACTCGTCGTCCAGCTCCAGCGGCGGCTCCAACATCACCCTGACGTTCGCACCGGGCACCGACCCGGACATCGCCCAGGTGCAGGTGCAGAACAAGGTCGCCCTCGCCACGCCGCGACTGCCGACCGAAGTGACCCAGCAGGGCGTGGTGGTGGCCAAGGCCAACGCCGGCTTCCTGATGGTGGTCGCACTGCGTGCCGACAGCGAGTCGTTCGACCGCGACAGCCTGAGCGACATCATCGGTTCGCGCGTGCTCGACCAGATCGCGCGCGTCCCGGGCGTGGGCAGCACCCAGCAGTTCGGCAGCGAATACGCCATGAACATCTGGCTGAACCCGGACAAGTTGCGTGGCTACGGCTTGTCGGCGACGCAGGTGCTGACCGCCGTGCGCGGCCAGAACGTGCAGTTCGCAGCGGGCAAGATCGGCGCCGATCCGGCACCGGCCGGGCAGGCGTTCACCGCGACCGTGTCGGCCGAAGGCCGCTTCAGCACGCCCGAGCAGTTCGGCAACATCATCCTGCGCACCAACACCGACGGCACCAGCGTGCGTTTGCGCGATGTCGCCCGGATTGGCCTGGGCGCGACCGCCTACGGCTTCGACAGCCGCTGGGACGGCAAGCCGGCCGCCGGCTTCGCGATCCAGCTGGCGCCGGGCGCCAACGCGCTGGGCGTGGCCGAGGCCGTGTACGCGCGCATGGACGAGCTCAAGAGCACGTTCCCGCCGGGCGTCAACTGGTTCTCGCCGTACGACAGCTCGACCTTCGTCTCGGTCTCGATCAAGGAAGTGATCAAGACCCTGCTCGAAGCCATCGTGCTGGTGTTCCTGGTGATGCTGATCTTCCTGCAGAACCTGCGGGCGACGCTGATCCCGACGCTGGTGATCCCGATCGCGCTGCTCGGCACGTTCCTGGGCATGTACTTCATCGGATTCACGATCAACCAGCTCAGTCTGTTCGGCATGGTGCTGGCCATCGGTATCGTGGTCGACGACGCGATCGTGGTGATCGAGAACGTCGAACGCATCATGACCGAGGAGGGCCTGTCGCCGAAGGCGGCCACGCGCAAGTCGATGAGCCAGATCAGCGGCGCGGTCGTGGCGATCACCGTGGTGCTGGCGGCGGTGTTCATCCCGTCGGCCTTCCAGGGCGGCTCGGCCGGTGAGATCTACAAGCAGTTCGCCATCACCATCGCCATGGCGATGTTCTTCTCGGCGTTCCTGGCGCTGGGCTTCACCCCGGCGTTGTGCGCGACGCTGCTCAAGCCGACCGCCGACCACCACCGCGACAACTTTGTCTTCCGCAACTTCAACAAGTTGTACGACTGGGTCAGCAGCACCTACATCGGCCACATCGGTGGCGCGATCAAGCACGCGCCGCGCTGGATGATGGTGTTTGGCCTGCTGGTGGTGCTGTGCGGCTTCCTGTTCACGCGCATGCCGGGCAGCTTCCTGCCCGAGGAAGACCAGGGCTACGCGATCGCCCTGATCGGCCTGCCGCCGGGCGCGTCGATCACGCGCACCAACGCCGTGCTCGACCAGGTCCGCGAGACCATGCAGAAGCAGGACGGCTTCGACGGCATCTTCCAGGTCTCCGGCTTCAGCTTCGTCGGCCAGGGCGAGAACGTCGGCATCGCGTTCATCCGCCTCAAGCCGTGGGAGGACCGCAAGGTCACCGCGACCGAGTTCATCCAGAAGGCCAACATGGCGCTGTATGGCATCCGCGACGCGCAGATCTTCGTGATCAACCTGCCGACGGTCAGTGGCCTGGGCCAGTTCGGCGGCTTCGACATGTACCTGCAGGACCGTGGCGGCAAGGGTCGCGAGGCACTGGCCGAGGCGCGCAACACGCTGCTCGGCAAGGCCAACCAGAACAAGGCCCTGACCGCGGTGCGTCCGAACGAGCTCGAAGAGGCGCCGCAGCTCAAGCTCGACGTCGACCGGGTGCAGGCGCAGTCGATGGGCCTGTCGGTGTCGGACATCTACAACTCGATCCAGCTGATGCTGGCGCCGGTGTACGTGAACGACTTCGTCGACTCCGGCCGAGTCAAGCGCGTCACGATGCAGGCCGACGCGCCGTACCGCGCCGGTCCGGGTTCGCTGGCGAGTTTCTACACGCCCAGCCCCAATGGCGATGCCAACGCCACCGATCCCAACGGCGCGATGATCCCGTTGTCGAACGTGGTGAAGAGCCACTGGATCACCGCATCGCCGTCGCTGACCCGCTACAACGGTTATTCGGCGGTGGAGATCGTCGGTTCGCAGGCACCGGGGCACAGCTCGGGCGAAGCGATGAACGAGATGCAGAAGATCGTCGAGGAGGACCTGCCGGAAGGCTTCGGTTACGACTGGACCGGTCAGTCGTACCAGGAAATCCTGTCGGGTAACCAGGCGCCGGCGCTGCTGGCGTTGTCGATCCTGGTGGTGTTCCTGTGCCTGGCGGCGTTGTACGAGAGCTGGTCGGTGCCGGTCGCGGTGCTGCTGGTCGTGCCGCTGGGTGCGCTGGGCGCGGTGTTGTTCTCGCTGATGCGCGGCCTGCCCAACGACATCTACTTCAAGATCGGCCTGATCACGGTCATTGGTCTTGCGGCCAAGAACGCGATCCTGATCGTCGAGTTCGCGATCGAGCAGCGCCAGCACGGCAAGACGTTGCGCGAGGCGACGATCGAGGCGGCCCATCTGCGCCTGCGTCCGATCCTGATGACGTCGTTCGCTTTCATCATGGGTGTGTTCCCGCTGGCGATTTCGAGCGGCGCCGGTGCCAACTCGCGCCATGCGATCGGCACGGGCGTGATCGGCGGCATGATCTTCGCCACGTTCCTGGGCCTGCTGCTGATCCCGGTGTTCTACGTGGCGGTGCGACGCGTCCTTGGCGACAAGCTCGACGAAAAGCCGGTGCTGGTCCGCGACGAGGACGACGAACCGCTGGCGCGTCCGGCGACCTGATCGCTTCTCGCGTTTGAAAGCAGACAGCCCGCCATTTGGCGGGCTGTTTGTTTGTGGGCTTCGCGCGGTACGGGTGCGCGGTCACGACGTTGGGCTCTTGCTCGGGGAGGAGGTGGGGTGCATTCCGCGAACCTCCGCTTCGCTCCGTGATTGTTCGCGAAATACACCCCACCCCCTCCTTCCCACCACTCCGGTTGCTTCATCGCCTTCGCGTGTTGGCCACACGCGCTGTGCGCATGACTCGACTGAAACGGTGGGACTCGGCCTGCGTTGATGCGGGGCGGTGTCCGTGCCCTCGACTCATTCGCACGGCTGCTCGGTGAGCTCGGTCCCGGACGCCCGCCAAAGCATGAGGTGGTTTGTAGCCCGGGTAAGCGAAGCGCACCCGGGGCCCGGGCGCATCAATCCCGGGTGCGCTTCGCTTACCCGGGCTACGCCGTTCCCCCAGCACCCGGGGTCGTGCGCGTTGGCTGCGAACCATGAATGCGTTTCGCGGGCGTGCGGGCCCGAGCTCACCGAGCAGCCGTGCGAATGAGCGAGGGCCCGCACACCGCCCCTTATCCCGGCAGCCCGAGTCCAACCCGCGCAGCAAAGACACGCGAGCAGCGCCGTCTCGCCACCACGCGAATTCAATGAAGCGGCCGCAGCGTTGGCGAGGAGGGGGTGGGGTGTATTCCGCGGACAATCACGGAGCGAAGCGGAGGTCCGCGGAATACACCCCACTTCCTCCCCCTGTAACCAGCACGACTTCCACCGGAAGCGCCCAAAAGAAAAAACCCGACAGCTTTCGCTGCCGGGTTTCCATACCACCGCCGGGAGGGGTTGGCGGGGAGAGGTAAATTGAATCAGTTACCTGGAGAGGGTGACTGGGTAACGCTGGACTTACTTGGCAGCCTTGTTGGCGGCAGCCTTGATGGTGTTGTCGACAGTGGTCTGCACACCCTTGGTGGCGGACTCGAACTGGGACTTGGCCAGCTCGGTGATCGCACCGTGGGTCTTCAGCGTGCGGCCGAAAACTTCCTGGCCCGTGCTGACACTGCGCTCGAGATTCTCGCGGGCAACCTGCACGCCCTTCGGCAGCAGCGACTTGGCGGCTTCGAAATCGCGGACCTCAGCGGCTTCGCCGAGGAAAGCGAAGGTCGCGTTGACGCGCTCTTCGATCGCGGCCAGCTGCAGGCCGAACACGGCCTCGGCATTGGCGAGGGTGAGGCGGTTGACCTGCGCGGCGGTCTCCGCGAACTGGCGCGTCGCGGCGGCGAATTGCTCGTTGAACGGCTGGTACATGGTGGACTCCGGTTAGGTAAGCAATCCGGGAGGGAGTTCGGATTGTGCGGTGCAGCATAATCCCGTTTGTGTTGCAGTGCAACATGCCCGGTGGAGGGGTTCAGCAACCAGCCGGCTGCCACCCCGGCTGCCGCTTCCCGCTGGCAGAATCGGTCTCACGCATTCGCGGCGAGCCTTCTGTCATGGTCTGAATGCGCCGCAGCAGGGATGATGGACTTCGAGGATGACCAGACGATGATCCGAGACCTCGTTTCCGCCTGCCTGAGGCCCCTCCGGGCCCGTGCCGCCCGCCTGGCCGCGCCCGCCGCCCTGGCCTTCCTGCTGGCGCTGCTGCCGCTCGTCCCGGCATGGGCCCAGCAGCCCGTCGCGGAACCTGCCGCGCCACCTGCCGCCCCGCTTGCCGCCGAGCCGCCCTGCGTCGGCCTGGTCCTCGGTGGCGGTGGGGCCCGCGGTTCGGCCCATGTCGGCGTGATCAAGGTGCTCGAACGCGAGCGCATCCCCGTCTGCCGGCTTGCCGGCACCAGCATGGGGGCGATCGTCGGTGGCCTCTACGCCACCGGCTACACCCCGGCCGAGATGGAAAGGCTGATCGAGACCATCGACTGGGCCGACATGTTCATCGACAACCCGCCGCGCGCGGGCATGCCGATGCGGCGCAAGGATGCCGACTTCCGCTACCTGCTCGACCTGGAGATCGGCTTCACCGACGGTCGCGTGGTGCTGCCGATCGGCATCGTGCAGGGCCAGAAGCTGTTGCTGCTGCTGCGCCGGCTGACGCTGTCGACCTGGGACGTGGAGGACTTCGACCAGCTGCCGATCCCGTTCCGTGCCGTTGCCGCCGACATCATCACCGGCGACAAGGTGGTGTTCGGCGATGGCGACCTGGCGCTGGCGATCCGCTCGAGCATGTCGGTGCCTGGCGCATTCGCGCCGGTGCGCATCGGCGACCGCCTGCTGGTCGACGGCGGCATGGCCGAAAACGTGCCCGTCGACGTGGTCCGCAAGATGGGTGCGCGGCGCATGATCGTGGTCGACGTCGGCTCGCCTCTGCGCACCGAGGCCACGCTGACCAATCCGCTGGCGATCATGGACCAGATGATCTCCGCGCTGATGGCCGAAAAAGTGCGCGCACAGCTGGCCACGCTTGGCGACCAGGACGTACTGATCCGCCCCGAGCTGGGTGACATCACCGCGACGCAGTTCAACCGCGGCGCCGAAGCGATCGCGATCGGCGAACGCGCAGCCGAGGCGGCGCTGCCGCAGCTGCGTTCGATGGCCGTCGACGAGGCCACCTACGCCGCCTACCGCGCACGCCAGCAGCGGCGCGCATTTGACCCGCAGCTGGTGCAGTTCCTCGACGTGATCAAAGGCGATTCGCCCTCGGCCAATCGGGTGGTGCAACGCGCGGTCGCGGATAACCTCGACAAGCCCTTCGACGTCGACCAGGTGGAGAAGGACATCGGCACCGCCTACGGCGACGGCCGCTTCCAGCAGATCGACTACCGCCTGGCCGAACGCAACGGCGAGATCGGCCTGGAGATCATCCCCGTCAACAAGCCGTGGCGCGCGTTCGGCAAGCTGGGCTTCCAGCTCGACGACAATTTCAACGGGCGCAACAGCTACATGGTTTCGTCGGACCTGACGTTCAACAACATCAACAGCCTTGGCGGCGAATGGCGGAACGTGCTACGACTGGGCCGCATCACCGGCCTGCTGTCGGAGTTCTACCAGCCCTTCGGCCAGACCGGCGCGTTCTACCTGAAGCCGTCAATCGAGCTGCGCAACGAGTCACTGCCGCTATGGCGCGACGGCGATGAGCTCGCGGAGTTCCGGGTCAACCGTCGCGAAGCCGCGGTGGAGGCTGGCTATTCGCCGCAACCGGAATGGAGGATCTCCGCGCAGGGCATCCGAGGACGCGACCGCGGCGAACTGCTGATCGGCAATCCCAACGACTTCCAGGGTGCCACGGAGGACTACGCCGGCATCAACTACAACGGCACCTGGGACACGCTGGACAACATCAACTTCCCGACCAATGGCATCCGCGTCAGCGTCGACCTGGAAACCTACTACGACGTGATGGGGGCGGACGTCGAAGGCAACGTCGCCCGCTTCAACGCGGACTGGGCGCGCGCCTGGGGCCGCTATCACCTGTTGCTTGGCGCGCGCGCGAGCAGCGCGCTGGAGGACGACAACTTCTTCCAGTCGCAGTCATTCCTCGGCGGATTCCTCAACCTGTCGGGCTTCGACGAGCGCGCGCTGTTCGGAAACCAGGCCGTACTGGGGCGCGCGGTGGTGTACCGGCGTACGGGCAACACCAGCGGGCTGGTTTCGCTGCCGATGTACGTGGGCGCCAGCCTGGAGACGGGCAACACGTGGCTCGGCAGGGATTCGGTGGATGCCGACGACCTGATCCTCGCCGGAAGCATCTTCATCGGTTTCAGCACACCGCTGGGCCCGATGTTCCTGGCCTATGGCGACAACGACGAAGGCGCCAGCTCGTGGTACCTCACCTTCGGCTCATTGCTGCGGCCGACGGTGAAGTAGTCCCGGCGCGAGGCGACGTCAGCTGCCGCGGTAGTGGCAACCGGACGTGCAGGTCTCGTGCACCACGACTTCTGACAGCAGCGGCAGCGCCGGCTTCAGGTTGTCCCAGATCCACACCGCCAGGCGCTCGCTGGTCGGATTGTCGAGGCCATCGATGTCGTTGAGGTAGTGGTGGTCGAGGCGGTCGTACAGGGGCTGGAACGCCGCCTTGAGGTCGCCGAAGTCCATCACCCAGCCGGCATGCGGGTCGATCTCGCCCTCGACGTGGATCTCGATGCGGAAACTGTGCCCGTGCAGCCGCGCGCACTTGTGGCCGGGTGGCACGTTGGGCAGCAGGTGCGCGGCCTCGAGGGTAAACGCCTTGAAGATCTTCATGCCGCCCAGTTTACCCGGGCGGCGCCGGCACCGGTGTCCGCCGTCAGCCGCCGCAGGCGCCGTTGCCGCCGGCGCGCGCCGCGGCATTGGCCGCCACCACGTAGCGGCCGACCAGCGCCTTGAGCTGGTCGAACTCCTCGCGCCGGGTGACCGCACCGGCGATGGTCCGGCCCGAGACCGGCTCGCGCACCACCAGCGTCCCCCAGAAGCCGGAGTGGCCGGTCGCGGCGACGCCGTCGAATGTGTAGGTGAGCAGGCCCAGGCGATAGGGGCTGTCGGCGGGAAGCCCGACCGGCGACTGCATGAGCGCCAGGGTGGATCCCTCCTTGAAGATCCGGCCGGCGAGCAGGGCGTCGAAGAAGGTCGCCATGTCGGCCGGCGTCGCCACGATCCCGCCGCCGCCGAACAGGTCCATCGAGGGATCCCAGTCGTAGGTGTCATCCCCCTCGAAGAACTGATGCGCGCGGGTCCTGCCCCGCGATGGTTCCGCGCGCTCCCACCAGGTATCTGGCAGGCCGCGACGGTCGAGCGCGAGCTGGGTGCGCACCGCCTTCGGCAGCGGCTGGCCGCTGACGCGCTCGATGATCGTGCCGAGCAGGATGTAGCCGGTATCGGAGTACGAGTACTTCTCGCCGGGCTTGCCGACCGGCTGGGTCCATTCGACCAGGCGTTCGACATCGCCGGCCGGCGTCCACTTCGTCGCCGGGTCCGCCTTGACCGCGGCGATGAACTGCGGCGCCTGCGCGTGGTCGGCCAGGCCGGAGGTGTGGCTGAGCAGCTGGCGCACGGTCATCTCGCCAGGTGCGTAGCCATCGCGCTTGAGCAGTTCGAGCCACTGCGCCGGCAGGTAGCGGTCGATGGTCGATTGCAGGTCGAGCTTGCCGGCTTCGTGCAGGCGCAACGCGGTGGCCGCGACATACGTCTTGGTGACGCTGGCAATGCGGAAACCTTCGTCGCCTTTCAGCGGCGTGGATGATGGCGCGGCCAGCACGCGGGTGTCGCGCGCGCCGCCGGGCGCGAGCGTGGAGACGACGATCTGCCCCTTCAGGGCGCCGGCATCGAGCGCGGACACGGACTGTGCAAGGCAGCTGTCGGCTGCGGCCGCGGCCAGCGTGGTGGCGTACAGCAACGTGGCGAGGGCGATTCGGGACAGGGTGTGGGGCATCGCGGTGCAGGCTCACTGGGCGCGGTGCGGCCATCTTGAACCGGCCGGGGACGTTGCGACCATGGCATTGGTCACGCTGTGCGATCAGGCATGCACGCGAAGCTCGCATCGATGAACCCCAGCTTGCAGTCAACAGGCCGCTATCGATGTCTTCACGCGGCGATACGCGTGAATTTCCACACTGGCCGCACGTCCACGCGGGAGGAATGCATGAAGATGAAGGCGAAACTGTCAATGATCGCAAGCGCGTCGCTGTTGCTCGCCATCGCGATGCCGGCACAGGTGCTGGCACAGGACAAGGCAGCGATGGAAGCCGAGGAAGGCGATTCAGCGCAGCCTGCAAGCGACACGTGGATCACCACGAAGGTCAAGACCGACCTGATGGCGACGCCTGACGTGCCGGGTACGACGATCGATGTCGAGACGGTGAACGGTACCGTCAAGCTCGCAGGTACGGTCGACAACAAGGCGAGCGCCGACAAGGCGGTCGCTGTCGCCAAGAGCATCAAGGGCGTGAAGAGCGTCGATGCCTCCGCGTTGAAGGTCGCCAAAAAGTAACTTTCGGTGAAGTAGCTCACGGCGATCGCAACGCAGCCCCTCTCCTGCTCCTGCGGGAGAGGGGTTTTCTTTGTCCTCACGGAGCCGACCATCATGGCAGTCCGCAAAACTGCGACCAAAGTGGCGACAAAGGTGCCCGTCAAATCGAAGGCGACCGCAACCGCCGCCAGGCAGAAGAAGATCCAGCAGCAGGTCGACGCGCGCGACAAGGTCAGGCCGAAGAAGAAGGCGGCTGCCGAAGAAGCGAAGAAGCCGGTGCAGGCCGGTGCCCGCAGGCAGCCACAGAATCCGCTGCCGCCCCAGCACCTGCCCAAGCCCGGCAACGAACACGAACTGACGCCAAGGCCGCGCTACCTTGCGCCGGACTACCGCGGCAGCGGCAAGCTTGATGGCATGCGCACGCTGGTGACCGGCGGCGACTCCGGCATCGGACGCGCGGTGGCGGTGCTGTTCGCGCGCGAGGGCGCCGACGTCGCGATCGTCTACCTCAACGAACACACCGATGCGGAGGCTACCTGCAAGCAGGTGGAGAAGGAGGGCCAGCGCTGCCTGCTGATTCCCGGTGACGTCAGGGACGCGACGTTCTGCAATGCCGCCGTGGCCGCGGCCGTGAAGGCCTTCGGCGGCCTCGACATCCTGGTCAACAACGCCGCCTTCCAGGAGCACAGCGAGTCGCTGGAGACGCTGACCGACGAGCACCTGCAGGAAACCCTGCAGACCAACATCGCCGGCTACTTCCACATGGCGCGTGCCGCCCTGCCGCACCTCGAGCGCGGCAGCAGCATCATCAATTGCGGTTCGGAAACCGGGATCTTCGGCAGCAAGCACCTGCTCGACTATTCGGCGACCAAGGGCGCGATCCACGCCTTCACCAAGTCGCTGGCCAGCAACCTGCTCGAGCGCGGCATCCGTGTGAATGCGGTGGCACCGGGGCCGGTCTGGACGCCGCTGAATCCCGCCGATCGACCCGCCGCGGACGTCGCCGAGTTCGGAAAGGACAGCGACATGGGGCGGCCGGCGCAGCCGGAAGAGATCTCGCCGGCGTTCGTGTTCCTGGCCTCGCCGGTGTGCGCGTCCTATGTCAACGGCGTCATCCTGCCGGTGATGGGCGGGCCACGCGGCTGACGGTCAGGGACGCGATGGTTCGACCTTGCCGCGCTCACGCAGGCGCAGGCCGGCCGCTTCCTCGCGCGCACCCATGATCATCTCGCTCAGCCATTTGATCAGGATCGCGGTGTAGGCCTTCTGCGCCGGTTTCTCGGAGAAGCCGTGGTCGGCACCGTCGACGCCGCGCCGTGTCAGCGAGCGGGCGTGGCGGAAGGCTTCGGTGTAGTTGTCGATCACCGCCTCGGGCACGATCTCGTCGTGCTCCGCGGCGACCAGCAGCGCGTGCCCGCGGTAATCGGCGCACGCGCGCAGGGCGCGGTTCTGGTCCCAGCGCAAGGTCTTGCGCCGGTAGGCGCGCAGGTCGGTGTCGACGTGCAGGCGCAGCTTGGGCAGGTCCCAGCCTTCGTCCTTGTAGAGCGCGGGCGAGCGCAGGGCGAGCCAGTGCACCGGACGCAGCGCCGTCAGCAGCGCCGCCAGGTAGCCGCCGTAGCTGATGCCCACCACGGCTATCGCGGTCGGGTCGACGTTGGGTCGCCGCACCAGCCAGTCGTAGGCGGCGACGAGGTCGGCGAGGTTCTGCGGCCGGTTCACGTTCTCCCAGTGGCGCGCGGTCCGCTCGTGCCCGCGCAGATCGAACGTCAGGCAGACGCAGCCGATGCCGGCGGCTTCGCGCGCGCGGACAAGATCGTGCTCCTGGCTGCCGCCCCAGCCGTGCACAAACAGCACCCCGGGAAGGCGCGCGGCCGGCGAGAGGACGGTGCCGCAGATGCGCTCGTCCTCGACGTCGAGTTCAACGGTTTCAAGCCGGATGTCCATGACGTTCGCTGGCCCGGGTGGCATTGCCGGCGTCGGCAGTGCATCCCTGCGCATCATCGGCCTCGATGATGGCGTACTTGGTGATGGTGCCGACGACCGGGTCTTCACCGCGGAACGAGATTTCCGCGCCGCGCGGAACATCGATCAGGTCGTAGACCTCGCAGGAGGACACGCAGATCCGTTCCAGGCCGGGGTCGGCGTCCATCGCCTGCAGGGCGAGCACCTCCGCCGGTGAGGCGCCGCCGATTCGCCAGGACTGTTCCAGCACACCGCAACGCGTCGTGCCGTCTGCGTCCTCGACGAGGACAATGTCGTAGTTGCGGCGGGACGCGTGGAACTGCGGATACGCGCGGCTGACTTCGCGGTCGTAGCCGATCGTGGCGGCGATCACGAGGCGTCCGGCGCTGTCGACGGTGGATTGGAGGAGGTCATCGAGTCCGCCGCGCAGGCAGCGCAGCGTGGAGCCACCGTATACCTCGTGCCCGGCGTGGTTGTGCGTGGTCCGTTGCGTTCCGCAGTAGGACAGGCGAAGCGGCCCGACCGTCAGCACACCGACGCTGTAGGTAACCGCGGTGGCCAGGTTCAGTTCGAGCGCCAGGCCCGACTCACGCATCGCATCGGCGTCGAGTGCATCCAGTGCTGCGTCGAGCTCTCCGGCACTGCCGACTACGCGCTGGCCGGAACCGCCGATGCCGTGACCGGGCTTGGTGCGGATCGGCGCGCCGGCGGCAAGCAGCCTGCGCCCGGCGACGCGGGCGTCGTCGATGTTGAACACGGTGAGGCCAGGCAGCACGAACGGCGTCAACGCCTCGCCCAGCGCGACCGACCAGCCCTGCGGCAGGTCACGCGCACCATCAGGAGCCGGATGCGTGATCGACTTGGTCGCGACGAACGGGAAGGGCACCACGCCACCGAACAGATCGTCCGGGCCGCGGATGCCCAAGCGCGCGGCTTCCGCGGTCAGCAAGGTCCGGTCGGGAACGAAATAGACGTCGCCATCGCGGTCGCGATCGGCCACATACTCGCCGACGAACTGTCTGCCAAGCAGATTCGCAAGGTGCTGCGCGGCCCACTGCCGCGTGGCCTTCTCGTGGATGCCGCGCTTGCGTGTGAGGATCAGGTCCACCACCGGCCCGTGACTGCCTTCGCCGCGACCGAGCGTGCCGGTCATCCGTGCTCAGTCCCTGGGCTTGGCCGGAACGAACGGCGATACCGGATCGCTCGCCGGAAACGTTTCATCCAATGCCTCATCGAGGTTGTCGCTCTCGTGGCGTTTGCGTCGCGCCCGCTCGCCCGCGCCCTTGTCATCGGGCCTGGCACTGTCGGATCGCCGCGAGCGATGGATTGGCGGATCCTTCCGGTCCTGATGTCCAGACATCGCAAACTCCGCATCGGTTGGTTCGCCTTTGACGATACGGACGCGGCGCTAATGCGACGTGAGGACTGCGCTGCGTCACCGTGCACATGCGTTGCGACACGGTGAAGAGATCAACGCCAGGCGCTGCCGACCTGAATGTAGAACGGCCCTTGGAAGCGATCGGCTAGAACGTGATGCTCGCCGACACCATGAAGGGATCGCCTTCGAGCCGGTTCTCCACGTCGAACTCCTTGAGCCAGCGGGCCGAGAACTCGACCTGGCCGCCGTCCCATTTCTTCGCATAGGTGGCGATCGGGCCCAGCGCCAGCGAATGTCCCTTGAAGCCGTCAAGACGATCGGCGATGACGCTCTCGTCGTCCTCGATCTGCTCGATCCAGCCGCCGACTCCGCCAATGCCCCAGCCGTTGCCGAAGCGCTTGACCAGTAGCGAGTCGACGCGGAACACGGCGCCGTTCTGGTAGTCGGTGGCGTCGTTCTCGGTGTAGATGTCGACCGCGGTCGTGGTGCTCCACTCCAGCGTTCCCTTCTGGAACAGCTGGGTGTAGCCGACGGTCGGCGAGAAGGTCCAGTTGTTGAGGCTGGGATTGGCCAGGCGCCCGACTTCGTAGTCGCCGGTCGGTGCATAGATGTACAGCGACAGCGACACGTGACGCAGCTGGTCGATGTGGTAGCTGGCGATCACCGGCGCGAAGAAGGCATCGAACAGGCCGCTGGCGCTGTCGCTGCGCGAGCCGGTGATCGGCCCGAGCCGGACATCGGCGTCGGCCTCGACATCGATGAAGGGAATCGTCGCCATCGAGGCGAAGTTCCAGCGGCCTTCACCGGTGTCCCAGATGTACAAGCCGGTGAAGGTCAGCATGTCGAACGTGCCGGTCAACCCGACTGAACTGACGCCACCGATCGGGATCTCGCGCTCGCCGCCGATATCACCGGAATAGTGGGCATAGCCGATCTGCATGTTCCAGCCCGGCGTCGGCGGGATCAGTCCCGAGTAGGACGCCGCCTGCAGGCCGGTGATCGGCCTGCCAACCGCGCCTTCGGTCGCGTGCGCGGGTGCGAAGGCGGCAGCGGCAGTGACGGCCGCTGCAAGAATGTATCCACGATTGCTTCTGATCATTCGAGGCCCCCCGGTCTTGGGTGACGGTCAGCGCCGCCGGAATCCGCCACCGCCGCGGCCGCCGCCCATGCTCGGCCGGAACCCGCCGACGGGCCGGTTGTAGCCGCCAGCCGGGCGGTTGTAGCCACCGGCCGGACGGTTGTAGCCACCAGCGGGGCGGTTGTAGCTGCCGCCACCGGAGCCCATGTTCGAAGGCCGACCACCGTAGCTGCCGCCGGTGATGCGTTCGTTCCCTCGATCGCGCGCCATGCGCTCGCTGTCCAGCTGCCGCGTTTCCCCGCCAAGGTTCCTGGACGAGTCGGGACGCGTGACCTGACTCCAGCCGTTCTCGTCGTGCTTGTAGACGTTACCGTCCTTGCCGGCATAGACGTTGTCGTTGACGTTGACCACGCCACCGCGATTGAGCGTGCCGGTGTCTGCGTTGTAGTGGAAGCCGCCCACGCCCTTGGCATCGACGCGATTGCCCTGGCTGTCGAATCCGCCCACGCCGGCCGCGCCGTTGGGGCCGGCAACCGCACCGCCGGCGCTCTGGGTCACGCGGCCCGTGTTGGTGTTGACCGTGGTGCGACTGCCACCGGCTGCGGCCTGGCCGGTATACGGATTGACCGCCGCGGCGCCGCCGCCGGCGACAACGCGACCGGTCTGCGGGTTGTAGCGGACGCCCTGCGCACCGGCGGTTGTGGTGCCGGTGTAGATGTTGGTGTTGACGCCTGCGCGGCCGACGCCGCGGCCGCCGGTGGCCTCGTTGTAGTAGCCGCCGCGTCCGCCGCGACCGACGTTGCCGGTCCAGGGATCGGCCCACGCCGCTGCCGTGCCGCGAACGGCCGCATTGCCCCAGTGGCCGTAGACATTCCACGCCGCGGCACCGCCGCCCCAGTAACCCCAGCCGTAGCCCGGGCCGTACCAAGGGCCCCACCACGGGCTGTAAGGCCCGTACCAGCCGCCGTACCAGCCCCAGCCATAGCCGAAGGTCCAGCCGACCCAGTCGTTCCAGCCGAAATACACACCCATGCCGTACGTGGCCGGGCAGCCGTACCAGTACGCGCCGACCCACGGGTCGCAGGCGTAGCCGGTGCCGTAGACCACGACGTTGTCGGTCACCACCGTTCCGTAGTAGCCCGGCGTGTAACCGACATAGACCTCGTCGTCGGCGCTGCCGTACACACGGACGTAGGTGACGTAATGCAGCGGCGAGCTGGTCGGGATCGAGTAGATCTCGGCCGGGACGCTGGTCGCGACGGCCCAGGGCCCGGTCGCAGCGTCGGACGTGAACCAGATGCCCTTGTCGACGGCGTAGAAACTGCCGGCGTTGACCTTGATCACCGGCACCGCGGTGTTGTGCGCGTACTGCAGCGTGGTGCCGCCGATCGAGACGAACTGCGGCGCGCCGTCGTACTGCACGTTGAGCTTGGCTTCGTTGCGCTTGACCGTGGCGTTCTGCGGGATGTCGTTGGCGATCAGCGCCTCGCGGGACTCGGGCGTGTTCGGGATCGATGCCAGCACGCCGCTCTTCGGGCTGTCCGGCGGGATCTTCGCGAACTCGGCCGGCAGGCTCGACGGCGGCACGTAGCGCCACGGCCCTTTACTGGTGGCGGCAGTGAACCAGCGCCCCGACACCAGCACGTACCAGGCGTTGTCGGCGGCGCCGTCGAGAAGGACATCGGCGCCGGTATTGTCGATGTAGCTCAGCTTGGTGCCCGGGATGGCGACGAACTGCGGCTCGCCCTGCACCGAAATGAGTTCGGACGGATGCGTCCGCACGTGGATGTCGGGCGCGCGGCCGGAGGCGAAGTCCTGCTTGAGTGCATCGGGTGGGTTATCGAACGTGTCGACGTCCTTGCCCGCCTTGGCCATCGCCTGGGTCAGCGCCGCGTCGACGCTGGCGGCGGCGGTCCACGGGCCACTCAGCGCAGGCGCCGAGGACCAGTGCCCGGCCACGTTGGTGTAGTACTTGCCGCCCTGCTGCAACAGCAGTGAGCGTGTGTTGATCACGCGCTGCACGCCCGAAACGCCGCTGGGCTTGAGCGCAGGCTCGCCGTCGACCAGCAGCAGCACCGCCGGCGTGGTGCTGAAGATGATGTCGGGCGGGTCGTTTTTGACCGGCAGCGACGACGGCATCTTCGCATCGACCTTGGCGATCGCCAGCGCCGACTCGAGCATGTCCAGGGAAACCGTCAGGGTCGACTTGGTCTTCAGTTGCTGCCGTGCCAGCTGCAGGTACTGGTCCTGCTTCGCGGTCGCGGTCGGGAAGCTGGCCGACGGCAGTTGCAGGTCGGTCAGCACCACCGCGCGCGCTTCCTTGTCGATCTCGGTGCGTGCCTCGAACTGCACGACGCCGTAGTCGACCGACGGCTCCGACTTGCCGTCCTTGCCGGTGTGGACGCCCGACTTCACCGCCATCACGAACCGGCCCTTGAGCTGGTTGCCTTCCCAGCTGTCGTACTGCGGCTGGTGCACGCTGAAGCTGGTGCCCTGCACCGTGAAATCACGCGGGAACGGGCGCGCGTCGATGGTCGCCGCGGATGCGCCCGACGTCTTCGCCCCTTGCGCGGCCACCTGCGGGACGCCAAGGACGGCCGATCCGGCGAGCACGGCAAGTGCCAGGCTCAGGACAGGCACGATGGGATTGATGCGCATGGAAGACCTCGATGCAGGGAAACCGGGTGAGTTCGGGGCAGGGCGCCGGAAGTTACGTGCGGTGGCGTGGCCACCCGCCCGGCTCAGCCGGGCGGATTGACGACGACGTACTGCACCGAGGTGCCGGCGTACTGCGGCTGGTACCAGGTGCTTCCGCATTGCTGGTAGGCAACGCCATTGATTACCGAGGTGACGCAGCTGGGCGGCACCGTGTTGACGATCGAGCCGATGGCGGCGGCGGTGAGCGCCACCGCACCGGTGACGGCGGCGGCGGTTGCGACGGGGTGATCGTCCCAGCCGTTGTTCCAGCCGTTGTCGACATCGATGTTGACGTCGTTGTGGATGTTGGTGTTGCGGTTGACGTTGGTGTTGCGATTGACGTTGGTATTGCGGTTGACGTTCGCGTTGGCATTGCGGTTCACGTTGGCGTTGCCGGCGCGGTTGGCGTTCGCTGCGTGACCGCCGCCGCCACGCGGCGCCGATGCGTGGTTGACGCTGGTGCGTGCGCCGCCACGGGCGTGCGGACCAGCGGCGACGTCGAAGCTGATCGCCATCAAGGCGGTGCTTCCGGCGAACAGTCCAATGCCGAGACCGAGCAGGTTGATGTGCTGGCGAATGCTCATGGCTGCTTCTCCTCGACGGCGACCGCGTCCACCGCGACCATCTCGATGCGGTGGGAGTCCTTGGGCGGAGTGAACGTGAAGGCGCTGTCCTTGAGTCCGGCAGCGGTATTCCAGGTCAGCGTGCTGGCGTACTGCGGCTGCGCCGGATCGTCGGTGGTGGTGATGACGAGGCGACGTGGCAGCGGCTTGGGCCCGGCTTCGATCCAGACCTGCCAGTCGACGCCATCCTGGCGGAACGCGTACTGCGAGGTGGCGGTGCCGTTGATCCGGGCCGGGCCGACGTAGGCCGCCGACGTCAGCGCCGACGCCGGTGCTTCGTCGGTCCCCCACAGGAACAGATCCGTCAACGGTATTTCGATGCCGTAGCGCTCCTCGACGGCGCCGAGCATCTCGCGGGTGGTCGGCGGCGCGTCGACGGTGGCGTAGTACTTCGCCTTCGGCCCGTACACGGTCAGGCTCTTGCCGTCATAGAACAGCTGGCGCTCCTTGCGATCGGTGCGCATGTCCAGCTGCAGGCGATCAGGAGAGCGCACCTTGTAGTCGACGGTGCCGGGGAACTGAAGTTTCTGCCCGTCCTCGGTCACCAGTTCGATCGTGGTGTCCGAGTGGATGGTGAAATCCTTGAGCGAGCGCAGGTACTTGCCCATTTTGTCGAGTGCGGCCACAGCTTCGGGCTCGACTGCGGTGGCAGGGGCAGGCGCCGCCGTCTTGTCGGCCTTCGGCGGAGGCGCGGCCATGGCCATCGGCGCGGCGAGCGCCAGGCACAGCCCTGTGATCAACACGTGGTGACGCATGTCGTTCTCCTCGAAGTGGGCGGCCAGGGGCCGCCTTCAGTGCGAGCCTGCGCAGCGGGGGCACGCAGGCACCGGTGCGATCACTGCATCAATGTCACGGCAGCCAGGTCACGGCGGGCGTCTTCCACTGGTCATCCAGCAGTTCCTGCTTCGGCCAGTAGTAGCGCATGAACATCACGAACGGACCCTTCGGCGCGGGCAGCCAGTTGGCTTCCTTGTCCTTGCCCGGTGAATCGGCCTGGACGTAAATCGTCAGCCCGCCGTCGGGGTCCTTTTTCAGGCCAGGCAGCATCGGCGAGTTGATCAGGTAGCGATTGATCGGGTTCTTCACCAGCAGTTGCTGCGGCAGGTCGTACATCGTTACTGACCAGAACGCATTGACCGGCGGCAGCTGGCCCGGCGCGAAGCGCAGGGTGTACCTGCCCTTGCTGCCATCGAGCGGCTGGCCATCGGCATCCTTGTCGAGGATCGGATACATCGCCTCCTCGCGCGAGTTGGCGCCGATGCCGACCTGGGTACCCGTCGCGCGTGCGACGTAGTCGTTCTTCAGGAACTCGCGGCTGCCGAAGAGCGTGTCGGTCCTTCCGCCGAGCGAAGCGCGCTTGTCGTCGATCTGCTTCTGGCCGTCGGCCACGCCCTGTTTGATCGCGGCCTGCAATTCCGGCGGCAGCATGCCCGGGTCGAAGGGCTTGCCCGGTTCGATTCCGAGGCGGGCGAAGCGCTGCATCAACCCGGTCTCGCTGGCATTGGGCGGCTGCGCGAACTGCAGCAGGAACGCGAGCTGGTTGAAGAATTCCGGCGAGTCGCGGTCCTGCCCCGGTGCGATCGGTTCCGGCCACTGCACCGCGGGCGCGGCCGGGGGCGCAGGCATGCCGAGGAACGAAGACAGCGGCTGCACCTTGTAGCCGGCCTGGATCTTCCTGATGTTGCCCAGGTCGCCAGGATTGAGCAGCTGGGTGCGGCCGACGAGCGTGACCAGGTCGGTTTCCGAGCGGATCACCTTGCTGATGCCTTTTGGCGTCTCGCCCTGCCACTTCGGCCCGGCGATGAGGTAATTGCCACCGTCATTGCCGGTAGTACGCGTGCCGATGTAGTCGAAGTTGAAGGTGTACAGGTCCATCAACTGGAAAACGAAATAACGACCCTTCTCCATCTTCGGCACGCTGATGACCACCGGCTCGGCGCGGAGGTCGAGTCCGGCGAAGGTGTAGGGCGTGTCGGAGTTGGGGGTGACGAACGCGGTGTCTTCCGGCGTGAACACGCGCGCAATGTTCAGCACCGAGTTGAACGGGCCCTTGTACTGAGGGTTGTCCTTGTCGATGGAGAACGCGTGCATGGTCTTGTACTGGTCGACCATCGGCACGCCGTAGACATAGGCATCGCGCGCGATCTCACGCGCCTCGGCAGGGCTCAACGCGCCGCTCTTCGTGGTGGCGGCAGGCGATGTCGCGGTGGCGGGTGCTGTTTCGACAGGGGCGGCATCGCGCTTGCTGCAGGCGGAAAGCAGCATTGTTGCAACCACGGCCATCGCCATACCTGCAATCGCCGGGTGGTTGTTCTGTATTGGTGCGGTCATTCCGTTGTCCCTGATGAGTGCGCATGACAGGCCATCGACCCGCGCCACGACCGCGGCGGCAGGACCTTCCTTGGCCGAACGAGCGGCTCACACCAACGCTGATAACGTCTCGCGACCGCCAGCCGGATGATTCATTGCCGGGACATTTCTGCCCGCGAAGCGTGAAAGAACTGTGATGGCATGAAGCGTCAGTGGCTGCGGCAAAACCGTGCTGCAGGAAGTGCGCGAAGCGCAGGCATTCGTGCGCGGTCGAACGACGCGCATCTGCGCAATTCGTCGAGACCTCGGTGCGCGAATGGTTGCGTGCGTGGCGACCCGTCGAGGTCGACGAACTGGCGTTCGAACGTGTGCGGGCAGCGCAGTCGTTCCGGAGTTCCGCACTCCGGCGCGATGGAAGCAACCGCTGCTGCAGACCCCGGAAACCGGGAAACAAAAAACCCCGCTCGAGGCGGGGTTTCGTGCGGGTCGCCGCCGAGGCGGGACCGGATACCGTGTGGTGGCTATGGGTGGACTCGAACCACCGACCCCAGCATTATGAGTGCTGTGCTCTAACCGGCTGAGCTACATAGCCACGCGGTGAACCGCGAATTATTCATGCCGAGGGGGTCCGCGTCAATCGTCTGATTGCGGCTTGT
>DATDBK010000067.1:0-25259 GCA_036524935.1 Lysobacter sp. | reverse complement strand
CGGTATCCAGCACGCGGTGGCCACTGCTGCGTTCGATCCGCACGTCGATCGGCTTGCCGTCGACATCCACCAGCACCCGCAGCAGCACCGTGCCGGTGAGCGAGCGGCGGATCGCATCGACGGGATAGGGCGGGGGTGGGGCTATCTCGTACTCGAGGTGCACGCCCACAAGTGGTTCGGTTATTTCACTACCCAAGCTGTTTTCGACCTTCGCGACCTGCGTGGCATCGATCGCGACATCGTCCGGGAGGGGATCGACGATGGGTGGTTGCTGCAACTCGATCCTTGGCTGCGGGATCGTGGGCATTGCCGGGAAGACGCGTCGCTGGATGATCTCCACCTTCTCCGGCGGACGCGGAGGCGTCGGAGGTTTCTCGGGGAGGATCGGCAGGACGTCGGTGACGGACCGCGACTCGACTGGTGGCACGTACATGTTCATCGGCACCAGCAGCAGCAACAGGGCGACGCCGTGGACGGCGATCGCGGCGGCCTCGGCCCAGATGCGAGTGAAGTCGAGCCTTCCGATGCGGACGGCATCGGTACGAAGAGCGAGGGTCTGAGCCATGTGCCACCTCCACAGGTTGTCGGCATGGATGACAACGTGCGTACACGGCGGGCGGGGTTGGTTCCCTCGGAAAAAATGATTGCCCCGAAAAAGAAGAAGGCCCGCGACTGCGGGCCTTCCTGCAACAAGGTTGCCGGGGTCAGCGACCGAGTTCGAACACCACGTCGAGATTGACGCTCAGCGTGTTCTCTCCGGGCGATACCGACGTTTCCGCGCCCGCATCCATCGACTTCATCGCCATCGCGCGCATCGGCATCGGCGGGCTGAAGCCACCGCCTTCGTTGATGCTGACGATGCGACGCACCTTCATGTCCAGCGTCTTCGCATACATCTCCGCGCGGGCTTGAGCCTTCGCGATCGCGTTGCGCCGGGCTTCGTCCATGGCTTCGTCCTTCTTGTCGACATCGAAGGTGGGACCGTTGATCTGGTTGGCACCCACGGAGGCCAGGGTGTCGAGGATCTTGCCGAGCTTGCCGATGTCGCGCACGACCACGTTGACCGTGTTGTGGGCCTCGTAGCCGGTGATGGTCGGTGGCTGGTTCTCGCGGTACTGATAGGTCGGGTTGAGGCTGATGCCGCTGGTCTGCACATCCTTCTCGGCGATGCCGGCACCCTTGATCGCCGCCACGACCTTGGCCATCTGCTCGGCATTCGCACGCATCGCGCTGTTGGAATCGGCGGCACGCGTGACCACGCCGGTGGAAACCGTGGCGATGTCCGGCACGCGCTTGGCTTCGCCCTGCGCTGAGACGTTCAGCAGGGTGCCGTCGGTGGCGACGTAGGGCGTTGTCTGGGCATTGGAAGACATCGGCGAGCAGGCTCCAAGGGTGATGAGGGCTGCCAGCGCCATCGGGCGCAGGGCGAAGCGGGACAACGACTGGGGCATGTTGGAACTCCTTGTACGACGTGAGGGGAATGCGCCTGCTGGGCACTGTGCGCGGGTACGGTAAACGATTCGTGAGCCGGGTCAGGGTTACGTGACCGGTTCGGGGGTGGGGGCCAGTCAGCCCGGGTTATCCTTCGGGCCTCGCGATTTCATGACTTGAGCCTCCCCGACGCGCCCATCCGGTGCGCCGTGGCCGCCCTGCACAGGACCCGATGCTCTATCTCGCCTCCCAATCCCCGCGCCGGCGCGAACTGCTGGGCCGACTCGGCCTGCCGTTCGGCATCATCGACCTCGACGTTCCGGAACACCGCCAGCCCGGCGAGCCGGCCGAGGACTACGTCCGCCGCGTGGCCCGGGAGAAGGCCGGTGCCGGCCTGCTCAAGGTGATGGGCAACCCCGCCGCGGTGGTGCTGGGCAGCGATACCGAGGTCGTGCTCGACGACGAGGTGTTCGGAAAGCCGCGCGATGCCGAAGATGCCGCGGCGATGCTGCGCAAGCTCTCCGGACGCACGCACCAGGTGATATCGGCGGTGTCGCTGGTTTCGCCGTCGCGAGAGGCGCAGACGGTGTCGGTTTCCGACGTCAGCTTCGCCGCGCTCACCGAAGCGCAGATCGCCGCCTACCTCGCCGGCGACCAGTGGCAGGGCAAGGCGGGCGCGTACGCCATCCAGGGCTTCGCCGAAACCTTCATCACCTGTTTGAACGGCAGCTACTCGGGCGTGATGGGCCTGCCCGTGCACGAAACCGCGACGCTGCTTCGGCAATTCGGCCTGGAACCCATGCCCGCAGAATCCACGCAGCAGGCCACGCCATGACTGAAGAGATCCTGGTCAACGTCACCCCGCGCGAAACCCGCGTCGCCGTGGTCGAGAATGGCATGCTGCAGGAACTGCACATCGAACGCGGCTGGCGCCGCGGCGTCGTCGGCAACATCTACAAGGGCAAGGTCCAGCGGGTGATGCCGGGGATGCAGGCGGCGTTCGTCGAGATCGGCCTGGAACGCGCGGCGTTCCTGCATGCGGCCGACATCGTCAAACCGGTGCCGGTGGCCGAAGGTGCCAGTGAGGGCGAAGAAGCACCGCTGCCACCGACGCCGACGCGGCCGATCGCCGAGCTGCTGCGCGAGGGCCAGGAAATCATCGTGCAGGTGGTGAAGGACCCGATCGGCAGCAAGGGAGCCCGCCTCACCACCCAGCTCAGCATTCCGTCGCGTTACCTGGTGCTGCTGCCACGCACGCGCGTGGTCGGCGTGTCGGCGCGCATCGAGGACGAGGCCGAGCGTGCCCGCCTGAAGTCCCACATCACCTCGCTGGCGCCGTCGGGCGACAACCAGGGCTACATCGTGCGCACCAACGCCGAAGGCCAGCCGGAAGAACAGCTGGCCGAGGACGTGGCCTACCTGGGTCGCGTCTGGGGGCTGATCGAGGAGCGCTCGCGCAGCGCCCGCGTCGGCGAGCGCGTCTACGAGGACCTCAACCTGCCGTTGCGCGCGGTCCGCGACCTGATGCGCAAGGACGTCGAGAAGGTGCGCGTCGATTCGCGCGAGACCTGGGAGCGTCTGCGCGTCTTCGCGGCGCAGTACATGCCGGGACTGGACGAGAAGATCGAGCACTACACCGGCGCCCGTCCGATCTTCGACCTGTATGGCGTCGAGGACGAGATCCAGCGTGCGCTGGACAAGGAAGTGCCGCTGAAGTCCGGCGGCTACCTGGTCATCGACCAGACCGAGGCGATGACCACGGTCGACATCAACACCGGTTCGTTCCTCGGCCAGCGCAACCTCGAGGAGACGGTCTACCGCACCAATCTCGAAGCGGCGCAGTCGGTGGCGCGCCAGCTGCGCCTGCGCAACCTCGGCGGCATCATCATCATCGACTTCATCGACATGACCGATGCCGAGCACAAGCGCCAGGTGCTGCGTCAACTCGAGAAGGCGCTGGCGCGCGACCATGCCAAGACCACGGTGTACGAGTTCTCGCCGCTGGGCCTGGTCGAGATGACCCGCAAGCGCACCACCGAGAGCCTGGAGCGGCAGCTGTCGGAGGCCTGCCACGAATGCGGTGGCCGCGGCACGCTGAAGACGCCGGAAACGGTGACGTACGAGATCTTCCGCGACATCGTCCGCCAGGTACGCCAGTTCGACGCGCAGCGACTGCTGGTGATCGCCTCGCCGAAAGTGGTCGCTCGCATCACCGACGAGGAGTCGGCGGCGGTGGCCGAGCTTGAGGAGTTCCTCGCCAAGTCGATCCGCTTCCAGGCCGACGAGCAGTACGCGCAGGAGCAGTTCGATGTCGTGCTTCTGTAGGGAGCACAGGGAGCGCGCGATTGCCGGTTCCCGCGTGCCGCTTCCATTCTTCACCATCCGGGCAGGTTGACGCACGATGCCCACCCCCATGCGCCGCCGTCTGCGCATTGCCCGTCGCGGCCTGGTCTACACCACGGCGCTGGTGCTGGTGCTGATCGCGCTGGTGCTGGCCATCGCCAGCCAGCTGCTGCCGATGGCCGAGAGCAACCCGAAGCGTATCGCCGCGTGGCTGAGTGAACGCGCCGGCCGGCCGGTGTCGTTCGACAAGGTCGAAACCGACTGGACGCGGCGCGGTCCGCTGCTGCGCCTGGACAACCTGCGCGTCGGCGCCGGCGACGAAGCATTCACGGTCGGCGACACCGAGATGCTGGTGTCGGTATACGCCGGCCTGCTGCCCGGACATGCCTTCTCCGAGCTTCGTCTGCGCGGCCTCGACCTGACCCTGGAGCGCAGCGACGACGCGCGTTGGAAGGTGCGCGGCCTGCCAGGCCAGGAACAGACCGCGCGCGATCCGTTGTCGGCGCTGGAAGGCCTCGGCGAGTTGCAGGTGATCGGCGGCAAGTTGTCGGTGATCGCGCCGCAATTGGGCATCGATGCGCGCATTCCACGGATCAACATGCGCCTGCGGGTCGATGGCCCGCGCGTGCAGGCCGGCGTGCGTGCCTGGCCGAGCGTCGGCGTGCCGGGTGCCGCCGCGTCGCCGCTCGATGCCGTGTTCGACTTCGACCGCAAGCAGGGCGACGGCAAGGCCTACCTGGGCACGCGCCGCGCCGACCTGGCCGCATGGGGGCCGCTGTTGCAGCTGGCCGGAGTCGGCAGCGAATCTGGTCAGGGGCGCGCCGAAGCGTGGGCGCAGTTGCGCAGCCACCGCATCACCGAGGTCCTCGTCGATGCGGCACTCGATCGCGTCGGCCTGCGTGGCACTGCATTGGCCGGCGGCACGGTGCCGCGCGTGCTGTTCCCGCACATCGAGGCACGCGGGCGCTGGCGTCTGGTGGACGGTGGCTGGCGTGCGGATGCATCGCGGCTGCGCATCGACAGTGCCGGCCATGCGCAGAAGCTCGACGGCCTCGCCATTGCCGGCGGCGCGCGTTACGCGTTGATGGCCGACCGCATCGACGCCGGTCCGTTGCTCGCCACCGCGGCGCTGAGCGATCGCCTCGAGCCGGGCCTTCGCCAATGGCTGCACAGCACGAGCCCTCAGGTGTCGCTGCAACGGATCGAAGTCGCTGGCGTGCGCGGTGGACCAATGCGCACACATGCGCGAATCGCGTCATTTGGTTTCAGGGCCGTCGGCAATGCGCCGGGCCTGAGTGGACTTGCCGGCGAATTCGATGGCGATGCCGATGGCTTCAGCCTCGTGCTCGACCCGAAGTCGCCGATGAGCTTCGACTGGCCACGCGGTTTCGGCGTCGTCCATACCGTGGCCCTGCAAGGGCTGGTCAGTGGCTGGCGCGAAGGCGCGGGCTGGCGGGTCGGTACGCCGGCGCTGGCGATCAGGGGCAACGGCTTCGGGGTGAAGGCACGTGGCGGAATGTGGTGGCAGGGTGACGGCTCCAGGCCCTGGATCGACATCGCCGCCGACATCGACGAAACCCAGCTGCCCGTCGCCAAGGGCTTCTGGATCCATCACAAGATGCCGCCGCGCGTGATCGCGTGGCTGGACTCCGCTTTGCAGGGCGGAACCTTGCGGGACGGCCATGCGGTGGTATCGGGCGACCTCGACAACTGGCCGTTTCGCGACCGCAATGGCCGCTTCGAGGCGAGGGCGCGACTGCAAGATGCGGTGATCAAGTTCCAGCCTGGCTGGCCGGCGGCGGAGGGCATGGAGGCCGATGTCGCGTTCATCGCCGACGGCTTCACGGTCGAGGGCAAGGGCCGGCTGGCCGGCGTCGCCATCGACCAGATCCACGCGGGCATCGACCACTACGGCGGCGGTGCGCTGACGATCAACGCCCAGGGCGGCGCGGATGCCGCGCAGCTGGTGGACCTTCTGCGCGACAGCCCGCTGCAGAAGGACCACGCCGAGACGCTGAAGAACGTGGTTGCCAGTGGCCCTGCCCGGGTCGGTTTCGACATGAGGATGCCGCTGGTTCCCGGCTCGGTCACGGCCATCGGCGGAACCGTGGAACTCAAGGACGCCAAGCTCGCCGACCCACGCTGGAAGCTGGCGTTCGACCAGGTCAACGGGCGCGCCGAGTACGCACGCGGTGGCTTCGGCGCGAAGGACCTGCGCGTGCGTCATGACGGCATGCCGGGGCGCCTGTCGCTGCTCGCGGGCGACCAGTACGTCAGCGACAAATCGCATGTGTTCGAAGCCGCGCTCGATGCCGACATGGCCATCGCCGACCTGCTGGATCGTGCCTCGGAAATGGCCTGGCTTAAGCCGCACGTCGCGGGTCGCTCGCGCTGGACGGTCGGCATCGCGATCCCGAAGGCAGTGTCGGGACGCACCGGCCCCACGCTGCTGCAACTTCGTTCCGACCTCGTCGGCACGGCACTCAATCTGCCAGCACCGCTGCGCAAGCCGGGCGGCGATGCGCTCGCCGCGTCGATCGATGCGCCATTGCCGATGGGCAGCGACGACATCCACGTGAGCCTGGGCAATCTGGTTTCGGTGCGTGCGCGCAGCCGCGACGACGCCGCAGGCAAGTCACAGACCGGTGTGCGCATCGCGCTGGGCGGCGCACGCGTGGACGAAGCGCCGCCCATGCGCGGCCTGGTCGCCACCGGGCGGGCGCCGGTGCTGGACGCAATCGACTGGGTCGCGCTGATGTACGGCGGCAGCGGCGGCGGACTTGCGCTGCAACGCATCGACGTGACCGCGCAGCGCCTGAACCTGCTGGGTGGCGCGTTCGCCGACACGCACATGGTGGTGGTGCCGGCTGCGCAGGGCGCGACCGCGGTGCAGGTAGAGGGTGCCGCGCTGGAAGGCGCGGTGCTGATCCCCGCGGCCGAAGGCGCAGCCATCGCGGGGCGTTTCGAACGCATGTACTGGACCGCGCCCAAGCCCGCAGGCGACGCCGCGCCCGCGCCCGCCGCGCCGGTGGCGACAACGCCGGCCGACGACGGGTTCAATCCGGCGAAGATTCCACCGTTGACCATCGACATCGTCGACCTTCGTGTCGCCGGTGCCCGCCTCGGCGAGGCCAACCTGCGTACGCGACCAACCAGCAACGGCATGCGCTTCGAACAGATCCGCATGCGCAGCGATCGCCAGGCCCTCGACATCTCCGGCGACTGGAGCGGTCGCGGTGCCGCGGCCCGCACGCAGATGGACGTGCGTGTCGACAGCAAGGACCTGGGCGCGTTGATGACCGGCTTCGGCATGGGCCAGCAACTTGCCGGCGGCGTCGGCACGATGCATTTCGCGGCCGGCTGGAGCGGCAGCCCTGCCCAGTTCAACCTGTCGACGCTGGAGGGCAGCCTGGATGCCGACGTCCGCGATGGGCGCCTGCTCGAAGTCGAACCCGGTGCTGGCCGCGTGCTCGGCCTGCTCAGCCTGGCGCAGTTGCCGCGACGGTTGATGCTGGATTTCCGTGATTTCTTCTCGAAGGGATTCGCCTTCAACCGTGCCGGCGGCAAAGTGCGCTTCAGTGGTGGCACTGCCCACAGCGAGAACCTGTCGATCGACGGCCCCGCTGCCGCGATCAGCATCCGCGGCAGCGCCAACCTGCGCGCGCAGAGTTTCGACCAGACCATCGAAGTGCGGCCCAAGGCGGGCAACCTGCTGACCGTGGCCGGCGCCATCGCCGCCGGTCCGGTTGGCGCGGCGATCGGCGCCGCCGCCAACGCGGTCCTGCAGAAGCCGCTCGGGCAGATGGCCTCGCGCACCTACCGCGTCACTGGCCCCTGGAAGGAGCCCAAGGTCGAGGTGGTCGGCAGCGAACAGGGCCGGGCCCAGACCACGGTGCCGCCGGACCGCTGATTCGCCGGTTGCTGCCGCCTTCGACGCATCGCCGCCACGGGGCGGGCCCTTCAGCCCCCGCTGCGCCTCCCAAAGACCTCCTCGTCGCCTTGGAAGCCGGGCACTTCGCCCGCATCTACTCCAGCGTATAACTTCGTTCTCAGCCCCCAATCCACACCTCCGCGAGCCCCCCGACCCGATGACCCTGCCCATCCAGATCGCCGAATCCCGCCTGCTGCTGCCCGCCGGGCTCGACGCGGGCGGCCTCGAACGCATGTTTGGCACGCTGCTGGGACCCGGCGTCGACTTCGGTGACCTGTACTTCCAGCACGCCCGGCGCGAGAGCTGGACGGTCGAGGACGGCATCGTCAAGGACGGTGCGCATTCGATCGAGCAGGGCGTGGGTGTCCGCGCCATCAGCGGCGAGAAGACCGGCTTCGCCTATTCCGACGAGATCAACACGCAGGCGCTGCTGGCCGCATCGAAGTCCGCGCGTGCGATCGCCCGCGACGGTTCGACGCAGTCGCCGCATTCGCTGGTGCGCGGTGGCGGTCGTGAACTTTACGTGCCCGAGGATCCGATCGACGGCTACGGCAACGAAGCCAAGGTGGAAGCGCTGCGTCGCGTCGATCGCATGCTGCGTGCCGCCGACCCGCGCGTGCAGCAGGTGATGGTGAGCTTGTCCGGCGGCGTCGACACCATCCTGGTCGCGCGCAGCGACGGTGTGCTTGCCGCCGACGTGCGTCCGCTGGTGCGCCTCAATGTGCAGGTAATCGTCGAACAGAACGGCCGTCGCGAAAGCGGCTACTCCGGTGGCGGCGGCCGTTACAGTTACGCCGAACTCCTCGATGGCGACAAGCCCGAGCAGTTCGCGCGCGAGGCACTGCGGCAGGCGCTGGTGAACCTGGAAGCGATCGACGCACCGGCCGGCATCATGCCGGTGGTGCTCGGCAATGGCTGGCCGGGCGTGCTGCTGCACGAAGCCGTCGGCCATGGTCTCGAGGGCGATTTCAACCGCAAGGGCACCTCGGTCTATGCCGGCCGCATGGGCCAGCGCGTGGCCTCGCCGGGCGTGACCATCGTCGACGACGGTACGTTGCCAGGGCGGCGCGGTTCGCTCAACGTCGACGACGAAGGCACGCCGACCAACTGCACCACGCTGATCGAGGACGGTGTCCTGGTCGGCTACATGCAGGACTCGCTCAACGCGCGCCTGATGGGCATGGCGCCAACCGGCAATGGCCGCCGCGAATCGTTCGCGCACCTGCCGATGCCGCGCATGACCAACACCTACATGCTGGCCGGCACGCACGATCCGGAAGAGATGATCCGCTCGGTGAAGAAGGGCCTGTACGCGGTCAACTTCGGCGGCGGCCAGGTCGACATCACCAGCGGCAAGTACGTGTTCTCGGCAACCGAGGCGTACCTGATCGAAGACGGCAAGATCACTGCGCCGGTGAAGGGCGCGACGCTGATCGGCAACGGCCCGGAGACGATGCAGCGGGTGAAGATGATCGGCCATGACCTCGCCCTCGACGAAGGCGTGGGCGTGTGCGGCAAGGACGGGCAGAGCGTGCCGGTGGGCGTGGGCCAGCCGTCGCTGCTGATCGATCAGCTGACGGTGGGCGGCACGCAGGCGTGATGCATCGGAGCTTTGCAGGCACCGTCATCCCGGCGAAAGCCGGGACCCATTTTGCATCGCGCACAAACGTCTCAAGCGGTCGACAGCAGGATCAACATGGGTCCCGGCGTTCGCCGGGACGATGGATTCAGGACTCGTCGTCGTCTGGCTCGTCGCCCGGCTCGCCGGCGCCCACGATCAGCCCGCGCAGTTCCCGATACAGTTCGCGGAACGCCTGCGGCGGCTTGTTGCGATTGCGCTCTTCGACCGCATTGCGCACCAGCTGGCGAAGGCGCTGGCGGTCGGCCGACGGGTATTCGTCGAGCAGCTGCGCCAGGGCCGGGTCGCCATCGGCGATCAGGCGGTCGCGCCAGGATTCGACGCGGTGCATGGCCGCGACTTCGCGGCGCGCGGCCGCGCCGTTCTCGTCGAGCGCATCGCGCAGGGCGTCCAGCACTTCGTCGTCCTCGCGCCGCATCTGCTTGGCGAGGAATGCCAGCTGGCGCTTGTGGGCGATGTTGGCGGTGATGCGCTTGCACTCGCGGATGTGCGGCAGCAGCGAGTCGGGCACCGGCAGCTTGGCCAGCTGCGCCTCGGTCAGCGCCACCAGCTTCTCGCCCAGGGCCAGCACCTCCAGCGCCTCGCGCCGGTTCTGGCTGCGGCTGGGGCTGAGGAACTCGCCGGATTCTTCGTCTCTACCACGCATGACTCTTCTTCCCGGATTCTGATAGATCGCATTCGGTAAATCGCTCCGCGCGCCCGAGGCGCCGCGGAGGGCAAAAACAGCTTCCCGGGCCCAGGCCCGGGGATCGACAGGCAACAAGGATAAGCCATTGAACGAACTGACCCCCCAATACGCCGCATCCCTCGGTGACAGCCATGCCCGCCTGGAGTCGCTGACACAGCTGTCCCAGCGCCTGCTGGAGCAATGCCGGGCCGGCGGCGCCACCCAGGCCGAGGTCTCGTGCTCGGAGGAGTCCGGGCTGAACGTGAACGTCCGCATGGGCGAGGTCGAGACGGTCGAGTCGACCCGCGACCGCGGCATCGCCGTCACCGTCTACTTCGGCCAGCGCAAGGGCAGTGCCAGCACCGCCGACCTGCGCGAGGAGAGCCTGGGCGCCACGGTCGAGCAGGCCTGCGCGATCGCCCGTTACACCGAGGACGACGCCGCCGCTGGCCTGGCCGATGCCGACCTGATGGCCCGCGACCTGCGCGAATTCGATTCCTGGCACCCCTGGGTGATCGATGCTGACCGCGCGATCGACCTGGCCCTGGCCTGCGAGCAGGCCGGGCGCGAGTCCGACGCCCGCATCGAGAACTCCGACGGTGCCTCCGTCGGTACCGGCGAGAGCATCAGCGTCTACGCCAATTCACACGGGTTCATCGGCCGCGAGCGCAGCACCCAGCACAGCCTCGGCTGCGCGCTGATCGCCGGTCATGGCGATGGCATGCAACGCGACGGCTGGTACAGCATCGGCCTGTCCGCCGACGATCTCGAATCGGCCGCGACGATCGGCCGCAAGGCCGCCCAGCGCGCCGCGTCGCGCCTTCAGCCGCGCCAGATCGCCACCGGCGAGTACCCGGTGCTGTTCGCCGCCGAGATGTCGCGCTCGCTGATCGGCCACCTGCTCGGAGCCGTTTCCGGCGGCGCCCTGTATCGCCGTGCCAGCTTCCTGGTCGATTCGGTCGGCACGCAGCTGTTCCCCGACTGGTTCGCGATCGACGAACTGCCGTTCCTGCAGCGCGGCTTCCGCTCCAGTTCGTTCGACGGCGAAGGCGTGGCCACGCGCGAATCGCCGCTGGTGAAGGGCGGCGTGCTGCAGCGATACATCCTCGGCAGCTACTCGGCACGCAAGCTCGGCCTGCAGACGACGGCCAATGCCGGCGGCGTGCACAACCTGCAGGTCGAGGCCAACGCCGGCGACTTCGAAGCGATGCTGGCCGGCATGGGCCGCGGCCTGTTCGTCACCGAACTGATGGGGCAGGGCGTCAACACCGTCACCGGTGATTATTCGCGCGGCGCCGGCGGATTCTGGGTCGAGAACGGGCAGATCCAGTACCCGGTCGACGGCATCACCGTGGCCGGCAACCTGAAGTCGATGTTCTCCTCGATCGAGGCGGTCGGCAGCGACGTCGACCCGCGCTCGCACCTGCGCACCGGTTCGATCCTGGTCGGGCGTATGACGGTCGCCGGCGAAACGGTTGAGTGAGCCGGTCGGGCCAGGTTGCGGCGCACGCTTGACCTGCCCCTGTCGCGAGTGGAAAGTGACCTGAACAGTCGAGGGAGCAGACCGTCATGAGCGAAAATCCGAACGATCCGAGCCCGTACTCCGCGCCGCCTCCGCCGCCGGAAAACAACCTCAGCGGAATTTCGGCAGAGCAGCGCCAGTGGGCGATGTTCGCGCATCTGTCGGCCATTGCCGGTGCGGTGCTTACGTCCGGCATTGGCGGCTGGGGCACGTTCCTGGGCCCGCTGATCATCTGGCTGCTGAAGAAGGACACGATGCCCTTCGTCGAGGACCAGGCCAAGGAAGCACTGAACTACAACATCACCGTGGCGATCGTGTTCTTCGCGCTGGCGGTGCTGGTGTTCATCACCCTGGGCATCGGCCTGCTGATCGCAATCCCGGCGTGGGTCGTGGTCGGCGTGGCATGGCTCGTGTTCACGATCATCGCGGCGGTGAAGTCGAACGACGGCGTCAGCTACCGTTATCCGTTCACGCTGCGGCTGGTGAAGTAGCCGGTCGCGGTCGGCGTGCAGTTCCCGGGTGCGGCCGATGGCCTTACCCGGGCTACGCCAACCCAGCATCAAGCCAACCGGTAGCCCGGGTAAGCGCAGCGCACCCGGGAAGCATCAAGCCGACCAGTAGCCCGGGTAAGCGCAGCGCACCCGGGAAGTATCAAGCCGACCAGTAGCCCGGGTAAGCGCAGCGCACCCGGGAAGCGGCAGGCTCAGCGATCCCGCTCGATCGCCAGTTTCCCCAACGCGGCCAGCGCATCAGCTCGCGCGCCGAATGGCGCCAGCGCCGCCGTCATCGCCGCAGCCAGCTCCTGCAGCCGCGCACGCGACGCATCCAACCCGATCAACGCCGGAAACGTGGCCTTGTCCTGCGCAATGTCCTTGCCTGCGGTCTTGCCGAGGGTGGCGCTGTCGCCTTCGATGTCGAGGATGTCGTCGCGTACCTGGAAGGCCAGGCCAAGCGCATCCGCGTAGCGATCGAGGGCATCGAGTTCGGCATCGCCGGCGCCGCCACACAATGCGCCCATGCGCACCGCGGCGCGGATCAGCGCGCCGGTCTTGAGTGCGTGCAGGCGTTCCAGGTCGGCGACGGAGACCGTCGCGCCATTGCCGGTCGCGGCCAGATCAAGCGCCTGGCCACCGCACATGCCGGCGGCGCCGGAAGCGGTGGCCAGCGTGCGCATCAGGGCGACGGTGACACTGTCCGTTCCCGGAGCTGCTGCCAGCACTTCGAACGCCAGCGATTGCAGCGCATCGCCGGCGAGGATCGCGGTGGCTTCGTCGAACGCAACGTGCACGGTCGGCTGGCCGCGACGCAGCGCATCGTCGTCCATCGCCGGCAGGTCGTCGTGCACCAGCGAGTAAGCGTGGATCAGCTCGACCGCCACCGCCGGCGCATCAAGCGTCGATGCATCGGCGCCCAGCGCCGCGCCGCTGGCGTACACCAGCAGCGGCCGCATGCGCTTTCCGCCCAGCAGCACGGCGTGGCGCATGGCGGCATGCAACCGCTGCGGCGGCTGCGAGGGGTCGGGCAGGGCTCGTGCGAGCGCGGCGTCGGCGCGTTCGCGCCAGCCGGCCAGGTCAGACATCATTGACGTCAGACATCGTTCGGCGTCTGCGGCGACAGCGCGGCGAACGGCTCGGCGGCCGCCGGATTCTGCGGGTCGCTGAGCAGGCGCACGCGCAGCTCGGCCTGCTCGAGGGCGGTCTGGCAGCGGCGGTAGAGGCCGACGCCGCGCTCGTAGGCGGCCAGCGAATCCTCCAGGCTCATTTCGCCGTGCTCCATCTTCTCGACCAGTTGCTCGAGCGCATCCAGCGATTGTTCGAAATCGCTGACGGGCGAGGCGGATGCAGCGGTTTCGTTGGCGGTTTTTCGCGACATGGGCGAAGTTTGCGACGCTGTTCCGCGGGGGTCAATTGCCGCAATCAGGCAGCAGGCACCAAAGCGCAGTTCCGTGGCCCGCCTGCGCCGTCAGGCGTCCTCCCAGAACAGCCGCGCGCCACGCTCGCGCAGCCAGGCATCGAACGGGCCGGAATACGCCAGGTCGGCGATGGCGAGCACCTGGCCACTGGCATCGCCCAGCAGCGGCATGCGTTCACGCAGCCACGGCGGCACACCCAGGTCCTGCAGCACGTGCTTGAGCGCGTGCGAGTGGTCACGCCCGGGCTGGACGAAGCGCTCGCCACCCTGTCGGGCGTGCACGACCAGCGCGTTTTCGAACGAAGTGGCGCCATCGAGCCGAAGCTGACCGCCGTGCGGAAGTGTCAGCGGCGCCTGGCCGTTCCACGCACTGCGCCAGTTGCCAGGCATCGACGGGCGGACGGCATCGGCATGCAGCAGGTCGCGCCAGCTGCGCACCGCAACGCCATGCCAGGCGAACAGGGCGTCGGCGTCGTCGCCGGCGGCGAGGACTTCGGCCTCGATCCGGGCGATGCCGTTGCCCGGCAGGGCAGGCAGGCCGAGCGTGGCGATCCAGCGTCGCAGAACGCGTGCACGCCGGGCTGGCGACAGCGCGAGCAAGCGGACGCGCGCGAGGCAATGCGGGTCGGCGGTGGCGACGGAGGCGAGCGCCTGCGCATCGCCTTCCTCGAGCAGATCGCTGGCCTGCGCCGACAGCGCCGCCGATTGGGCCAATACCGCGCCGGCGTGCGGCCAGCGCTCCTGCAGCAGCGGCAGGACGCGTTGGCGCAGGAAGTTGCGGTCGAAGCCGGTATCGGTGTTGCTGGGGTCGTCGATCCAGTCCAGTCGATGCGCCTGGGCGTAGGCAAGCAGCTCGTCCCGGCCATGATCGAGCAATGGCCGCCACAGCCGGCCGGGGCCGAACGGTCGCCAGCGCCGCATTGCCGCCAGGCCGTCGATGCCGGAGCCGCGCAGTGCGCGCAGCAGCAGTGTTTCGGCCTGGTCGTCGCGGTGATGCGCCAGTGCCAGGACATCGCCGGCAACGAGGGCGTCCGCAAAGGCGCCATGCCGGGCGGTGCGGGCCGCAGCCTCCAGGCCGGCGCCCTCGCGGGTCACCGTCACCCGGACCACAGCCAGTGGAATGCCCAGCGTTGCGCAGGTCCGTGTGCAGCGTTCCGCCCACGCGTCGGCCTGCGGATGCAGGCCATGATGCACGTGCACGGCACGCAGCGACATCGCGCCCGAGTTCGCCAGCAGGTGCAGCAGCACGCTCGAATCCAGCCCGCCGCTGTAGCCCACGCACAGCGGCGCGTCGGGCCGGTCGTGGAGGGCGGCGGACAGCGTGGGCGGGGGCGCGGACGGCATGTGCCGATGGTGCCACGGCATTGGAATGCAGCAACCCATTGCTGATGCTGTGTTGTCGCCGCCGCGGACGCACCATCTGTCTGCACCCGGCGCCACATGATCACTGGAGAGACGGCCTTGGCCCGCTTATTCGACCCCTTGCAGCAACGTTCCCTGACCCTGCGCAACCGCCTCGTGGTGGCGCCGATGTGCCAGTACTCGGCGGTCGATGGCGTTCCCAACGACTGGCATCTGGTGCACCTGGGCAGTCGCGCCGTCGGCGGCGCCGGCGCAATCATCGCCGAGGCCAGCGCGGTGTCGGCGGAGGGTCGTATCTCGCCGGCCGATACCGGGCTATGGAACGACCGACAGGCCGAGGCCTGGGCGCGGATCGCCCGTTTCATCTCGTGCCAGGGCTCGGTCCCCGGCATCCAGCTTGCCCACGCCGGACGCAAGGCCAGCACGGCACCGCCGTGGCTGGGCGGCATAGCGGTGAGCGCGGCCGATGGCGGCTGGACCCCGGTGGCGCCGTCGGCGCTGGCCTTCAGCGAAACCTCGCCGGTGCCGAGCGCGATGGACGAGGCGCAACTGAAGAACCTGGTCGATGACTTCGCCGCGGCCGCATGGCGTGCGCATGCCGCCGGTTTCCGTCTGATCGAATTGCACGCCGCCCACGGCTACCTGTTGCACCAGTTCCTGTCGCCGCTGTCGAACCAGCGCAAGGATGCCTATGGCGGCAGTTTCGAGAACCGCACGCGGCTGCTGCTGGAAGTGCTCGATGCGGTGCGCAAGGTCTGGCCGGAGCGACTGCCGCTGTGGTTGCGCATCTCCGCGACCGACTGGGCGGACGGCGGCTGGGATGTCGAGCAGAGCATCGAACTTGCGCGGATCGTGGCCCAGCGCGGCGTCGACCTGCTCGACGTTTCCAGTGGTGGCCTCGTCCACGGCGCGAAGATTCCGTTGCAGCCCGGGTACCAGGTGCCGTTCTCGGCGCGTATCCGCCGTGAGGCCGGTATCGCGACTGGCGCGGTGGGCCTGATCACCGAGCCGGAGCACGCCGGATCAGTGATCGAAAGCGGCGACGCCGACGTCGTACTGCTGGCGCGCGAACTGCTGCGCGATCCGTATTTCCCGCGTCGCGCCGCGCACGAGCTCGAAGCCGAGCTGCATGCGCCGGAGCAGTATCTGCGCGCCTGGTGAGTCCACGCCGCGAAGTTCGTCGGAGGAGCCAGTGAGCTGGCTCCTTGTCGCGCGTCAGGCCGCTTCGTACGCGCCGTAGCTGCGCAGGCGACGGTAGCGGCGCTCCAGCAGGTCCTCGGCCGGCAATGCCTCGAGCGTGTCGAGCTCGTTGAGCAGCACCGCCTTCAGGCGCGTGGCCATCTGGCGCGGATTGCGGTGGGCACCGCCGATCGGCTCGCGCACGACCTTGTCGATCAGGCCCAGGCCGAGCAGCCGCTTGGCGGTCAGGCCGAGCTGTTCGGCAGCGTCCTTGGCCTTGTCGGCCGACTTCCACAGGATCGACGCGCAGCCTTCCGGCGAGATCACCGAGTAGGTGCTGTACTCGAGCATCAGGGTGCGGTCGCCCACGCCGATCGCCAACGCACCACCGGAGCCGCCTTCGCCGATCACCGTGACGATCACCGGCACTTTCAGCTCGCTCATCTCCAGCAGGTTGCGGGCGATGGCTTCGGACTGGCCGCGCTCTTCGGCGCCGACGCCGGGGTAGGCACCCGGGGTGTCGATGAAGGTCAGCAGCGGCAGGCGGAAGCGCTCGGCCAGCTTCATCAGGCGCAGCGCCTTGCGGTAGCCCTCGGGACGCGGCATGCCGAAGTTGCGCTTGATCTTGCTCTTGGTGTCGCGGCCCTTCTGGTGGCCGATGATGACCACGCTGCGACCGTTGATGCGGCCGAGGCCGCCAACGATGGCGGCGTCATCGGAAAAGGCGCGGTCACCGGCGAGTTCCTGGAACTCGTCGCAGATGATGCGGATGTAGTCGTTGGTGTACGGGCGTGCCGGATGGCGGGCCAGCTGCGACACCTGCCACGGGCTCAGGTCGCGGAAGATCTGGGCGGTGCGGATGCGCAGCTTGTCCTGCAGCGCATGTACTTCGGCATCCACGTCCACGGCCGGGGCGTTGCTGGCATGGCGCAGCTCCTGGATCTTGGCTTCCAGGTCGGCGATGGGCTGCTCGAAATCGAGGTAATTCGGGTTCATGCGGGGGCCGTTGGCCGGAAAGGCGACAGTCTAGCCGAGCCGGGGCGACCGTACCGAGACGTGTGGCGGTGCGGCATGGGTCGGCCCAATGCCGTCCATCGCCGTCCATCACCGCCCATCGCCGCCAATGGACGGCCAACGGCACTGAAGTCGTATTCATCGCCCTCCGGTGCCGGGACCGCGCGGCAGCGTGTTTGAATCCCCTTGCCGCGCTGGAGCGGGAGGGGCAAGTCTTGGGAGCCGTGATGAAGGGACGTGGGTGGGCCGCCGCAGCGGCGATGGCGTGCGTGCTGGCCGGCATCACGCCGGCGGCAGCCCAGGGCTGGCGGCACGTCGGCGCGGTTGACCGGGTTGAGGTCCAGGCCAACGGTGCCGTGGTCACGGCCGGTCCGGCACGCGTGCGGGTCACGGCGATGGGCGAGGGCATCTATCGGGTCACGCTGGCGCCGGACGGCCGCTTCGACGACACGCCGTCGTGGGCGGTGGTGACGACGCAGTCGCCGGCCAGGGCCGACGTGGTCGATGCGCCCGACGCGGTCAGGATCACCTCCGGAGACGTGGTCGCAATCATCCGCAAGCAGCCGCTGCGCGTCGAGTTCGCCGATCGCGCCGGCCAGGTCCTGCTGGCCGATTCGGAACAAATGCCGATGGCGTGGGCCGACAGTCCGCACGGCCCGCGCGTACGCAGCTGGAAGGCGATGCCGGTCGACGCGCACTACTACGGTCTCGGCGACAAGGCCGGCCCGATCGATCGCCGCGGCCGCGCCTTCACGATGTGGAACTCCGACGCCTACGGATGGCAGGGCAACAGCGACCCGCTGTACAAGTCGATCCCGTTCTTCATCGGGTTGCGCGCCGGCACCGCATACGGCCTGTTCTTCGACAACACCGCGCGCAGCAGCTTCGACTTCGGCAAGGAGTCGGAAGCGTATTTCTCGTTCGGCGCCGAAGGTGGCGCGCTCGACTATTACTTCATCGCAGGACCGCAGCCGGCGCGCGTGCTCGAACGCTACACCGCGCTGACCGGGCGCACGCCGTTGCCGCCCATGTGGGCGCTGGGATTCCAGCAGTCGCGCTACAGCTACAACCCGGAATCCAAGGTCCGCGAGGTCGCCGCGCAGCTGCGCGAGCATCGCATACCGAGTGACGCGATCTACCTCGATATCGACTACCAGGACGGCTACGCGCCGTTCACCGTCGACCGCAAGCAGTTCCCGCACTTCGAGCAGATGATCGCCGACCTGCGCGCGCAGGGGCTGCGTACGGTGCTGATCACCGACCTGCATATCAAGCACGCGCCTGGCACCGGCTATGCGCCGTTTGATTCGGGGCTGGCCGCCGATGTCTTCATCCGCAATCCCGACGGCTCGCTGTACATCGGCCCGGTATGGCCGGGCGATGCCGTGTTCCCGGACTTCACGCTGTCGCGCGTGCGCGACTGGTGGGGCGGGCTGTACCGCGACTTTGCCGCGATGGGCGCAGCCGGCTACTGGAACGACATGAACGAGCCGTCGGTGTTCCGCGTGCCCGGCAACACGATGTCGCTGGACGCGGTGCATCGAATGGACGATGGCAGCCAACGCGATCATCGTGCCATCCACAACGTCTACGGCATGCTCAATGCACGCGCGACGTTCGAGGGCCTGCTGAACCTGCAGCCGGAGCAACGTCCGTTCGTGCTGACGCGGGCGGCGTATGCCGGCACGCAACGATTCGCGGCGACCTGGACCGGCGACAACAGCGCGACGTGGCACCACCTCGCCCAGAGCACGCCGAACCTGCTGAGCCTGGGCCTGTCGGGCATGGCCCTGGCTGGCGACGACGTTGGCGGTTTCATCGGCTCACCGCCGCCGGACCTGTTGACGCGCTGGTTCCAGCTCGGCGCGTTCAATCCGGTATTCCGCAACCACGCCGCGACCGACACCCGCCCGCACGAGGCCTGGGTCGACGGACCGCAGCATGAAGCGCTGCGTCGCGAGGCAATCGAATTGCGGTACCGGCTGATGCCGTACCTCTACACACTGGCCGAGGAGAATTCGCGCAACGGCCTGCCGATCATGCGGCCGGTGTTCCTGCAGTATCCGGGCGCGGAAAACTTCTACGGCAACGACCGCGATTTCCTGTTCGGGCCGGACCTGTTCGTCGCACCGGTCAGCGATGAACGACTGGATGCGCACCAGATCGTGCTGCCCCCCGGCGAGTGGTACGAGTTCGGCACGTCGCGCCGCCACGTGGCGCAGAAGGATCCGATCAAACTGGATCCGCGGCCGGCGACCACGCCGCTGTACGCACGCGCCGGCGCCATCGTGCCGATGCAGGCGCTGGTGCAGCACACCGGTGAGAAACCCGCAGGCCCGTTGCAGTTGCAGGTGTACCTGCCGAAGGCGGGCGGCGAGTGCAGCGGATCGCTGTACCAGGACGATGGCGAGAGCCCGGCGTACAAGAGCGGGGCGTTGCTGCGCGTGGCGTATGCCTGCGAGTCATCGAAGCGCGGGGCGTTGTTGACGTCGCATGTCGTGCACGATGGATTCGTGCCGTGGTGGAGCGATGCCGAAGTGACGGTACATGGCGTGGCGCGCAAGCCTTCGTCGCTTCGGCTCGACGGGCAGTCGATCGCGGACTGGCGATACGACGCGCAGAAGCAGGAGGTCGTCATCCGCGTACCGCAGGCGCGTCGCGACTGGAAGGCAGAGCTGAAGTTCTGACGGCGATGGACGTAGCCCGGGTAAGCGCCAGCGCACCCGGGACCCCTCAGCCCCTCAATTCCCCCAAGGCTTCGCCAGCGTCACCTTGACCGCACGCACGCCCGGCGTTGCGCGCAGCTTCGACGCCAGTTCCGCATCGATCCGCACCGACTGCGTGCCGTTGAGATCGAGCATGCCGGCGCTGCCCTTGCGTACCAGCAGGTCGAGGCGGATCGGCGTCTGTCCCGGACGGTTGCCGGCCAGCACCGTGTCCACGCGCTGCCACGTCCCCGGCTCGCGCAGGTCCAGGCGCAGCGACAGGCGCTGCGCATTGCGCGTGCAGACCTGCTCGTAGTCCCAGCACCGCGTCGCGCGCAAGGCGAAGCCGCCGCTGAAGGTGTCCTCGCGCAGGTTGCCCTGGATCACCAGCAGGCGATCGCGCACCAGCAGCTGCGCGAATTCGCTGTAGGTCTCGTTGAAGAAGGCGCATTCGATGCGGCCGCGGCCGTCCTCGATCTGCACGAACATCTGGCTGTCGCCCTTCTTGCGCAGGGCGACGACCTGGCCGGCGACGACCGTTTCCACTTCCTGGCGCCAGCTGCCGCGCGCAGGTTCGGGGCGGTTCTCCCAGATCTTTTCCAGGCCGGAGAGGTCGTTGCCGATCAGGCTGCGGACTTCTTCGCGATACGGATCGAACGGATGGCCACTGAGGTAGTGGCCGAGCGTGTCGCGCTCGCCGTTGAGGATCTGCGTCAGCGGCCACTCGTCGGTTTCGGGCAGGTCGATGTGCAGCGCCGGCGCCGACGTATCGAACCCGCCGAACAGCGACACCTGGCCGGCCTCGCGTTCGCGCGCCAGCTGGTCGGTCGCCTTGAGCACCTCCGGCAGCTGCAGCATCAAGCTCGCGCGGTTCTTGCCGAGCTTGTCGAGCGCGCCGGCCTGGGTCAGCGCTTCCAGCGCGCGGCGGTTGAGCTTGCCGCTGTCGACGCGCTTGGCGAAATCAAGCAGCTCGGCGAATGGTCCGGCACGGCGCGCCTCGACGATCGCCTCGCAGGCGCCGCGGCCGACGCCCTTCACCGCGCCGATGCCGTAGCGGATCGTGGTCGCGTCCTTGGCCTCGAACATGTACGCCGATTCGTCGACGTCCGGGCGCAGCACGGTCAGCCCCATCACCCTGCATTCGTCGAGGAAGGAGGTGACCTTGTCGGTGTTGTCCATGTCCGACGACAGCACCGCGGCCATGAACTCGGACGGGTAGTGCACCTTCAGCCAGGCAGTCTGGTAGGCGACCAGCGCATAGGCGGCCGAGTGCGACTTGTTGAAGCCGTACTCGGCGAACTTCTCCATCAGGTCGAAGATCGGGCTGGCCTGGCGCGCCGCGATGCCGCGCTCGGCGCAGCCGGCTTCGAACTTGGCGCGCTCCTTGGCCATCTCCTCGGGCTTCTTCTTGCCCATCGCGCGACGCAGCATGTCGGCGCCGCCGAGCGTATAGCCGGCCAGCACCTGCGCGATCTGCATCACCTGTTCCTGGTACACGATGACGCCGTAGGTCGGCGACAGCACCGGTTCCAGCGAGTCGTGCGGGTAGGAGACTTCGGTATTGCCGTGCTTGCGGTCGACCCATTCGCGGTCCATTCCCGAGCCCAGCGGGCCGGGACGGAACAGCGCGGCGAGCGCGATGATGTCCTCGAAGGTATCGGGACGGGCGCGCTTGAGCAGCTCGCGCATGCCGCGTGATTCGAACTGGAACACCGCGACCGTGTCGCCGCGCGCGAACAGCTCGTAGCTGGCCTTGTCGTCGAGCGGCAAGGTGGCGATGTCGAGTGCCGGCTCACTGGCAGCGGCGCGGCGCTTGTTGATCGCCTTCACCGCCCAGTCGATGATCGTCAGCGTGCGCAGGCCGAGGAAGTCGAACTTGACCAGGCCGACCGCTTCGACATCGTCCTTGTCGAACTGCGTGACCGGCGCGCGGCCGCGGCCTTCGCCGTCGTGTTCGGCGAACAGCGGGCAGAAGTCGCTCAGCGGGCTGGGTGCGATCACCACGCCGCCGGCGTGCTTGCCGGCGTTGCGGGTCAGGTCCTCGAGGCTGCGCGCCAGGTCGAGCAGGTCGCGCACGTCTTCTTCGGCGTGGTAGCGCTGGACCAGTTCGGGCGAAATGAGGTTGCTGTCGGACTTGGAGGCTTCGGACTCACCCAGCGCATCGTCGAGGCAGATGCCGAGGGTGTTGGGGATCAGCTTGGCGATGCCGTCGACGAAGCCGTACGGATGGCCGAGCACGCGGCCGGTGTCGCGCACCACGGCCTTCGCCGCCATGGTGCCGTAGGTGATGATCTGGCTGACGCGGTCGCGGCCGTACTTGCGCGCGACGTAGTCGATGACCTCATCGCGACGATCCATGCAGAAGTCGATGTCGAAGTCGGGCATCGACACGCGTTCGGGGTTGAGGAACCGCTCGAACAGCAGGTCGTACGGCAACGGGTCCAGGTCGGTGATGCCCAGTGCCCACGCCACCAGCGAGCCGGCACCGGAGCCACGGCCCGGACCGACCGGGATGTCGTGGTCCTTGGCCCAGTTGATGAAGTCGGCCACGATCAGGAAGTAGCCCGGGAACCCCATCTTGATGATGACGCCGAGCTCGATCTCCAGCCGCTCGTCGTACTCCTCGCGGGTCTTGCCGGGCGCGAGCGGTGCCTTCTCCAGGCGTTTGGCCAGGCCCTCGCGCGCGCTGTTGCGCAGCCACGATTCGATGGTGTGCTCGCTCGGCACCGGGAATGCCGGCAGCGCGTACTCGCCGAGCTTCATCTCGACGTTGCAGCGGGTGGCGAGGGCGACGGCGTTGTCGATCGCATCCGGGACGTCAGCGAACAGCTGCACCATCTCCTGCGATGACTTCAGGTACTGCTCTTCGGTGTAGTCCTTGGGTCGCTTTGGGTCGTCGAGGACACGCCCCGACGCGATGCAGACGCGCGCCTCGTGCGCATCGAAACCGTCGCGGTCGAGGAAGCGCACGTCGTTGCTGGCGATGACGGGAATGCCGCGCGTGGACGCTGCGTGCAGGGCGAACGAATTGAACGCGTCTTCGCCGTCACGGCCGGTGCGGGTCAGCTCCAGGTGCATGCGCTCGCCGAACGAGCCGCGCCAGTCAGCGAGCCAGGCTTCGGCCAGTTCGTGGCGGCCGCCGACGGCCATGCGTCCGGCGAGGCTGTGGCGTCCGACCAGGGCGAACAGGCCGGCGTTGTCCTCGCGCAGCCACTCCGGGCGCAGGGCGACGCCGTCGGTGCGGTGGCCCTCCATCCAGGCGCGGCTGAGCAGGCGCGAGAGCGTCAGGTAGCCGTTGCGGTCCCGGCACAGCAGGGTCATGTGCGAGGCGGTTTCGTTGCCGTCGGCCAGACCGACGTCGGCACCGATGATCGGCTTGATCCCGGCGCCTTCGGCCGCCTTGTAGAACTTGACCGTGGCGAACAGGTTGTCGAGGTCGGTCAGCGCCACCGCCGGCTGCGACAGTGCCACGCAGCGCTTGACCATCTCGGCGATGCGGATCGTCGAGTCGGCCAGCGAGTACTCGCTATGCAGGTGGAGATGAACGAAACGGGGTGCTGTCATGCTGTCCTGGAACGCGGCGCCAACGGCCGGCGCGGCACAGGCCAGCCTATCAGTCCGCTCGGCGCGTACAAGCCTTGACAGCCGACTTACGTAGCCCGGGTAAGCGCAGCGCACCCGGGGAACAGGCGCACGATCCCGGGTGCCCCCGGATCAAGTCCGGGGTTACCCGGCTACGTTCGCGTCAACTGACCCGGAACAACTGCGCCGGCAGGTTCCACGGGACGTAGTGCTGCTCGCGCACCCACAGCATGTGCTGCCACAGTGCCAGTTCGTCGAGGCGGTCGCGGACCCACGCCGCGCGTTTGTCCGGCGGCAGCCCCGGCGGGTGCTCGATGCGGCGGTAATCGCAGTAGTCGCGATAGTCCTCGACGTCGTCGGCGAAGGCCGGCCATGCCAGTTCGATCAGCAGCACGTCGTCGAGCTGGCCGAGCACCGGGGTGCGGTCGGCGATCAGGTCGTCTTCGCGGTCGATGTAGGCCAGCAGCTTGTCGATCCGGGCGTGGGTCGGAAGATCGCTGTCCCAGTCGTCGTCGGCGAGCATCGTGCGCAGTTCATCCACCCGCAGCAGTCGCGAGTCGATGACGTCGTGGGCGTGCTCGGCCGGCAGTTTCAGCAGCCACGCCGCCAGCTGTTGCAGGCGGTCGGCGTTGACGCGCGGAGCATCGGCGTGGATCTCATGCAGCAACTGGTCGAAGTGGGCGACCGCGGCTTCGGCCAGCGGTATGTCGTCGGCGCTCTGTCGCGCCCGCATGCCGCTGTACATGTGGTCGAACGGCAACGGTTCGGGTGTCGGGGTCGGGTGGTGCATGCGCATGACACACCTCGCTTCCGGCCGGGTGGTCAGGGCTCGCGGGGGGCCGGCGGCGTGCGAGCCGGGAGTGCACTCTCGTAAGAGCACGCACATGATGCGCCGCTGCCGGAGAGTTGTCGCCGGTCGATGGTGACAATGACCGATGACTTCGCGCAGAGGGCGCTGAACGGGAGAGGCCGCCTCGCGGCGGCCCCTCCTTGTTACGTCTTCGTTGCGACCATCAGGCGCCTTCGCAGGGGCCAGCTTGCTGGCGACCGCGTGCGATAGGTCGGCGTCGCAGGTTCGCCAGCAAGCTGGCTCCGACGATGCCGCCTGTCAGTGCACACGGAACACGGACACTGAATTGGGCAGGTAGCTGCTCTCGCGGATCTGGCGCTCGTGTTCGGCGTAGACGGCTTCCTCGTAGCGCGCCTGCTCCCAGTCCTGGCGGCTGAACTCGAAGCCGGTGACCGTGCAGCCACGGCGATGCGCTTCCAGGCTGCGCAGGCGGACGTAGTCGAGATAGTCCTCGACCTCGGCAACCAGCCGCGGCCATGCGGTGTCGACGACGATCGCATCGTCGAGACGGCCGACCTTGGGCAGCCAGTCCGGGATCAGGTCGTCACGGCTGCGGGCGTAATCGACGATCAGCTGTGCGGTATCGACCGCATCGTTGGCCGGTTCCCACTGGGCATCGCCCACCATCTGCTCGACCGCGGCAATCCGGCGCAGGCGCTGGCGGATGCTTGGCGGCGAGAAGTCGTGGATGCTGCGATCGCACAATTCGCGTGCCGCGCTGGCCAGCTGGTCGGCATCGAACGGGGTCCGGGTCCGGCCGAGGCGGGCGAGCAGTCCATTGAACCGGTCGACATCGGCCGTGCGCAGGTCGAAGCCATTGATGTTGTGGCGGCGGCCGGATCCCTGGAAGGGGGTGTCCAGGATCGAGGGCAGGGAGGCGGACAGCTGGGTCGGGCTGGAAAGAATGGCGTTCATGACGGTCTCCGTGGGGGGGATGGCACCGTTCTTGCGGCGCCGGATCAGGTTCCTCCACCGGTCCACTTGAGTCATGATGGCCGTGCGTGCCTTTCCTCATCGTCCGCTCTGGTTGATGAGGGCGCCATGAGGTTTTGCCGATGAATCCGAACGGGATGGCAGGCCAGGGCGGGCTAACCACCGAAAGTTACCGATTCGACGACATCGT